>CAZONQ010000099.1:0-9282 GCA_964581125.1 uncultured Ornithinimicrobium sp.
GTGCAGAGCGTGCGCCCGGTCG
This sequence comes from uncultured Ornithinimicrobium sp., assembly GCA_964581125.1. GTDB lineage: Bacteria > Actinomycetota > Actinomycetes > Actinomycetales > Dermatophilaceae > Ornithinicoccus. The sequence continues at coordinate 23 of CAZONQ010000099.1, forward strand.
GGGAAGGGGGGGCGTGCAGAGCGTGCGCCCGGTCGGGGTGGTGGGGGTGGTGGGAGTGGTGGTGGTGGGGGTGGGGGTGGTGGTCAGGGGGTGGAGGCGCGGCGGACGAAGTCGGTGATGCCCTCGGCCTCCTCGACGCGGGTGGCCTCGCCGACGTAGGGCATGTGGCCGGTCTCGAACCACGCGTGCTCGATCCGGTCCAGCGCCTGGTCGGGCAGCCGCAGGTGGGCGACCATGTCCTCGGCGGCGCCGTAGGGGGTGGCGAGGTCGTAGTAGCCGTACTCGATCCGCACCCGCAGGTGGGGGTTGGCGCGCATGACCCGCTCGAGCTTGTCGGTGACGTCGATCGGCCGGCCCTCGAACTCCTTGTAGGACCAGTGCTCGATCGCGTCGGAGAAGACCGCGTAGGGCAGGTCCAGCTCCGAGCGCAGCTCGCCGCGCAGGTAGTGGTGGATCGCCGCGGCGTAGGGGCCCATGATCGCGTCGATCGACGGGTCGGCGTCCATGCCCTCGGCGATCCCGGAGTGCAGCACGCCGGTGATCCGGCCGTCGATCCGCCCGACCGTGCGGCCCTCCCCGCGCAGCAGCTCGGTGCAGAAGCGCCAGTGCTCCGGGCGCAGGTCGCACCGCTCCAGGTAGTCCTCGGACAGCCCGGTCAGCCCGGCGAGCCGCGCGCGCACGTCGGCGCGCTCCTCCGCGGTCAGCCGGTGCCCACGACCGAGCGCCCAGCGGTAGGTGCTGCCGGCGAACTCCTCCGCCTCGGCGAGCACGTCCGAGAGCTCCCGGCCCTCGTGCCTGCCGTGGTAGTGCGCGATCGCCGCGTAGGTCGGCAGGAAGGACTGGCAGGCCGCGTCGTGGCTGAGGAACCGGAAGTCCTGGGTCCCGAAGTCGAGCACGCTGGAGATGAGGACCAGCCCGTTGAGCTGCATACCGAAGCGGGTGAAGAGGTGCTCGGCGACCGAGACCGCGCGGGTCGTGCCGTAGGACTCCCCGCAGAGGAACTTCGGGCTCATCCACCGGTCCTCGCGCGTGCACCACAGCCGGATGAGCTCAGCGACCTGCTCGACGTCCTTCTTCCAGCCGTGGAAGTCCTTGGCCTTCCCGCCCCTGACCGCCCGCGACTGGCCGGTCGACATCGGGTCGATGAAGACCAGGTCGGAGGCGCGCAGCAGCGTCTGCGGGTTGTCGAGCAGCCTGTAGGGCGGCGGCGTCGGCTCGTCGACCTCGCCCGCGTCGACGATCCGCGGCCCGAGCAGCCCCATGTGCAGCCACACCGAGCTCGACCCCGGCCCGCCGTTGAAGACGAAGGTCACCGGCCGCTCCCCCAGGTCGGCGCCCTCGGGCAGGTCGAGCGTGTAGGAGGTGACCGCCAGCTCGGCGCGCGGCGTCCAGCCCTCGAAGACGTCGTCCTTGAACTCCTCCTCGCGCAGGACGATCCGGCCGGTCCGGGCGGTGTAGGCCAGCTCGCCGTCGGCCGTCGCGAGGGTGTGGTGGGTCTCGACCATGAGGTCCCGCGGCTCGGGCGCTGCGCTCTGCGCGCCCGTCGCGTCCTTCGCGTCCGTGGCGTCCTGGGCGGGGGCGGCGGTGGTGTCGGTCATGGCGGCACCCTATGCGCCGCGCCGATCACCCGCGCACGCCCTACCGTCGGGGTATGGAGTGGTTCGTCGCCGACCACGCGTGGCTGGGGCGGGCGGTCTTCCTGCACGGGCTGGCCGCGGTCTATCTCGTCGCCTTCGTCGTGGCGGCGCGCCAGGGCCCGGCGCTCGTGGGCTCGCGCGGCCTGACGCCGGCCCCGACCTTCCTGCGCCGCGTCCGCTTCCGGCAGGCGCCCAGCCTCTTCCACCGCGCCTGGTCCGACGGTCTCTGGGCCGCGGTCTGCTGGGTCGGCGCGGCGCTGTCGGCCCTCTGCCTCGTCGGCGTGACCGCCCGGCTGCCGCTGGCGCTCACCATGCTCGTCTGGCTCGTGCTCTGGGCGCTCTACCTGTCGGTGGTCAACGTCGGGCAGCTGTGGTGGTCCTTCGGCTGGGAGTCGCTGCTGTGCGAGGTCGGCTTCCTGGCGGTCTTCCTCGGCAACGCCGGGACCGCGCCGCCCCGGCTCGGCATGCTGCTGCTGGTCTGGGTGCTCTTCCGGCTGGAGTTCGGCGCCGGGCTGATCAAGATGCGCGGCGACGCGTGCTGGCGGGACCTGACCTGCCTCTTCTACCACCACGAGACCCAGCCGATGCCCGGCCCGCTCTCCTGGTTCTTCCACCACCTCCCCCGCCCGCTGCACCGCGTCGAGGTCGCCGCCAACCACGTCACCCAGCTCGTCGTCCCGTGGGGCCTCTTCCTGCCGCAGCCGGTCGCCGGGGCCTGCGCCGCGGTCATGCTCGTCACCCAGCTCTGGCTCGTCGCCAGCGGCAACTTCGCCTGGCTCAACTGGCTCGCGGTCGTGCTCGCCGCCTCGGCGCTGCCCGACGCGTGGTGGTCGACCCTCCTGCCCGGCCCCGTGGAGGAGTGGCTGGTGCCCTCGCAGGCCGGCCTCACCCCATACCCCTGGGTCGTCGCGGTGCTGCTCCTCACCGCCCTGGTCGTCGTGCTCAGCCGGCGACCGGTGCTCAACCTCGTCTCCCCCGGCCAGGCGATGAACGCCTCCTTCGAGCCGCTGCGCCTGGTCAACACCTACGGGGCGTTCGGGAGCGTCGGCACGATCCGGCACGAGGTCGCGCTCGAGGGGCTGGACGAGGAGGGGGTGTGGCGGGAGTACGGCTTCGCGGGCAAGCCCGGGGACCCGGGGCGGTGGCCGCGGCAGTTCGCCCCCTACCACCTGCGGCTGGACTGGCAGATGTGGTTCGTGGGGCTGTCGCGGCGCTACGCGTGGCCGTGGCTGCCGCGGATGCTGCGCCGCCTGCTCGAGGCCGACCGCCGCACGCTCGGGCTGCTGGCGCACGACCCCTTCGGCGGGCGGCGGCCGGTCGCGGTGCGGGCGGTGCTCTACCGCTACCGGTTCACGACGTGGGCCGAGCTGCGCGCGACGGGCGACTGCTGGCACCGGGAGGTGGTGGGCGAGCTGGTGCCGCCGACGACGCTGGCCACGGCGGTCGAGGACTGGTGGTGAGGGTCGGCCCGCGCCGTCGTCGTCCTCCTGTGCTGGGATAGGAGGATGACCAACCCGCTGCTCTCCCCTTCGACCCTGCCCTTCGCGCTGCCGGACTACGCCGCGATCACCGACGCCCACGTGCGCGAGGCGCTCGACGTCGGCATGAGGGAGCAGCTGGAGGAGCTGCGGGCGCTGGCCGAGGACCCGGAGCCGGCCACGGTCGAGAACGTCCTGCACGCCTGGGAGCGCACCGGCGCCACTCTCGGCCGCACGATCAACGCCTTCTGGGTCGCCCGGTCGGCCGACACCAACCCCGAGCGTGACGCGATCATGGCGGAGTTCTCGCCGCGGATGGCCGAGCACCAGGACGCGATCCTGCTCGACCGCGGCCTCTACGACCGGCTCGTCGCGCTGCGCGAGCGGGCCGACGCCGGCGAGGTCGAGCTCGACGAGCAGGACGCCTACCTGCTGACCCGGCTGCTGCAGGACTACGAGCGCGGCGGCATCGCCCTGCCGGAGGAGGAGCAGGCGCGGCTCAAGGAGCTCAACGCCGAGCTCGCCGGCCTGTCCACCGCCTTCGACACCGCGCTGACCGCCGGGCGCAACGCCGCCGCCGTCCACGTCACCGACGAGGCCGAGCTGGCCGGGCTCACCGACGACGACAAGGCGGGTCTGCGGGAGGCCGCGCAGGCGCGCGACCTGGACGGCTGGCTCGTGCCCGTCGTCAACACCTCCGGCCAGCCGCTCCTGGACAGCCTCGAGGACCGCGGCCTGCGCGAGCGCCTCTACCGCGCGTCGGTCGGCCGCGGGCTCGGCGGCGAGCACGACAGCCGCGACCTCCTCGTCCGCATCGCCCGGCTCCGCGCCGAGCGCGCGACGCTGCTGGGCCACCCGCACCACGCCGCCTACGCCCACCAGGTGACCTGCGCCGGGTCGACCGACGCGGTCAACGACATCCTGGCGCGGCTCGCCCCCGGCGTGGTGGCCATCGCCGAGCGGGAGGCCGAGGAGCTGCGCGAGCGACTCCATACCGTGGCGCCGGAGGCGCAGCTCGAGCCGTGGGACTGGCAGTTCCTCGCGGCCCAGCAGGCCGCGGAGGCCTCCTTCGACACCGACGTGCTCAAGCCCTACCTCGAGTTCGAGCGGGTGCTGCAGGACGGCGTCTTCGCCGCCGCGACCGCGCTCTACGGGATCACCTTCCACGAGCGCCCGGAGCTGGTCGGCTACACCGACGAGGCGCGCGTCTTCGAGGTGCGCGAGGGTGACGGCACGGTGCTCGGCGCCGTCGCGATCGACGCCTACACCCGCCCGAACAAGAAGGGTGGCGCGTGGATGACCTCGATCGTCGACCAGAGCCACCTGCTCGGCGACCGGCCGGTCGTCACCAACACCTGCAACGTGCCGCCGCCGGCGCCGGGCTCGCCGAGCCTGATGACGTGGACCAACGTCATCACGCTCTTCCACGAGTTCGGCCACGACCTGCACGGGCTGCTCTCCGACGTGCGCTACCCCTCCCGCTCGGGCACCTCGGTCCCGCGCGACTTCGTCGAGTTCCCCAGCCAGGTCAACGAGATCTGGGCCTGGGAGCCGGCGCTCGTCCGGCAGTACGCCCGGCACCACGAGACCGGCGAGCCGCTCCCGCAGGAGTGGGTCGAGGCGCTGGTCGCCAGCCGGCAGGAGACCGGCTACCACACCCTCGAGCTGCTCAAGGCGATGCTGCTGGACCAGGCCTGGCACCAGACGGCGCTGGAGGAGCTGCCGGAGGACGGCTCCGGCGTGGAGGCCTTCGAGGCCGCCGCCCTGGAGCGGGCCGGCGTGGCCTTCCCGCTGGTCCCGCCGCGCTACCGGTCGGCCTACTTCCACCACATCTTCGGCGGCGGCTACGCGGCCGGCTACTACTCCTACCTCTGGTCCGAGGTCATGGACGCCGACACCGTCGCGTGGTTCCGCGAGCAGGCGACCGACGACCAGCCGGGAGGTATGACGCGTGCGGCCGGCGACCGTTTCCGCGCCGAGCTCCTCGGTCGGGGCGGGTCGGTCGACGCGAGCGAGACCTACCGCCGCTTCCGCGGGCGCGACCCCGAGGTGGGGCCGCTGCTGGAGCGCCTCGGGCTGGCCGGCTGAGGTCCGGCCGCCGGGGCCACGCTCAGAAGCTGTGCCGCTCGGGCTCGGCGTTGCCGTCCCGGACCATCGACTCGGCCTCGGCCTGCGCGTCCTCGATGTCGAGGGAGCGGGCTCGGAAGGCGTGCACCACGCCGACCACCGCGACGACCCCGGCCAGGAGCAGGACCAGGCCCGAGTCGACGATCAGCCCCACGACGAACACCACGACCGCGACGGCTCCGTAGACGAGACCTGTCCGCACGGTGCTGGACATCCTTCCCACCTCTTTCGTCCGTCCTTCGACACTAACCCGCCGCGCGGGTTCCTGCCTCCCGGTGTCGGACGTGGCTGCACGCCCCCGTTCGGTCAGCCCGTGATCTCGCGGGCCCGGGCGGCGGGCAGGTAGTCGTAGCGGACGAACTCGCGGGTGAACGAGCCCGATCCCCGCGAGACGGAGCGCAGGTCGATCGGGAAGCGGGAGAGCTCGTGCTGCGGGATCTCCGCGCGCACGAGCGTGTGCCCCTCCAGAGCGGCCGGCTCGGTGCCGAAGACCTGGGCCCGGCGGCCCCGCAGGTCGGCCATGAGGGCGCCGACGTACTCGTCGCCGACGATGACCTCGACCATGTCGACCGGCTCCAGGAGCACGACGGTGGACTCGTTCGCGGCCTCGCGCAACGCCATACCGGCGGCCGTCTGGAAGGCCATGTCCGAGGAGTCGACGGAGTGCGCCTTGCCGTCGACGAGCCGGACCCGCACGTCGACGCAGGGGTAGCCGGCCAGGACGCCCTCGGCGAGCTGGGCGCGCAGGCCCTTCTCCACCGAGGGGATGAACTGGCGGGGCACGGCGCCGCCGACGACCTTGTCGACGAACTCGAAGCCGGCGCCCCGCTCGAGCGGCTCGATCTCGAGCTGGACGACGGCGTACTGCCCGTGGCCGCCGGACTGCTTGACGAGGCGGCCCTGCACCTGGACCGGGCGGACGAAGGTCTCGCGCAGCGAGGTCTTGACCGGCTCGGTGTCGACCTCGACGTTGTAGCGGTTGGCGAGCTGGTCGAGGACGTCGTCGACGTGGGCCGGGCCCATCGTCCAGAGCACCACCTGGTGGGTCTCGGCGTTGTGCTCCAGCCGCAGCGTGACGTCCTCGCTCGTCAGCCGGGCGAGGGCGGCGGCCAGCTTGTCCTCGTCCTTGCTCGCGGCCGCCCGGATCGCGAGCGGCAGCAGCGGCTCGGGCAGCAGCCAGGGCTCCACGAGGGCCGGGCGCTCGGGGTCGGAGAGGGTGTCCGCGGTCTCGGCCCCGGCGAGCTTGGTGACCAGCACGAGCTCGCCGGCGATAGCCTCCTCGCGCGGCTGCGAGCCGCCGGGAACGGGCGTCATGATCTGGCCGGCGCGCTCGTCGTCCCGGTCGTGGCCGGGGTGGCCGACGACGTCGCGGCCCATGACCCGCTCGAGATGGCCGCTCACGTGCAGCCGGTCGCCCGTGCGCAGCGTGCCGGAGAAGATGCGCACGAGCGAGAGCCGACCCACGTAGGGGTCGGTCGTGGTGCGGACGACCTCCGCGACCAGCGGCCCGGCGGGGTCGGCGGAGACCTCGAGGAGGTCATCGCCGTCGGGCGTCGTGACCGTCGGCATCCAGGCCTGGTCCGGCGAGGGGAAGGCGGCGACGACGAGGTCGAGGAGACGGGGCACGCCGGCACCGGTCGGCGGGTTGACCACGACGATCGGGAAGAAGCGGGCGGTGGCGGTGGCCGTGCGCAGGTTGGCGCGCAGCCCCTCGACGTCGAGCGCCTCCCCCGCGAGGTAGCGGTCGAGCAGCGTCTCGTCCTCGGAGGACTCGATGATCTCCTCGACCAGCTGCGTGCGCCGGTCCTCGACCGCCGCCCGCTCGTCCTCGGTGAGCGGCCGGGTCGTGCCGTCGGCGTCCACGCGGGTCTCGTCAAGGAGCTCGACGATCGCGGTGAGCTGCTGGTCCTCGACGACCGGCACCGAGAGCGGGACCGCGGTGCCGAAGATCCGCTGGCACTCTGCGACGACGCTGTCGAAGTCCGCGCGGGCCAGCTCGAGCTGGGTGACGGCGATGAGCCGCGGCACGCCCACCGCGTCGCACTCGCGCCAGAGCATCCGGGTGTTGTCGTCCACGCCGCTGCCAGCCGCGACCACGAAGACGACCGCGTCGGCGGCCCGGAGCCCGGCGCGGACGTCGCCGACGAAGTCGGGCCGGCCGGGGCTGTCGACGACCGTGACGACGGTCCCGGTCTCCTCGTGCACGGCGCTGGCCACGCCGAGCGCGGTCGAGGGTTGCTCGGCCTCCTTGACGTGACCGACGGCACCGCTGGTGAGCTGCTCCAGCAGGGCGCTCTTGCCGGTGCCCTGCGGGCCGACCAGGACCACGGTGCGGATCTGCGAGGGGCTCGTGGGTGCGCTGAACGACGGGGCGCCATGGCGGTTCATGGCCCCAACCTACGCCTACTACTTTATGTAGTGTCCAGGGGTCGGGCCTGCTCGCCCGCGAGCGTCTGCATCTCCTCGTGCATCCGGTCGACGAGGCGCGCCAGGGCGGCCAGCTCCCCGTCGTCCAGCCGGGCGAGCAGCCGGCTGCGGACCGCGAGCGGGGGCGCCTCGAGCTCGGCGAGCATCGCCTCCGCCTCGGGGGTGAGCCGGAGCAGCACCCGGCGCCGGTCCTCGGGGTCCTGGCGCCGGTCCACCCAGCCCTTGGACGCGACCCGGTCGACCAGCCCGCTGACCGTGGGGGTGGACACCCCCATGAGCTCGGCGAGGTCCTGACCGGTCGAGCCGGGCGCCTGGCGCAGGATGGCCAGCACCTGCAGCTGGCGCAGCGTGAGGTCGGCCGGGACGGGCAGCGGCGGCACCAGCCGCATCGCCGCCGCGTGCAGCCGCGCCTCGGCGGCGGTGATGCGGGCGGTCAGCTCCGCCCTCCCGTCGGTCCCGGGCCTCGACACCTCGCGCCGCACCTCTCCTCGTCCTCGCCCAGGACGTCGCCTGGATTCAGTTAGGCGAACGCTAACCGTTGGCCTTAGGCTAGCAATCCTATGTCACGACTCACGCTGTTCAGCGTGCGCAACCGCGCGCTCATCGCCCTCGCCACGCTCTTCAGCGTCGTCGCCGGCCTGTGGTCGGCGAGCGCCCTGCCCCGCGAGCTCTTCCCCTCGCTGCAGTTCCCGGTGCTCGTCGTGGCCACGGCGTCCCCCGGCTCGAGCGCCACGGTGGTCGAGGAGCAGGTCACCAAGCCGGTCGAGATCGCCGCCCAGGGGCTCAACGACGTGGTCGAGGTCCAGTCGACCAGCGCCGACGGCTTCTCGTCGGTCATCATCGAGCTCGACTACGGCACCGACATGGGCTCGCGGCAGACCGACCTGCAGCGGGCCGTGCTCTCGCTGCCGGACCTGCCGGACGGCGCCGACCCGCAGATCTTCGCCGGCAACCTCGACGACTTCCCGATCATCCAGCTGGCCGCGGTCGGCGGCGACGGCGTCGACGAGCAGGACCTCGTCGACCGGCTCGAGCGGCTCGTGGTCCCGGACATCGAGGACCTCGACGGCGTCCGCGCGGTCACGCTCTCCGGGGTCGCCGACCGGGCCGTCACCGTCGACCTCGACGAGGACCTGGCCGAGGGGGAGGGCGTCAGCCCCGCCACCGTCGCCCAGGTCCTCCAGGCCAACGGCGTGGTCATGCCCGGCGGCACGGTCCTCGACGGGCGGACCGAGCTGCCCGTGCAGGTCGGCTCCCGCCTCGGCTCGGTCGAGCAGATCGCCGACCTCCCGCTCCTCACCCCGCAGGTGATGGGCAGGCAGCAGGCCGCCGCCCAGCACCAGGCCGCCGCGGGCGAGGCGCAGCAGGCCGCGGACGACGCGGCCGAGACGGCCGCCGCCGACCCGACGAACCCTGAGCTGGCCGGGCAGGCCGCGGCCGCTGCCGCGGCGGCCGAGCAGGCGGCCGCCGGCGCGGAGCAGGCGGACGAGGTCGAGGTCCCGACCCTGGGGGACGTCGCGGAGGTGACGCTGGAGGAGCGGGAGCCCACGGCATACACGCGGACCGACGGCGAGCCCAGCGTCGGGCTGGC
>CAZONQ010000100.1:0-9241 GCA_964581125.1 uncultured Ornithinimicrobium sp.
TCGAGGGCCGGGCGGGAGAGCACCTCCTCGTAGCCGGGACGGATCTCGCCGGTGATCTCGACACCGTCGGGCAGGTCGAGGGCGGGGGTCGACGTGGGCTCGGTCATGGGAACCTCCAATGAAATTCCGTTGTGCGGAAGAAACGATCCGTGCAGTGAAACACACACTAGCGTCCGATGATCGGCGAGGTCCAGCACTAGTGTGTGCGCATGCCTCCGACCGGTCGGCGCGTCGCCCCCGCCCGCGGCGTCCCGACCTTCGTGGTGCTCGCCGCGGTGGTGCTCGCGATCGCCGCGGTGGTCGCGTCCACGACCCTCCTGCTGCGGCCCGCGCAGTCGGTCGAGGAGTGGGTCCACGACCGCGACACGCGCGCCTGTGGACGCCGAGCTTCGCCCTGCTGGCGGGCGCGCTCGGGCTGGCGATCTTCCTGGTCGCCTACGCCTTCTTCGACGTCCTGCTCCAGCGCCGGCTCAGCGAGCACGTGAGTGACCGGGTCGGCTGGCCCCTCGTCGCGCTCGGGCGCAACTCCCTCCTCGTCTACTTCGGCTCGCACCTGCTGTCCGGCCTGCTGCTCCGGCGCGGCGCCGACGGTGCTCCCTCCTGGGCCGAGCGGATCGGCGGGGCGGTGTCCTGGCCGTTCGGGGCGCAGGTGGGGTTCGCGCTGCTGAGCCTGGCGGCCTGGTGGACCGTCGCCGCCGTGCCGCACCGACGGCGGATCTACGTGCGTCCCTGACGGAGCCCGCCGACCCGGTCGGCCCCGGCCCCCGCCCACGGTGGGTGGCCGCGCTCCCACTAGGCTGGGGCCGTGGGTGCTCACGAGATCGTCATCAGCGCCGACGACCAGCCCGACCGGGAGGAGCTCGTCGAGCTCTACGACGCCGTGGGGTGGACGACCTACACCGCCGACCCGGAGCAGCTGGAGGCCGCGGTCCGCGGGTCGAGCCGCGTCGTGACCGCGCGCTACGGCGACGAGCTCCTCGGCCTGGCGCGGGTGGTCTCCGACGGCGTGACGATCGCCTACCTGCAGGACGTCCTGGTGCGGCCCGAGCTGCAGCGCGAGGGCGTCGGTCGCCAGCTGGTGCAGGCGGCCCTCGAGCCGTTCGCCGGCTGCCGCCAGAAGGTCCTGCTCACCGACGACGAGCCGCGGCAGCGCGCCTTCTACGAGTCGCTGGGCTACCGCGAGGTGCGTGAGCACGGCGACGGCCGGCTGCGCGCCTTCGTCCGCTTCGACTAGCCCGGCCGGACGCTCGCTCGACCCGACCTCGACGGCCGCGGGCCCTCGCGGGACCCACGACGTGGGACACTGAACCGGTGACCAGCCCGGGGGACCAGCGTCCCCCGGCCCGACGACATACCCGAGGTTGAGACCCAGAGTGTCCCCGCTTGCCCGCCCCGGCTCGGTGCCCCAGCCCGCCGCGACGCCGCCGGACGTCATCCGCAACTTCTGCATCATCGCCCACATCGACCACGGCAAGTCGACGCTGGCCGACCGCATGCTGCAGGAGACCGGCGTCGTGGACCAGCGGCAGATGCGCGACCAGTACCTCGACCGAATGGACATCGAGCGCGAGCGCGGCATCACGATCAAGAGCCAGGCGGTGCGGATGCCTTGGAGCGTCGGCGCCACCGCGCACGTGCTCAACATGATCGACACGCCTGGCCACGTCGACTTCACCTACGAGGTCAGCCGCAGCCTGGCCGCCTGCGAGGGTGCGGTGCTGCTCGTCGACGCCGCGCAGGGGATCGAGGCGCAGACGCTCGCCAACCTCTACCTGGCGATGGAGAACGACCTCACCATCATCCCCGTGCTCAACAAGATCGACCTGCCGGCGGCGCAGCCGGAGAAGTATGCCGAGGAGCTCGCCGGGCTCATCGGCGGGGACCCGGCCGACGTGCTGCGCGTGTCGGGCAAGACGGGCGAGGGGGTCCCGGAGCTGCTCGACCGGATCGTCGAGCTGGTCCCGGCGCCGGTCGGCGACGCCGACGCGCCGGCCCGGGCGATGATCTTCGACTCGGTCTACGACACCTACCGCGGCGTCGTCACCTACGTCCGGGTGGTGGACGGCGCCCTCTCCCCGCGCGAGCGGATCGCGATGATGTCGACCAGGGCGACCCACGAGCTGCTCGAGATCGGCGTCATCAGCCCCGAGCCGGTGCCGTCCAAGGGCCTGGGCGTGGGCGAGGTCGGCTACCTCATCACCGGCGTGAAGGACGTGCGCCAGTCCAAGGTCGGCGACACCGTCACCGGCGCCTCGCGCGGCGCGACCCAGGCTCTGGGCGGCTACAAGGACCCGCGTCCGATGGTCTTCTCCGGGCTCTACCCGATCGACGGCTCGGACTATCCGGTGCTGCGCGACGCCCTGGACAAGCTCAAGCTCAACGACGCCGCCCTCGTCTACGAGCCGGAGACCTCCGCCGCGCTGGGCTTCGGCTTCCGCGTCGGCTTCCTCGGCATGCTGCACCTGGAGATCGTCCGTGAGCGGCTCGAGCGCGAGTTCGACCTCGAGCTGATCTCCACGCTGCCCAACGTGGAGTACGACGTCGTGCTCGAGGACGGCACGCACGTGGACGTGACCAACCCCAGCGAGTTCCCCACCGGCAAGGTCTCCTCGATCACCGAGCCCGTCGTGCGGGCCACGATCCTGGCGCCCAGCGAGTTCATCGGCGCGATCATGGAGCTGTGCCAGGCGCGGCGCGGCACCCTGCGCGGCATGGACTACCTCTCGCCGGAGCGGGTGGAGATGCGCTACACGCTGCCGCTGGCCGAGATCGTCTTCGACTTCTTCGACGCGCTGAAGTCGCGCACCCGCGGCTACGCCTCCCTCGACTACGAGCCCGACGGGGAGCAGGAGGCCGACCTGGTCAAGGTCGACATCCTGCTGCAGGGCGACACCGTCGACGCGTTCAGCGCGATCGTCCACCGGGACAAGGCCTACGCCTACGGCGTGCAGATGGCCGGCAAGCTCAAGGAGCTCATCCCGAGGCAGCAGTTCGAGGTGCCGGTCCAGGCCGCGATCGGCTCGCGGGTCATCGCCCGCGAGACCATCCGCGCCATCCGCAAGGACGTGCTCGCCAAGTGCTACGGCGGTGACATCAGCCGCAAGCGCAAGCTGCTGGAGAAGCAGAAGGAGGGCAAGAAGCGGATGAAGATGGTCGGCTCGGTCGAGGTGCCGCAGGAGGCCTTCATCGCCGCGCTCTCCCAGGACGGGGGCGCGGCGGAGAAGGGCAAGAAGTGAGCATCGACGAGACGCCGCCCGGCCACTACGCGCTGGGCAACCCGCTGATCGGCCCGCGCCCGCTGGCCCGCACCCGCTCCTTCACCCGCCGCGGCGGGCGGATGCCGCGCACCCACCAGGCCGCCTGGGACCGCCTTGCCGACCGGGTCGTGCTCGAGGTGCCGCGCCAGCACGGCGACACGTCCACGGTCGTCGACACGGCATACCTCCTCGACGTGGAGGCGGTCTTCGGGCGGCGCGCGCCGCTGGTCGTGGAGGTGGGCTCCGGCTCCGGCGACGCGCTGGTGCACGCGGCCGCGGCCCGGCCCGGGTGGGACTTCCTGGCCTTCGAGGTGTGGCGCCCGGGCATCGGGCACACCCTGGCCAAGATGGAGCACGAGACCGGCGACGGGCCGCTGCCCAACGTGCGCTTCCTGGAGGTCGACGCCGAGGTGGCGCTGCGCACGCTGCTGCCGGCCGGGTCGGTCCACGAGCTGTGGACCTTCTTCCCCGACCCCTGGCCCAAGACGCGCCACCACAAGCGCAGGATCGTCAGCGCCTCCTTCGCCGACACCGTGCTGCGGCTGCTCGCGCCGGACGGCACGTGGCGGCTCGCCACCGACTGGGCGGACTACGCCGTCGCGATGCGCGAGGTCCTCGACGCCCACCCCGGGCTGCGCCTGCTGTCGACCGACCGTGCCCCGCTGCGGCCCGTCACCCGCTTCGAGCGGCGCGGCACCGAGGCCGGGCGCGAGATCACCGACCTCGCCTACGTCCCGGCGTAGTACCCCCAGCGCCTCTCGCCCCTCTCGCCCGGCCCCCTCGCGGAGCCTGCCCTCTCGGCGAGTGCCCCGGATACCGCGGCAGAACCGGCCTCCGGGCGCAGAAGGTGGGGCACTCGTCCACCTGGTCATGCGACGACGTCCACCTGGTCATGCGACGACGTCCACGTGGTCATGCGATGACGGACCTGTGGACAAGTTCTGCGGGCAGCAGGCTGGATCGGGGATCGTCGGCCGGGTGAGTCTCGACACAACGATGCCGTTCACCAGGAAGGCTGCGCTCGCCTCCGGAATCACGGAGCACTCCCTGCGCTCAGCACGCTTCCGGCAGCTGCTCCGCGGGATCTACATCGAGGCGACCGTCAAGGTCGACGGCTACGTGGAGGCTCGGGCCGCGCTGCTGGCGAGCCGTCCGCAGGCGTTCGTCTCCTTCCACACCGCGGCACGCCTCTACCGCGGAGTGGTGCCGCACGACCCCAGGCTGCACGTCAGCCTCCCACGTGGGACCTCCCGCCCCGACCGTCCAGATCTCGCCGTGCACTCGTCCTCGAGGGTCCCGGTGCGCTTCCGCGGCCAACGGGTGACCAGCCCCCTGGACACCTTCCTCGACCTGGCGACGAGGCTCGACCTCCTCGACCTTGTGGTCCTGGGCGACAGCATGGTCAGGCGCAACAGGTTCACACCGGACCAGCTGGTGGTCGCGGCCACGGGGGCGACCGGGCGCGGAGCACGGTTGGCGCGCCGGGCCGCGGGGCTCGTGCGCCGCGGCGTCGACTCACCCATGGAGTCGCGGGCGCGCATGCTGCGGGTGCTCTCCGGCCTGCCCGAGCTGGACACGGACATCCGCTTCATGGACGACCAGGGCGCTCTGCTGCGGCGTCTGGACGCCGGGGACCGCCCGACCCGGACGGCCGTCGAGTATGACGGGCGCCATCACATCGAGCGCGAGAGCCAGTGGGAGTCGGACCTGGACCGGCGCGAGGAGTTCGAGGACGAGGAGTGGCGGATCGTCACGCTGGTGAGCAAGGACATCTACGTGACGCCGGGACGGACCGTCCAGAGGCTGGAACGCATCTTCCGCAAGCGCGGCATGAAGGTCGGCCTGCTCAGGGACGAGTGGCGCCACTACTTCCCGGGGCACGGGTGAGGTCGCCGCTGTCCCAGGCGAGTGCCCCGCTTCCGGTGGCGCCTCGCCCCTCAGGAACACGAAAGGTGGGGCACTCGCCTGCCCCCGCTCCTCAGTCGCGCCCGCTCCTCAGTCGCGCCCGCTCCTCAGTCGCGCCCGCTCCTCAGTCGCCGACGGTGTCCTTGGCCCGCTTGACCAGCCGTGGGTCCGGCCGCAGCACGACGTCGTGGTCCTTGCCGTCGTACTCGAACTGGCTGAGGAAGTGGCGCATCGCGTTGATCCGCGCCCGCTTCTTGTCGTTGGACTTGATCGTGATCCACGGCGCCCAGTCGGTGTCCGTGCGCCGGAACATCTCCTCCTTGGCCTCGGTGTAGTCCTCCCACCGGTCCAGGGACTCCAGGTCCATCGGCGAGAGCTTCCACTGCCGCACGGGGTCCAGCTGCCGGATCGCGAAGCGCGTGCGCTGCTCGGTGCGCGTCACCGAGAACCAGAACTTGGTGATCGTGATGTCGCTCTCCACGAGCATCTGCTCGAAGATCGGCGCGTGCCGCATGAAGGTCTCGTACTCGCGGTTGGAGCAGAAGCCCATCACCCGCTCGACGCCGGCCCGGTTGTACCAGCTGCGGTCGAAGAGCACCATCTCCCCGCTGGTCGGCAGGTTCTGCACGTAGCGCTGGAAGTACCACTGCCCGGCCTCGACCTCGGTCGGCTTGTTGAGCGCCACCACGCGCGCCCCGCGCGGGTTGAGGTGCTCGGTGAAGCGCTTGATCGAGCCGCCCTTGCCCGCCGCGTCACGTCCCTCGAAGACGAGGATGTGCCGGCTGTCGTTGTCCTTGGCCCAGTACTGGAACTTCAGCAGCTCCACCTGCAGCAGCCACTTCTCCACCTCGTAGTAGTCCCGCGACATCCGCTCGGCGTAGGGGTAGTCCTCGCGCCAGGTGTCGACCGCGCTGCCGTCGGGCGTGATGAGGTCCGGGTCCGACCCCTGGTCGTCCCGGACGGTGTACCCCTCCTCACGGAGGTGGTCGATGTACTCGCGGAGGCGCTGCTGCACGTGCCGACCCTAGCGCGCGGACGAGCACCACCGGTGCAGGTGGGACACTTGGGGCATGCCCTCCACGTTCCCTCCCGGCGACCCCGCGCCGGCGGACGGCGCCCTGCCGGCGCACGCGCTCGAGGGTATGGCGTCACGCACCTTCTCGGTCTACGTCCACGTGCCCTTCTGCCGGGTCAGGTGCGGCTACTGCGACTTCAACACCTACACGCTGCCCGAGCTGGGGGAGGGGGAGCGGCAGACGGGGGACTACGAGCGCGCCGCCCACGCCGAGTTGGACCTGGCCGCGCGCGTGCTGGCGCCCGGCGCGCCGCCCCCGGTCTCGACCGTCTTCCTGGGCGGTGGCACCCCGACCATGCTCGGGCCGGACGTGCTGGGGGACCTGGTGCACGGCATACGCGAGCGGTGGGGGCTGGCCCCCGGCGCGGAGGTGACGACCGAGGCCAACCCGGACACGGTGACGCCGCAGGTGGCCGAGCGGCTCGCGGAGCGGGGCTTCACCCGGGTGAGCCTGGGCATGCAGTCGGCCGTGCCGCACGTGCTGCGGACGCTGGACCGCACGCACGACCCGGCCAACGTCGAGGCGGCGGTCGCGGCGGTGAGGGCGGCGGGGATGCAGGTGAGCCTCGACCTCATCTACGGCACGCCGGGGGAGAGCCTGGCGGACTGGCGGCGCAGCCTCGACGCCGTGGTGGCGCTGGAGCCGGACCACGTCTCCGCCTACGCCCTCGTCGTCGAGGAGGGCACCCGGCTGGCCGGGCAGGTGCGTCGCGGCGAGGTGCCCGCGCCCGACGACGACGACGAGGCCGACAAGTACGAGCTCGCCGACGAGGTCCTCGCGGCCGCGGGCTACGGGTGGTACGAGATCTCCAACTGGTCGCGCGGCCCGGGCCGGGAGTGCCGGCACAACCTGGCCTACTGGCGCGGCGGCGACTGGTGGGGCGTGGGCCCCGGCGCGCACAGCCACGTCGGCGGCGTGCGCTGGTGGAACGTCAAGCACCCGCGCGCCTACGCCGACCGGCTGGCATCCGGCGCCAGCCCGGCGCACGCCCGCGAGGTGCTGGACGCCGGGCAGGTCTTCGACGAGTCGGTCCTGCTGGGGTCGCGGCTGGCGGAGGGGCTGCCGGTGGAGACGCTGCGGGGGCGGGGGCGGCTCGAGGTGGCTGGCCTCGTCGCCGACGGGCTCCTCGACGGGCGGGCCGCGGTCGGCGGCGCGGTGGTGCTCACCCGGCGCGGTAGACTGCTCGCCGACACCGTGGTCCACCGGCTGCTCCTCCCCTGACCCTCGACGGTCCGGAAGGACGGGAGCCCGGCACGGGCAGTTCACCGACACGCCACCTGCAAGACGGCCGCGGGCTGCCCGGGCGCGGTAGACATGACAGCAGACCCTGCCGGGTATGAGCGGGCAGGGCCTGATGCCTGAGCAAAGGCGTGGCCCGCTTCGCGAAGTATGAGTTCGCGAAGCGGGCCACTGACCGACCGTGCTGGGACGGACGGTGCGCAAGGTGCCCGAGGCTCGACCTCCGCAGCACCGGAGGTGTCCTTGCGACGCTCTGGGCGTCGGCGCAGACGCTCGAATCCTCGACAAGTCTTGCGACCCGCTCTCCCTCGCGGGAGTGCGTAGAGAGATGTCTACCCGCTCCGGGCGTCGGGCGCAAGGGGTTCGGCCAAAAAAACATCTCCGCCCGGCGTGTCGTGCTTGACACGCCGGGCGGAGGGGCGGACAGGGTCAGCTGAGGATGCGGATCTGGAACGGGTAGTCGTAGACCTGGCCGTTGGAGGCCCGCACCGCGCCCTTGATGTGGGCCCACAGCATGAGGACGAAGAGGACGATCCAGATCGGGATCGCCCACAGGAAGCCGATCCCGAGCGTGACGATCACGCTGATCCAGGTCAGGACCGAGGCGATGGTGAGCGAGATGTTGAAGTTGAAGGCGCCGGCCGAGGCGGCGCGCACCGCCGCGCTCCTGTCCTTGTAGAACAGCCACACCAGCAGCGGGCCGAGGAACGGCAGCCAGCCGGCGCTGATCAGCATCGAGACCGGCGCCGACAGGTGCGCGATCATCATCATCGAGCGCTCCTCGCCGGAGGCGGCGGGAGCAGGGGCGCCGTAGGCGCGGTCGGGCTGGTAGGTCATGATCCCCTCCTGGGGTCCGGTGGAACGGTCACGAAGTCGATCAGCTCTTCGACGCTGGCGAGCAGCGTAGGTTCCAGGTCGCTGTAGGAACGCACGGAACCCAGGATCTTCTTCCAGCCCCTGGCGACGTCGGCCTGCGTGGCGTGCGGCCAGCCCAGCTCGGCGAGGATCCCGTGCTTCCAGGAGCGGCCGCGCTCGATGACCGGCCAGGCGGTCAGGCCCAGCCGTGCCGGCTTCACCGACTGCCACACGTCGACGTAGGGGTGGCCCAGGATCCGCACGTGCGGGCTGACGCGTGCCGCCTCGGCCACGATCCGCGACTCCTTGGTGCCGGGGACGAGGTGGTCGACGAGCACGCCCAGCCGGCGTCCCGGCGTGGGCGCGAACCGCCGGATCTCTGCGGCGAGGTCGTCCACCCCGTCGAGCATCTCCACGACCACGCCCTCGACCCGCAGGTCGTCGCCCCACACCTTCTCCACCAGCTCGGCGTCGTGGCGCCCCTCGACCCAGATGCGCGAGCCGCTCGCGACACGCGCCGGCTGCCCCGTCACGCGCACCGACCCGCTGGCCGTGCGCGAGGCGGACTGCCTGGCCGCCTGGACCTGCGCCCGCCGCTCGGCGGTCGGGACGGTGAGGACGACGGGCGAACCGTCGACGAGGAAGCCCGGGCCCAGCGGGAAGCCCTTGGTCCGGCCGCGCCGGTCCTCGAGGTGGACGACCTGCATGCCGCCCGCCTTCTCGACGCGGACGACGGCGCCGCACCAGCCGGTGTCGACGTCCTCGACGACGAGCCCCGGCTCGGCCTCCACCTCCCGGGCCCGCCCGCGGCGCGGCGCGCGCCAGTCGGTCTTGAGCACGTCTGTCCCGTAGCGGTCCGTCACAACCCCCGAGGGTATGACGTGAGGCGCCTGGGGCGGGTGAGGCTCG
>CAZONQ010000101.1:0-9221 GCA_964581125.1 uncultured Ornithinimicrobium sp.
CCCCCGTCAGCGCGCGGGCGGGCGGAGCAGCGCGGTGCCGCCGAGATACGGGCGCAGCGCCTCGGGCACGTGGACGGAGCCGTCCTCCTGCTGGTGGTTCTCCAGCAGCGCGATGATCGGGCGGGTGCTGGTCAGCGCGGTGCCGTTGAGCGTGGCCACGGTGCGGGTGCCGCCGCCCTCCGGGTCCCGCTCGCGCACGGCCAGGCGGCGCGCCTGGAAGGTCGTGCAGTTGGAGGTCGAGGTGAGCTCGCGGTAGCGGCCCTGGGTGGGGATCCACGCCTCGCAGTCGTACTTGCGCGCGGCGGGCCCGCCGAGGTCGCCGGCGGCGACGTCGATGACCCGGTAGGGCAGCTCGAGCGCGTCGAGGATCCGGCGCTCGACGCGCAGCAGGTTGGCGTGCTCGGTCTCGGCGTCCTCCGGCCGGCAGTAGACGAACATCTCGGTCTTGGTGAACTGGTGCACCCGGAAGATGCCACGGGTGTCCTTGCCGTAGGACCCGGCCTCGCGGCGGTAGCAGGTGGAGGTCGCGGCATACCGCAGCGGACCGGCGCTCAGGTCGAGGATCTCGTCGGCGTGCAGGCCGGCGAGCGCGACCTCGGAGGTGCCGGTGAGGTAGAGGTCGTCGGCCTCGAGGCGGTAGACCTCGTCGGCGTGGGCGTCGAGGAAGCCGGCCCCGGCCATGGTCTGGGGGCGCACGAGCGTCGGCGGCACGACCGGCACGAAGCCCTCGTCGCGGGTGACCTGCTGGGCGAGCGCCATGAGCGCGTGCTCGAGCTGGGCGCCGACGCCGAGCAGGAAGTAGAAGCGCGCGCCGGAGACCTTGGCCCCGCGCGCGGTGTCGATCGCCCGGTGCAGCTCGCCGAGCTCGAGGTGGTCCCGCGGCTCGAAGCCCTCGGCGGCGAAGTCACGAGGGGTGCCGACCTCCTCGAGCACGACGTAGTCGTCCTCGCCGCCGACCGGCACGCCGTCCTTGACGAGGTTGCCCATCCTGCGCAGGGCCTCGTCGCGCTCGCGGCCGGCCTCGCCGGCCTCGGCCTCGAGCTGCTTCACGCGCGCCGCCAGGTCCTTGACCTCGGCCAGCAGCGCCTGCTTCTCCTCGCCCTGCGCCTGGGCGACCTTCTTGCCGAAGGCCTTCTGCTCGGCGCGGGCCGACTCGAAGCCCGCCAGGGCCGCGCGGTGCCGCTCGTCGGCGGAGAGCACCTGGTCGACCACCCCCGGGTCCTCGCCGCGCGCCTGCTGGGAGGCGCGCGCCCGCTCGGGGTCGGCACGGAGCTCTCGGAGGTCGATCATGGGGCCAGCCTACTGGTGGGGTGGCACCTGCCCGCGCGCCCTCGCGGGCCCAGACACTACGGTGGCGGGTATGGAGAAGGCTGACGGCGGGCGCCGTGCTGCGGTCGTCGTCAACCCGACGAAGTTCACCGACGTCGGGCGGGTGCGCGGCCGGGTCGGAGACGTCTGCCGCCGGCACGGCTGGGCCGACCCGCTGTGGCTGGAGACGACGGCGGAGGACACCGGGACGGGGCAGACGCGGGAGGCGCTGGAGGCCGGCGTCGACCTCGTGTGCGCGCTCGGCGGCGACGGCACGGTCCGCACGGTGGGCGCCGAGCTGGCCGGCACGGGGGTGCCGATGGGGCTGCTGCCCGGCGGCACCGGCAACCTGCTGGCCCGCAACCTGGAGCTGCCGATCGACTCCCTCGACGCGGCGCTCACGGTCGCCCTCACCGGGCACGACATGCCGATCGACACCTGCCTGCTCGACCTCGTGCGCCCCGACGGCTCGCGCGAGGACCACGTCTTCCTCGTCATGGCCGGCATCGGCTTCGACGCCGAGGTGATGGCGGCCGCCCCCGAGCGGCTCAAGGCGCGGGTGGGCTGGCCGGCCTACATCGTGTCGGGGCTCAAGCACCTCAAGGGCCCGCAGTTCTCCGTCGTCGTCAAGGTGGACGGGGGCGCGCCCTTCCGGCGGAGGGTGCGCAGCGTCATGGTCGGCAACGTCGGCAAGCTGCAGGGCGGCATGGACCTGCTGCCCGACGCGGTGGCCGACGACGCGAGCGTCGACGCGGTGCTGCTCTCGCCCGAGGGCGTCGTGGGCTGGGCGGCGACCGTCGCCCAGCTCAGCACGCGGCGACGCTTCGGCCACTCGCGGGTCGACCACGTGCAGGGCCAGGAGGTCCGCGTCGTGTGCGACCGGCCGGTCGCGATCGAGATCGACGGCGACACGATGGGCGAGGCGTCCGCGATGCGCGTCCTCGTGCAGCCGGGCACGCTCGTCGTCAGGGTCCCCGGGAGGAGCCGGCGCGACGCGCGCCAGCGGATCGACGCGCTGGCCGACGCGGGGCGTCGCCGGCTGCGCCACCCGCACCACGACGACCAGGTGCGGCACGAGGAGTGACGCAGGTCAGTCGGCCCGGCCGCTCCGCGCGGCGTCCAGGGCCTGGCGCTCCTCCGGGGTGAGCACGATCTCGGAGTCGCCGCCGACGACCCCCTTGCCGTAGGTCCGGCTCTCCCCCCGCGCGTGGATCGAGCTGATGACCACGCCGTCGCCCGCGTCGTCGAGCAGCGCGGCGCTGAACGACATCCGCCCGCCCATGTCCCCGAACGCGTCGTAGCGCACCACCGCCACGTGCCGCAGCGCCCCCGCCGCCTCGCCCCGCAGCCGCGCGACCTCGGTCTCGACCGCCGCGAGCCGGTCGTCGGCCGCCTCGTCGGGCAGGCCGGTCTCCACGAGCCTCGCCAGCCGCCGGTCCACCACGCGCAGCCGCCGCCACGCGACGGCCGCGAGGAGCAGCGCGAGCAGCGCGACGCCGGCGGCGGTCAGCAGCAGGGTCTGCACCAGCGGGTCGAGTCGGTCCACGCCCCGAGGGTATGCCGTGCGCCCCGCCCCCGGCGTCAGCAGCGGCGGCGGGGCCCGGGACCGCGGGACGCACAGGATGCTCCTGTCCTCGCGTGGCACCATGCCACCAGCACGCGGGACGAGCCGGGCAGCGCGGGAGGAGGCGGACGATGGCACGCACACGACGACCGGCGACACGCTCGGTCCTGCCGTCCGTCGTCCCCCGGGGGACCCGTCCCGCGCGGCGGCGTCGCGGTGCCTGGACGCTCGTGGCCCTGGTCATCGGCGCCTGGCTCGTCGCGTTCGTGCTGTCCGCCACCGGCGCGGCGCCCTCGATCGGCGGCGGTGAACCGCTCACCGGCGGGAGGGGACCCGACAGGACGGGACCTGCGGGGACGGAGGAGACGGAGGGTCAGCCCCAGGTCGTCGTCGTCGGCGTCCCCGGGCTGACCTGGGAGGTCATCGACGAGCGGACGACCCCGACGCTGGCGCGGCTTGCCCGTGAGGGAGGGACGGCGGCGCTCGTGCTGCGCGGCACCCACGAGGTGACCTGCTCCGCGGACGCCTGGCTGACGCTCGGGGCGGGGCAGCGGGCCGCGACCGACGTGCAGGGGTGCGAGGGCGACCGGCCCGGGACGGCACCCGCCGGCGACGAGCCGGCCCCCGTCGACGTCGAGCAGCTCGTGCAGGGCGGGAGCGTGGACCCGGGGACCTGGGACAGCTGGCGCCGGGCCGCCGCGTCCGGGGCGCTCGACGCCCGGCTGGGCACGCTGTCGGCGCTGGCCGGGGCCGGCGGCACGTGCGTGGCGGCCTACGGGGCCGAGGCGGTGCTCGGGGCGGCCGGACCGGACGGCGCGGCCGCGGTCTTCGTGCCCTCGACCGGGGCGGGGATCCCGCAGCCCGCGCCGGGGCGGGCCGGGACCTCCTCGGGGCTGTGCCGCATCCACCTCGTCACCGCACCGCCGGTGCTCTCGCCGACGGGCGGCGACGCGGGCGCCTCCCGGCCACGCGGACCCGACCCGCTCCCGGCGGGTGCGATCGACGCCGAGATCGAGCAGGTCGCGGCCGAGCTGCCCGACGGCACCACGCTGGTGGTCGCCGGTCTGGGGCACACCGGTGGCCGTGCGGAGACGACGGCTCTCGTCGTCCACCCCGTCGGCGACCGGGCCGGTGGCGGTGCGGCCCTGTCGTCGGGGTCGACGCAGCAGCGCGGCCTGGTCCAGCTGACCGACCTGACCCCCACCGCGCTGCTGCTGGCCGGGGTGGAGCTGCCGACCTCCGCCCCCTCCGCGCTCGCCGGGCAGCCGGTGACCGTCCTGCCCGGCGACGACGGACACGTGGCGCAGACGCGCGACCTGGCCGCGGGCGTCAGCCTGGCCAAGTCCTCGGCCCCGTGGGTGCTCGGCGCGACCGCGGTCCTGCTCCTGCCGCTGCTGGTTCTGGCCGCAGTGCTGCGCCGGGGGCGGCTGCTGACGGTCCTGGCGACCACGGCGACGGCCGTGCCGGTCGCCTCCTTCCTGGCGGGCCTGCTGCCCTGGTGGCGGGCGTCGTCACCCGTCACGGCGCTGACGCTCACCGTGCTCGGCCTCGCCGCGCTCGTGGCCGCGCTCGCCCGGTCCGGGCCCTGGCGCCGGGACCCGCTGGCGCCGGTCGCGACCGTCGCAGCGGTCACCCTCGCGGTGCTCGGCGTGGACATGATCTGCTCGGCACGGCTGGGCCTGGTCTCGGTCCTCGGCCTGCAGCCCGTGACGGCGGGCCGCTTCTACGGGCAGGGGAACGTCGGCTTCGGCATCGCCCTCGGCGCCTTCCTCGTCCTGGCCGCGGCGCTGCTGACCTGGCTGGGTGGCCGCGACGGCGTCGCGCCTCGCGCCCGTCCCGGGCACGGCCCGGGGGCGGGGCAGCCCGCCGCCGTCGGGTCGCAGCCCGTCGCCGGGTCATGGTCGGCGGCCGCCGCCGTGGCGCTGCTGGGGGGCACCTTCACGGTCGTCGGTGCCGCGCCGTGGGGCGGCGCGGACTTCGGCGGCGTCCTGGCCGTGGTGGTGGCGACCGGACTGCTCGTCCTCACGGCGCTCGGCCTGCGGTGGACCCCGGGCGTGATCCTGGGTCTCGGCCTGCTCGGTGTCGTCGTGGCCGCGAGCGTCATGGTCCTCGACTGGCTGCGCGGGCCGGAACGGCGCACCCACCTCGGGGGCTTCGTCCAGCACGTGCTCGACGGCGAGGCGCTGGGCATCGTCACGCGCAAGCTCGACCAGAGCCTGGGGATCCTCGTGGCCTACCCGCTGTCGTGGCTGGCGGTGGTGGCGCTGGCGCTCTTCGCCGTCGTGGTGGTGCGCCGCCCGGCGTGGTCGGCGCCGCTGTGGCGGCAGGAGGGTCTGCGGCCCGCGGCGCTCGCGGGGCTCGTGGCGATGGTGCTCGGGTGGGTGCTCAACGACTCCGGGATCGCCGTGGTCGCCCTCGCGCTCACCGTGCTCGTCGGTGCGGCACTCGCGGTCGTGGCCGAGCCGCACCGGGACCGGTCCGTGCCCGGGTCCGACGGTCCGCGCCGGGTGGGCTGACGGGGTCGGCCCGGTCCGCTCAGAGGTAGACCCGTCCGGACTCGCTCCAGCGCGAGGTCTGCTCCTCCGTGGTCAGCACGACGTGGTTGCCGTGCGAGGACACCTGCTGCAGCACCGCCGTGCTCGGGTGCCCGTAGGCGTTGGCCGTGCCGACGCTGGCGGAGCAGATGGGACGGTCCGGGCCGAAGACAGTCAGCAGGCGTGGATGAAAGCTGCCCCGCGACCCGTGGTGGGGCAGCGCGAGGCTGCCGACCCGGGCCAGCTGGGCCCCGTAGTGACGGGCGGTCTCCGCGACCCGACGCGCACCCATGCGCTGGTCGCCCGTGCCGAACCAGGCCGGTCGGAGCGCCCAGGCATGCAGCTCGCCGCGCTCGGTCCGCGTGCGGGTCCGGTAGGTCCTGCCCCGCAGCCGGCGCTCGGGGGCAGGTCCGCTGTAGAGGAGCAGACTGGTCAGGTTGAGGTCCGGGAAGGTCGCCGCGTAGGCGGCGACCAGATCGGCCCGGTGGTCCTTGACCACGTCCCGCACACCGGCGTCGCTGCCGAGCAGGGCGTCAAGCTCCGTGCGGGTGAGGCCCAGCCTCGTCGCCAGCTCGGTCAGGAACTGGTCCCGACGCCGGCTCGCGAAGTCCGTGACCAGGGTGTCCCACACCCACACCGCTTCCGTCGTGCTCCCCTGGGAACCACGCAGCACCGACCGCGCAGCGACGGCCAGGGTGGGTGAGTGCGAGTAGTCGCCGGGCCCTGCTCCGGGTGGGTGGTCCTCGGGAGCCGCGGGGCCGTCGGTCTCGTCCTGGACGTCGGCCTGGCCTTCCTCGTCCTCGTCGTCGTCCTCGTCCAGCCCGGCCACGGGCGGGACCGGGACGACCTCCGTCTCTCCGCCGAGCCCCGTCAGTGTCGCCGCGGGGTCGACCACGAGGTCGTCGTACCAGTCGGGGAGCGCAGGGCCACGCTCGCTGGCGAGGGCCTGGGCCAGGACGATGAGCCGCTCCGCAGCGGGGACCAGCGGGATGACGACCTTCCTCACCGTGTGGGAGGTGAACAGCTCCCCCAGTCCGCTGACGTGGTCGTGGTGGAAGTGCGAGAGGAAGAGGATGTCGATCGGGTCGCGGGTGCGCCGCGCGAACTCCGCCAGCTCCCGCTGCAGCGCAGCATCGTCGAAGGACCCGCAGTCGAAGATGTAGGTGACCGTCGCGTCCCCCAGGGTCACGGTGCCCGAGTGGAACAGGCCCTGGCCCACCGCCCACTGGGTGCGTGAGTAGTCGATGATCGTGGACATGGAGGCCCCCCGTGCCGACCTGCGGTTCCTTGCTGGTGGGGCACCAGCCTATGACGTGGGCGCAGCTCGCGCCGCGGGGTCAGAGCTCGTGCCAGGAGCCGTCGCGACGGCGGCGGACCGCGCCCGCGACCCTCCCGGACAGCCGACCGGCACGCACCCGGGCGACCCGTCCCGCCGTGCGCACCCTCGCGGCAGCGGCCTCGGGGGCACCGGACCGGGCCGCCAGGGCCCGGGTCACGCCGGCGAGCTGCCGGGCGCGGTGCACCTGCGAGGCGAGGTCGCGCCCGGTCACCCGGTGGTGCAGGTCGCACGGGACCTCCACGACGCGGCCCCCGGCCCGCAGCACGTCGACGCTCAGCCCCACCTCGACGCCCCAGCCGGGCGCCAGCGGCATCGCGGCGTCGAGCGCCTCGCGGGTCAGGCAGCGCTGACCGGACAGCGGCTGGGTGGGCATCCACCCGGTGAGGCGGGCGATGCCCTCCCGGGCGGTCCTCACGACGATGCCGAAGCCGCCGCCGGGCCGGTCCTGCGGCGGCAGCACCGCGATCGCCATGTCGGCCTCGCCGGACAGCACGGCGTCGACGACCGGCCCCAGGTTGGCGGCGGAGGACTCGAGGTCAGCGTCGACGAAGAGCACCGGCGCGCCGGGCGCCAGCTCGGCGGCCCGCGCCGCACCGGTCGTCATCGCCGCGGCCTTGCCCCGGTTGCGCTCGTGCCGGACGACGTCGACCCGGCCCGCCCACTCCGCGACGGCCGCGGTCTGGTCGGCCGAGCCGTCGTCGACGACCACGACGTGGGCCACCTGCGCCAGCTCGCGGAGCGCGGTGACCGTGGCCCCGACGCGTGCCTCCTCGTCCTTGGCCGGCACCACGGCGACCACGGACGAGGCGGCGTGGGGACCGGGTGAGCTCACGGCATACCTCGAACGAGCGTCAGCGCAGGGTGACCTGGCGGGAGACGAGCCCGTCGCGGGCCCGGCGCTCCTCGGTGGTGAGCGGGGCGTCGGAGGCGAGTGCCTTCTCGTAGCGCGCCTGCAGCTCGGCCAGCGCGGCGGAGTGCGAGGCGGGCTCGGCGGCGGGGTCGACCTCGAGCACCGGCACGAGCAGGCCGGCGGCGCGGAAGGCGCCCAGCAGCTCGGTGCCCTCGCCGAGGGTGTGCTCGTCGGCGGCCTGGAGGCGGGCGACCGCGCGGGTGGCGTCGTCCTCGTCCTCGTCGAGGATCCACCGGATGTAGGCGCGGCCCGTCATGAGGCACCAGAACGCCGAGGGGGCCCCGTCGACGCGCTCCATCGGGACGGCGGTCTCGTTCATCTGCTCGAGCATCGCGCGCTGGTCCTCGGTCGCGTCCTCGCCGAGCCAGAAGCCGAAGTCCTCCTCGACCTGCACCTCGAGGCGCTGGCCGTCGACGAGCAGGTCCTGCAGGCGCGGGGTGGACGCGGTCGCGGGACGCACGGAGTTGACGGAGGTGCCCGGCTCGGCCGCGAGCGCGGTGAGCAGCGCCTGCGCGACGTCGCGGGAGGCGTCGCCGCTGGAGGTGCGGGACTGGAGCGCGACGAGGACCTCGCCGTTGTCGCGGTGCAGCGCCGGCATCGCCGCGGGCAGCACGGTCACGAGGGTGACCTCCCGCTCGCCCGCCGGGACCGCGCGACCGCCCACCTCGGTGCCCTCGGGCACGACGACGGTGACCTTCGCGGTGGCGGCGGGGAGGATCTCCCGCATCGCGACCCAGTCGGCCTCGTCGGCCAGGCCCTCGAACGGCCGCGCGACGTAGGGGGCGCGCTGCTCCTTGGCGCCCGCCTTGTCCGCGCGCTTCTTGCGTGATGCCTTACCCATGCGGGGGAGTCTACGTGCGTCGTTAGAGTGCCTGGGCATGAGCGACGACGAGCTGACGTGGGCGCCCGCGCCCGGCCACGGCGACGAGGTCCTGTATGCGGTCGACGGCCCCTTCGGGCGCGTCCGCCTCAACCGCCCCCGGGCGATCAACGCCCTCGACATCGCGACGATCCGCTCGCTGCACCAGCAGCTGGCCGCGTGGGCGGAGGACCCTGCGGTGGCGGCGGTCGTGGTCGACGGCGCGGGCGAGCGCGGGCTGTGCGCCGGCGGCGACGTCCGGGCGCTGCGCGAGGCGGTGCTCGCGGGGCGGCACGAGGAGGCGGTCGCCTACTGGGCGGCGGAGTATGCCGTGAACGCCCTGGTCGCGGACTACCCCAAGCCCTACGTCGCGTGGATGGACGGGATCGTCATGGGCGGCGGCGTCGGCGTGTCGTCCCACGGGTCGCTGCGGCTGGTGACCGAGCGCACGCAGCTGGCGATGCCGGAGACGATCATCGGCTTCTTCCCGGACGTGGGCGGGCTGTGGTTCCTCACGAACGCGCCGGGCGAGCTCGGCACGCACGTGGCGCTGACCGGGCTGCCGGTGGGCGCCGGGGACGCAATCGCCCTCGGCATGGCGGACGTGCTCGTGCCGTCCTCGGAGAAGGCCCGGGTGCTCGCGGCCCTGCGGGAGGAGCCGACGCTGGACGCCGCCGGCGTGGCGGCCCTGGTGGGTGCGCAGCAGG
>CAZONQ010000102.1:0-7931 GCA_964581125.1 uncultured Ornithinimicrobium sp.
TTCAGGTCCGTGTGCCCGAGAGGGCGTGGGGGTTCAACTCCCCCCTCGCGCACCGTGACAGGAGTCCCGGTCGACCACAGGTCGGCCGGGACTCCTGCTGTCCGGGCGCGCGGACGGCATACCGTGCAGGGGTGCGCCTGCGTCCCCACCTCCTCGTCGAGCACGACCGCGTCGTGGCCGAGCGGCACCCGCTGGCCGACGAGGACGTCCACTTCGCCCGGGCCCTCGTCGAGGCGGTGCTGGAGGACCTCACCCGGCCCGGCGACCGGGTGCTCGACCCGTTCGCCGGCTTCGGCACCACACTGCAGGTCGCGGCGGCGACGGGGCGTCGCGCGGTCGGGGTGGAGCTGCTGCCCGAGCGCTGCGCCGTGGCCGCGGACGTGGCCCCGGCCGCCACGGTCGTCCAGGGCGACGCGCGCGGGCTGACGAGCCTCGTGCGGGGGCCGTTCGACCTCGTGCTGACCTCGCCGCCCTACATGGCCGCCGACGACGGCGACGAGGACCCGCTGTCCGGCTACGCCGGGGCGAGCAGCTACGCGACCTACCTCGCCGAGCTGCGGGGCGTGCTGGCGCAGTGCCTGGACCTGCTGACGCCGGAGGGCCACCTCGTGGTCAACGTCGCCAACATCGACTCGGGCGAGCGTTTCACGCCGCTGGCCTGGGACGTCGGGCGGCTGCTCGACGAGCTCGGCCGGCTGACCCAGGACGTGCCCGTCTGCTGGGACCGCTCCTGGCACGACCTGGCCGGCGACTACCTGCTCGTCGCCCGCCGCGGGCCCGGACACGACCGACGGGCGGGTGCCCGGTGAGCACCCGCCCGTCAGATCGGGCCGTCAAGGGGTTCGGCCGTCAGGGGTCCGGCACCGCCGCGGGCAGCACCGGGTCGGTGGGCTCGGAGGCGTAGGTCTCCGCCGTGCCCTGGTCGTCGGTGTAGTCGACCACCACGCGGATCGCCCGACCCTCGTCCTCCGGCCGGACCGTGTAGCCCAGCTGGTTGGTGTCCGGGGTCACCCTGGTCGCCACCGTCTCGACGTCCGAGGAGAAGCCGTCCGCGGAGGTCTGCCAGGAGTAGGTCATCCCGGCCTCGACCGCCTCCTCGAGCCCGTCGGCGTCGGAGAACGGGCTGGGGACGATCGACTGACCAACCCGCGGGCTCGTGTTCGACAGGGTCAGCCCGAACGGCTCGTCGTTGACGTTGACCACCGTGGCCCCGTCGCCGACGACCGGCGAGACGATCTGGCGCAGCTGGCCGTTGTCGTCCTCGAAGGTCACCACGACCCGGATGATGGCGCCGGCGTCACCGTCGCCGGGGACGAACTCCTGCTGCCAGGTGTTCGGCTCCGAGCCCTGCTGGAGCGGACCGCCCTCGGTGGGCGACGGGTCCCAGGCCTCGCCGGCCTCGCCGGCCTGCCAGTTGAACCGCATATCCACCGGGTTGGTGACGGTGACGTTGCCGTCCGGGTCGAGGAAGTGGACCGTCGCGGTGAGCGGCTCGTCCTCGGTCGGCGGGTCGGTCTGACCGCTGAAGGTGACGTAGCCCATCGAGGCGCACGGTGCCATCTCCTCGGAGAGCTCGAAGCACCCGCCGTCGCCGAACTGGAGCATCTCGACGTTGACGAGGATGTCGGCACCCTCGGACTCCTCGAACTCGGCGCCGCCGATGTGCACGATCTCCCAGTAGCCGTCGGGCAGCTGGTTGATCTGGTAGTTCGGCTCGCCGGCGTCGTTGAGGAAGGCGTCGACGTAGACCGCGGTGTCGACGTCCTCGTCGGCCGACTCGTCCACGATCTCGCGGACGATGTCGATGTCGCCGGGGTTGATCGCGCCGGAGAAGACCGCCGACCTCATCTGGGCCGCGCTGGAGAAGCGCTGCCCGGTCGGGGTGTGCACGAGCTGCACCCGGAGCGCCCGGTCGCCGTCGATGAAGTCGTCGCCGAACCGGCCCTCGATGATGTCGTCGCCGGCACCGCCGAGGAGCAGGTTGGAGACACCGTCGGTGTCCTGCAGCAACGGGTTGTCGGACCGGAAGCGCAGGGAGTAGTCCTGCTCGTGGCCCGCGGGGACGAGCAGCTCGCGCAGCCCGGCCACGAGGTCCAGGTTCTCCGGGTCCATCTTGTTGACCTCGTCGGCCGACAGGTCGTCCGGGGCGACGCCCAGGCCGCGCACCACGTCGTCGCCGGCACCGCCGGAGAGCGCCTCCACCTGCAGGTAGCGGTCGCGGATCGCGGTGACGTCCGGCGGCTGCAGCAGGTTGAAGTTGAGGTCCGCGTCGACGCCCTTGGTCTCCCCGTCGTAGGTGACGTAGTCGAACCCGAACATCCCGTGGTAGCGGTCCGTGCCGCCGGTGGCGCCGACCATGATGTCGTCGCCGCCCTCGGCGTCCATGTCGTCCGAGCCGGGCCCGCCGATGAGGACGTCGTCGCCGCCGTCCACGTCGTCCTGGAACTGCTGGCCGTTGTCGCCCATCAGCAGGTCGGCGTGCGGGCCGCCCTCGAGCCAGTCGTCTCCCTCGTTGCCGAACGGGTTGTCCCGCCCGGTGCCGCCGACGAAGATGTCGTCGCCGGTCCCGAAGAAGCCCACCGCGCCGTCGGCGTTGTCGGCCGACTTCGAGACGAAGTCGTCGCCCTGCTGGGTGAGCAGGAGGTCGACGCCGGGGCCGCCGTCGACGGCGTCGTTGCCCTTGCCGGCACGGATCGTGTCGTCACCGAAGGCGTCGGTGATGATGTCGTCGCCCGGGCCGCCCTGGATGGAGTCGTTGCCCGACCCGCCCTCGATCCGGTCGTTGCCGCCGTAGCCCCACAGCGAGTCGTCGCCCTGCCCGCCGCGGATGCGGTCGTCAGCGGTCCGGTAGCCGTGGATCTCGACGTGCTCGTCACCGTCCCAGCGCCACGTGCCGTCGGCCATCTGGCTCAGGCTGCTCGGCAGCGGGTCGGGCAGGTTCTCCAGGTCGAAGTAAGGGTCGTGCGACAGGAAGATGTCCGACGGCAGCAGCGCCGCGTCCGTGTTGCGCTGGATGAGGTCGGAGAAGGAGTTCGCCTCCAGCGCCGCGAAGAGCTGGTTGCCCTGGTTGCGGAACAGGTAGTAGAACCGGTCGCCGAACTGCAGGTCCTCGAGCTGCTGCTCGAACACGTAGTTGAACGTGCTGCCCAGCATGCCGCCGAACGGGTCGAGCGCCTCGGCCAGGCCGCCGACCCAGAAGTCGACGTCCTCCAGGCCGGTGACGCTCAGTCCGTCCACGTTGGCCCACGCGCCGGTGCTCGTCATGAACTGCTGCCGGTCCGCGGGGGCGGTCGGCGGCGGGAAGAGCGCCTGGACAGCGGTCACGAGGGTCTCCGCGACGGCCGCGATGCCTCCGAGGACGAACACCTTGTTGGGCGCGAGCCGCAGGAGCTCGGCCTCGACGGGCGCGGGCAGGCTGTCGTTGCGGACCAGCATCACCGGCGCACCCTGGAGACCGGCCGAGGCCGCCGCCGAGAGCGCGTCCGGGAAGTTGGTGCCGGCCGCCAGGTAGACGTTGCCGCCCACCGTCGCGAACGACTCGCTGACCAGCGCGCTGGTCTCGTAGCGGTTGGCGCCGCCGAGGCGCGTCACCGGTGCGATCGAGCCCAGCTGCGTGGCCACGGCCTCGCTGATGGCGGCGGGGCCGCCGAGCACGACGATCGAGCTCGGGGCGAGCCGCTCCAGCTCGGCCGTCACCTCGGCGGGCACGGAGCCCTGCCGGACCAGGAGCAGCGGTGCGCCGTTGGACGCCGCCGCCGCGCTGCCGCTCAGGGCGTCGGGGTAGGCCGCGCCGCTGGCGACGTAGACGGTGTCGACCGTCGACGCGTCCTGGAAGACGCTCTGGGACAGCAGGGTCGCGGTGTGGTAGCGGTTGGACCCGCCGAGCCGCTCCACCTGGGGGGCGTAGGTCTCCAGCGAGTTGGCGACCTGCTCGCTCACGGCCGCCGTGCCGCCGAGGACCACGATCTTCTGCGGCTGCAGCCGCAGGATCTCCTGGACCGTCGGTGCGGGTATGGCGTTCTGCCGCACCAGGAGCACCGGACCGCCCGCCAGGGCCGCTGCGGTGCCCGCCGCCAGGGCGTCGGGGAACTCCGTGCCGTTGGCGATGTAGAGCGTGTCGACCGAGGTGAAGTTCGCCCGGCTCACCGCGGCGGCGGTGCCGTAGCGGTCGTCGCCGGCGATGCGCTGGACGATCTCCACCGTGGCGATCCCGTTGACCAGGGCCTCCGCCGCCGCCCGCTTGCCGGTCAGCGTGGTGGCCTCGAGGACGGTCGGGTGCTGGCCGTAGGCGGCGATGAAGTTGACCAGCGAGCTGGTGCTGTCACCGCGGCCGAAGTTCTCGCCGTTGCGGAGCGAGAGGCCGAAGTCGCGCCAGCTGGAGTAGGGCTCCAGCTGCGGGTTGCCGCTCTCGGCGTAGAAGGTGCGCCGCGCCTGCTGCAGCCCGGGCACGCCGGTGTCCCGGCCGCGCAGGATGTTGATCGTCGCCAGGTCCAGCGGGAGGCCGAGCAGGTTGTTGCGCAGCGTGCTGGTGACGAGCTCGTCGACCTGGTTGGCGACCTGGTTGGTCGTGCCGTTGACGATCGCGCCGGCGGCCTGCTCGGGGTCGAGCACCGCGTCGGCGGGGCAGATGTTGTTGGCGTCCGGCTGCACCGCGCAGTGGTACTGCCTCGGGTTGAGGAAGCCGTCGAGGAGCCTGGCGTCGACGGCATCAGGCCCGGCGGCGCCGCGGGTGAGCTCGCGCTGGATCGTCTCGGTCAGCATGGAGTGGCCGAAGCGGTAGACCACGTGCGCGAACTCCGCCTTGATGGAGGCGTCGATCGTGCTGTCGTAGGCGTTCTCGTTGAACACCACGGCGTCGATGGCCGGCTGCACGGTCCGGGCGAACTCCTCGAAGACGAGGTGCTGGTACTGCATCTCGTTGGTGAAGCGGGCCGCCTGGAAGACGCGCTCGTTGTAGGTCCAGTCGTCGGCCTCGCCGCTGCTCTGGAAGCGGGCCTTGAGGTCGGGGTTCTCGTCGAGGATGGACTGGATGTGCGCCACGAGCCGGTTGTGCTCGGAGTGGAACACGTGGTGGACGGCGGTCAGGCCGATGTTCTCGTTGCCGCGGCCGTCACCGGTGATGAAGTGCTCGCCGAGCAGGACGTTGTCGTAGCCGGGGGGCGCGTCCGGGTCGGTGCCGGGCAGCGGCGTCGCCCCGTGGGCGATGTCGTCCAGGAACGACTGGCTGAGCTTGACCGCCTGCGTCGAGAGGACCGGGGTGCCGAGGTTGCCCTCGATCGAGCCGTCCGGCGTGATGAGCTGCGGGAAGCCGTTCGGGCCGGGGATGAACTGGCCGTAGAGGTCCACGGCGACCTGCGGGACGTTGAGCACGCTCTCGTCCACGAGGTCGATGCCCAGCACGTCGCGCGCCTGCTCCTGGACGTCGTCCCAGGTGGCCAGGCCGCCGTTGTCGCCGTTGAGCAGGCGACCGGTCGCGTAGGGCCTGCCGTCGGTGCCGAGGGCGTACTCGCGGATGAAGACCTGGTGGGCCGGGTGGGAGGTGTAGGTCTGGTTCTGGTCGACCCACGGGGTCGTGCGGTTCTGGTGCTCCCGCACGTCGTCCGCCGTGCCCGCGACGCCGTCGGGGCCGGGCTGGTTGGTGGCGCGGCTCATGGCCAGCCACCGCATCTCCGGCGGGGTCTGGGCGTAGAGCGGGTCGTCCGGGCTGAGCGGCACGATGATCGCGTCCTCCGGGCTCTTGTCGACCAGGTCGAGGCCGTGGTCGAAGAACTGCCCGAAGAAGACGAACCACATGTTGACCGGCGGCGAGAGGGCCTCGTCGGCGGTCATGTTCGGCAGGTAGAGCTCACCGGTCTCGGGGTCGATCTGCGAGCCGGGGTTGTTCTCGGCGGCGTCCCGGACGGTGGGGTTGTTGGTCGTGTTGTCCACGATGAGGTTGCTGATGACGCGGGGCTGCGTGTCGTAGACGAGGCCGTCGTGCTGCTCGTAGCAGGTCCCCGCCGGGTCCTCGCACATCGAGGTGTCGCCCGCGGTGGGGCCCATCGGCATCGGCGTCTCGCCCTGGCGCCAGCGGATCGGCAGCAGCCGGGGCATGGTCTCGTTGGACTTGCCGATGGTCGTGTCGAACTCGAGGTTGTTGAAGGAGCCGTCGACGGTGCGCAGGCCGTGGGGGAGCATCGGGTCGCGCACGCACTTGCCGCTGGTGTCCTGGTTGGACCGGCACAGCAGGCTGTAGCTCGAGTCCTGCTGCTCGATCGCGTAGGCGTGCGCCTCCGAGATCTCGATCTGGGCGAGGATGAACTCCAGGTCGCTGGCGATGAGGCCGAACGCCGGGTCCTCGTCGGTCGCCATCGGCGTGAAGTCGAGGTGGTTGTCCGTGGCGATCGGGCGCGCCGAGCCGGCCGCGGCCGTCGTGGCGACGACCGCCGTGGCGGCGATCACGGCCACGGGGATGCGCAACCGTCTCCTCCATCGCAGGGCCGCCGCCACGAGAGCGACGATGAGGAGTGCGCCGGCCGTGCTCGCCACAATGGTCATCTTTAACCACCCCGAAATTGATCGTCGGATCGACACCTGCACGCTGCCGATCCGGGTCGTCGACCCTGCATGGCGGCCGCCATACAGGTAGATCGATCATGCCCGCGGGTGCAGGGGAATGTCCCTCGGTAAAACTGCCCATTGCGGGTGGGGTAAAGGTCTGGTAAAGGGATGGAAAAGTGCCTCCCTAGTAGCATCGGTGGGGTGCAGACGATCGCCTGGGGCGCGCTCGCGGCCTCCTCCCTCCTGGTCGGTGCGCTGCTGGCGCTCGTGCGCCGCTGGAGCGACCGCACCGTGGGCCTGGTGCTCGGCTTCGGCGCCGGTGCGCTTATCGCCTCGGTCTCCTTCGAGCTCGCCGAGGAGGGCGTGCGCAGCGGGGGTGCCCTGCCCGTCGGTCTCGGCCTCGCCCTCGGTGCCGTCGCCTACGCGCTGGCGGACCGGGCGGTCGAGAGGTATGCGGCTGCCGGCGCCGGGGCGGCGGGCCTGCCCCTCGCCGTGGGTGCTCTCCTGGACGGCGTCCCCGAGCAGATGGTGCTCGGGATCGGCCTCGCAGGAGGAGGTGGGGTCTCGGTGGCCCTGCTGGTGGCGATCTTCGTGTCCAACCTGCCGGAGTCGGTCGGCGCCTCTGCCGACATGCTCGAGGCGGGCCGGTCGCGCCGGTCGGTCCTGCTCCTGTGGGTGGCGGTGGTCGTGGCCTGCACCACCGCGACGGCGGCCGGCGCGCTGCTGGTCGGTCAGCTCCCCGACGCGGTGGCGCCGGGGATCCAGGGCTTCGCCGCGGGAGCGCTGCTGGTGATGCTCATCGACTCGATGGTGCCCGAGGCCCGCGAGAAGGGCGGCGAGCTCGCCGGCCTCGCCACGGTGGTGGGCTTCGCGCTGGCTGCCGGGCTCTCGCTGCTGGCGTGAGGTGCCGCGCGGTCCACCCGCCCCTCCTGCGGAGCTCTTCTGATGCGAACTGGTGTGCGGACACGCTGTGGATGACCGTGCTGTGTGTCGTACAGGTTTGCTAGTGTGGGGGTAGCAGTCGAGATCGGGACCCGGGGGTCTCCTGGGAGGGTCTGGGGCCGGTCTCGGAGGGTGTTCGAGGCGCCGAGGGGAGGTGCTGGGTATGGGACTGGTCCTGCCGGGGCGTGGTCGGGAGCGGCGTGGGGGTGCGTGGGTGCGCCAGCCGGGCGGGGCGTGGCTGTGGGTGCCGTCCTCCTCCCGCTCCTGCTCGTCTTCTTCTTCTTCGTCGTCGTCGGCCCGGGTGGGGCGGGGTGCGCGGCTGGTGGTGGTGTCGGGGTCGTGGTCGGTGGTGGCGGCGTTGGCCGCGGAGCGCGCGAGGCGGGCGGCCGCGCGAGAGCAGACCATGGCCGGTGCCGGTGCCGGTGCCGGTGCCGGGGGCGGGGTTGCTG
>CAZONQ010000102.1:8031-9095 GCA_964581125.1 uncultured Ornithinimicrobium sp.
CTCGTCCTCGTCGTCCGAGGGTTCCTGCTCGTCCTCGTCGTCCGAGGGTTCCTCGTCGTCGGAGGGGGTGTCGTCGGGGGGTGTGTCGGGTGGGCGTGCAGGTGAGGGGGCGGTGGATCCGGCGGTGGTGCGGTTGCGGGAGGCGGGGTTGGCGCGTTCGCGGGCGGACGCGGAGCTGGTGGCCGCGGCCCGGGGCGTGGTGGAGGCGGTGCGGGCCCGGGCGACGCAGCGGCGGGGCCTGGCCGGCGGCGGGACGGGCACGGGGTCGGGCGGCCTGGCGGCGGTGGTGCGGCGCACCGCGGTCGGTGAGCTGGAGGTGGCCCTGGGGCTGGGGGAGAAGGAGGCCCGCACCCTGCTGACCGCGGCCACGGCCCCGGGCGACCTGTACGCCACGGTGCGCGAGGCGCTGGTGCGCGGTGAGGTGGACTGGGCCTCGGTGGCCCGGTTCTACCGGCGGACCTCCTCCCTCGAGGTCGACCAGCAGGTTCTGGTCGCGTCCGTGCTGATGGGCACCGACGCCCGGGTCGCGGCCGCCGACCGGTTGGACCCGGACGGCGCCCTGCACGGGCGGCCCTGGTCCGAGCCCAGGTTCCGCGCGGCGTTGGAGGCAGAGGTCGCCGCGTGCCGGGGCACCGACCCGCAGGCAGAGCGGCTGGCCCGCCGACGCGCCTACGAGGCCCGGTCGCTGCGGGTGCGGGTCCACGAGGACGGGACGGCCACGATGTACGTGCACGGCGCGGCCCCCACCGTGGTCGCCGCCGGGGAACGGGCGGACCGGGCCGCGCGCCGGCTGCGTCAGCTGGGCGACCCCCGCACCCTGGCCCAGCTGCGCACCGACCTCGCCCTCGGCCTGCTCCTCTACGCCACCATCGACCTGGGCCGTACCAAGAAGACCAACCCCGCCCCCGACAGCGCGACCGACAGCCACGGCACCGCCGACCAGGGCACGGACGACTACGCGACCGGCGGCCACGGCGCCGACGGGCCGGGCCCCCAGGACGACGGCACGACCGAGAGCGCCGGGACCGACCACGACACGGACGGCCGCCACGGCGCGACCGGCG
>CAZONQ010000103.1:0-7164 GCA_964581125.1 uncultured Ornithinimicrobium sp.
GGCTCGACTCCCGCGTGCCCGCCCTGTGGATCAGCAACGGCACCGGCCGCGACGGCCGCGACCGCAAGGACGCCCCCAAGCTGGGCTGGTGCTGGGCGGGCAACCGCCACACCTGGCTCGGCATCGCCTCGGTCGGCGGCCGCTCGGCCTGAGCGCGGTCCGTCAGCCGTCCTCGGCCGGGAGGCCGGTCAGGCTGATCCCGCTGTCGTCGCCGTCGGGACCGGGGAGGCGGAGGGTGACCTGGTCGGTGCCCTCGGGCAGGGGCGGGAAGGTGCTGCTCAGCACGGTCCAGGTGCCGGTGACCACGCTCGGCATCCTGCTGCACAGGCAGCCCAGCGCGACGACGGTGCCGTCCTCGTCGGTGCCGGTCAGCAGGGTCTGCAGGCGTGTCCCGTCGCCCAGCTCGAGCACGGCCGCGCGCACGTCGTCGGTGGTCGCGCGCTCGCCGGCCAGGCCGTTCATGTAGTCGACCGTCAGGTCGGCACCGTCGGCCGAGCGCAGCGCCCAGACGACCCGGGTCTGCCCGCCGACCTCCTCCACCGAGACCACGCCCGCCTCGACGTCGCCGTCGATCGTGGGCACGGTGCCGGTCGCGGTGAGGGTCGGCTCGGGCAGGGGGTGCGCGGCGCCGAGAGGGTCGTCGCCGGGCGCGTCGGAGGAGGTCGCAGCCCCGGTGTCGGTGCCGGTGTCGGGGGCTGCCGTGACGACCGACGTGCCCCCGCCGGTCTGCTCCTCGGTGCCCGGGTCCGCGCCCTGGCACCCGGCGACCAGCCCACCCACCAGGGCGAGGCCGGCGACCAGTCCGGCACCACGCCATACCGTCATCGTCCCTCCTCCCCGACGAAGCTGACGGCGACCCGGCGGTTGCGTGCCATCCCGTCCTCCGTCGCGTTCGTGTCGGTCGGCTCCTTCTCACCGCGGCCCTCCGCGGTGATCTCGACCCCGGGCAGCCCCTCCCCGAGCGCCTTGGCGACCGAGTCCGCCCGACGCTCCGACAGCGCCTGGTTGTCCGCGTCCGAGCCCCGCGAGTCGGTGTGGCCCACGACCGTCACCTCGCTCGCGCCAGACTCCTCGATCTCCCGGGCGACCTCGGCGACCACCGCCCCGGCCGATGCGCTCAGCTCGTGCTGGTTGCGGGCGAAGAGGACCTCTGCGGACAGCTCGACCATCGTGAAGTCATCGCTGCGTGTGTCCACCCGCTCCCCGTCGGCCTGCTCGATGCTGGCGAAGATCTTGCGCATCGACGGGTGCGCCGCCTCCTCCACGCCGATCCCGCCCGGCACCGGCTCGGGCACCGCCGGGAACCCCTCGCCCCACACCACGGTGCGGCGCTGCACCTGCGGGCCGGGCAGGCCCTCCTGCACCGGGACCCCGTGGACCCAGTCGTTGTTGCCGCTCACGTCCACGTCCACCGTCGCCGCGTCCGCGGGAACCTCGGGGAACACCGCGTAGAGGACCCCCGTGGCGCCCGCCTCCAGCGACTCGCCGTAGCCGCCGCTGCACAGGCACTGGGCCCCGTCCTTGCGCGGGAAGAACACCTTGTCCACGCCCGGCACGTGCAGCCCGACGGTGCCCACGCTGGCCGGCTCGTTCAGCCCCGCCGGGTAGACCGCCGCGTCCTGCGCGTCCCACGACCCCTCCCGCCCCTCCGGACGCACCGCCCAGTAGACCACCGTCCCGCCCTCGACCCGCCACGCCCCGAGCACCCCCGCAGTCCAGGAGGACGCGTCGCTGCCCCGCGACCGCATCCCCGGCGCCAGGTCGTATCGGACCACCTGCTCCGGCGGCACCGCCGCCCCGTCGACCGTCGTCGCAGCCGCGGTCGCGCCAGCCAGCACCAGCGACGCAGCCGCACCGAGCGCGGCCAGACCGCGCACCCCTGGGACCTCCACCGGACCGCTCCCTCCATGCCCCTCGATCAGCGCGGTCAAGGTAGCACCCGCCGGCGGCTCAGCCCCTGCCGTCCGGGGCGTCGGGACGGACCGGACGGATGCGTCGCAGCGTGGGGTTGGGCCGGGCGCCCGTGTCCTCCTCGAGGCCCGCGCCGAGCGCCCGCAGCGCGGCGCCCGTCCCGGCCGGGTCGGCGGCCAGCGGGAAGCGGTAGTAGTCGCTCATCCGGGCATCCTGTCACCGTGGTGACGGGGGCGTCCCGGCGAGGAACTCCATGCCGTCCGGCCAGTGCGCCTCGAGGTAGGCGCGGTCGTGCCGGCCGTCGTCGAAGACGGTGACGGCGTCGGGCAGCTGGTCGGCCAGGGCGCGGTTGGTCGCCATGAACGGGTCGTCGGCCCCGCAGGCGAGCCACACCGGCAGGTCCCGCAGGGCGTCCACCCGCTCGAAGACGTCGTGGCGCTCGAAGTCGTCCGGGCCGTCGAAGGCGCCGGCGGCCGCCTCGTCGGGGGTGAAGAAGAGCGCGGCGCTGACCGCCGCCACGCCCAGGACCCGCTCGACCGGGAGCCGGGTGGCCAGCAGGAGCGCGCCGTAGCCGCCCATCGAGAAGCCGGTGAGGCCGAGACGGTCGACCGGCGCGCCGGCCCGCTCGAGGACCGGCAGCAGGTCCTCCAGCACCATCGTGCCGGTGTCGGTGCCGTCGGCGCGGGCGTGCCAGTAGGTGCCGCCACCGTCGACCGCCGCCACCGCGAGCCGGTGCCGGCGCGCGAGGGACGGGGCGAGGGGCGGGTCGAACCAGGTCGTCAGGTCCCCGCCGTAGCCGTGTAGCGCGACGACGGTGGCGACCGCGTCGTCGGGCAGAGCCAGCGCCCACCGGGGCTCGGCCCCCGGCCAGTGCGCGGTGCTCAGCCGGCCCTCCTGCACGGGGGCGAGCCCGTCGGCCGACGAGGAGCAGGCCGCCGGCGCGCCGGCGGCCCCCGCGAGACCCAGCAGCCCGGCCCGCAGCAGGGTCCGGCGGCGGATCAGGCCCGCACCTCCGCGGGCAGCCCGGCCCGGGCGAAGGCCTCGTCGGAGAAGAAGCCGACGACCCCGGTCACGAGCCCGTCGACGATGTCGACGACGACCAGCTGGAACGAGCGGTGGACGCCGTCCTCGCCGCGGAGGTACATGCCCGCGGCCGGCTGGCCGTTGGACACCGTGGGCAGCATGAGCAGGTCGCGCGGACCCTCCGCGGGGCACTGGGTCCCGATGAGGGTCGCGACCGCGTCGCGGCCCAGGTAGTAGCGGTCGAAGGGCGGCATCTGCCAGGACGCCTGCTCGGCCATGAGCCCGACCACCGCGGGCACGTCGTAGCGCTCGAACGCCTCGCAGAAGCGCTCGAAGACCTGCCGCTCCTCGGGGCTGAGCTCCCCGACCCGGCGGCCGGCGCGGCTCGCGCCGTCGCCGATGGTGGCGCGGGCGCGCTGGAGCGCGGAGTTGGCGGCGGCCACCGTGCAGCCGAGCGCCTCGGCGGTCTCCGCGGCCGACATCTGCAGCACGTCGCGCAGCACGAGCGCCGCGCGCTGCCGGGGCGGGAGGTCCTGCAGCGCGGCGACGACCGCGAGCTGGACGCCCTCGCTCACCACGGCGGCCTCGGCCGGGTCGGGTCGGGCCGCACCCCACACCATCCGGTCCGGGAGGGGCTCGAGCCAGTCGCGGGAGCGGTCCTCCACGACCGGCACGCGGGGGTCGCCCGGCGGCTGGCCGAGCCCGCTGGGGAGCGGTCTGCGCCCCTGGCGCTTGAGCGCGGTGAGGCAGGTGTTGGTGGCGATGGTGTACATCCACGTGCGCACCGACGAGCGGCCCTCGAAGGAGTGGTAGGCGCGCCAGGCGCGCAGGTAAGTCTCCTGGACCATGTCCTCGGCCTCGCCGGCGGAGCCCAGCATGCGGTAGCAGTGGGCGAGCAGCTCGCGGCGCAGCGGGGCCGTCAGCTCCTCGAAGGCGTCGTCCGTCGTCGCCGCGTCGTCCCGGGTCGTCGTCGCCATCGGTCGTCCCTCCGCTCAGGCCCCGGCGGTGCCGGGTCCGACCTCTACGGTCTCACCGACCACCGACCCCGGTCCACCGATGGTGGCCCGCGGGTCCGTCCACAGGATCTCCCAGACGTGCCCGTCGGGGTCGCTGTAGGACCGGCCGTACATGAAGCCCAGGTCCTGGGTGCGCACGTGCCGGCCGCCGCCCAGCAGCGCCCGGTCCGCCAGCGCGTCGACCTCCTCGCGCGTCGCGGCCGAGAGGCACAGCATGGAGCCGACCGACCCCGGCGGCGCCGGCGGGCCGTCGTGGAAGCGCGCGAAGAACTCCTCGCGCAGCAGCATCGCGAAGATCGTGGGGCCGAGCCGCACGCACAGCGCGTCGCCGTCGCAGAAGCTCTCCTCGAGGGCGTAGCCCACGTGCGTGAAGAACGCCCGGCTGCGCGCCAGGTCCGCGACCGGCAGGTTGACGAAGATCAGCTGGTGGTCGGTCATGACGGGTGCGACCGCCGTGGTCGGCGGAACTCATCGGAGGGCGTATGATGTGTGCGTCATGCAACTATCTGAGCAGCTGGCCCGCGCCTTCGCGGTCATGGGCCGCACCATCCACGACCGGGGGGCCGAGCTGCCCCGTCCCGACTTCCTCGTCCTCGCGCGCCTGGCGAGCACCCGCGACGGCGACCCCTGCCGGCTGAGCGACCTCGCCCAGGCCGAGGGCCTCGACCCCTCGACGATGAGCCGGCGCGTCGCCTCGCTCTGCGAGCGCGGGCTCGTCGAGCGCGCGCCCGACCCCGACGACCGCCGGGCCCACCGGCTCCGGCTCACCGCGGAGGGGGAGCGGGCCCTGGCGGTCGAGCGGACCCGTCGGGCCACCGTCATCACCGACGCCCTGTCCGACTGGGACGAGGCCGACAAGGAGCAGCTGGCCGCCCTGCTGGCCCAGCTCACCGACAGCCTCGAGGCCAGGAGGACCCGCGCATGAGCAGCACCGCACGCACCGCCGAGGCGGCCCCCGGGGCCGGCCCCGCCCCCTACCGGATGACGCCGGAGCACCGCCGGGTCTTCCTCGGCCTCATGCTCGGCATGTTCGTGGCCTCGATCAGCCAGACGATCGTCGGCCCGGCGATGCCGCGGATCGTCGCCGAGCTCGGCGGGATGGCGCACTACAGCTGGGTCGCGACCGCGGCGATGCTCGTCTCGGCGATCGTCGTGCCGGTGGTCGGCAAGCTCTCCGACATGTTCGGCCGGCGCGGCTTCTACCTCGGCGGCCTCGTCGTCTTCATGATCGGCTCGGTCATCTCCGGGCTGGCGCCCAACTTCTGGACGCTCGTCGCCGGGCGCGCCGTGCAGGGCCTGGGCATGGGCACGCTGATGCCGCTGTCGCAGACGATCATCGGCGACATCATCCCGGCCCGGCAGCGGGGCAAGTACCAGGGCCTGATGGGCGCGGTCTTCGGCGTCACCTCGGTCGCCGGCCCGATCGCCGGCGGCTGGATCACCGACCACTGGGGCTGGCGCTGGCTGTTCTTCGCGGCGCTGCCGGTCGGCGTCGTCGCCGTCTTCGTCATCGCGCGGTTCCTGCACCTGGAGCACACCCCCAGCCGGGGCCGGATCGACGTGCTCGGCATCGTCACCCTCGTCCCGGCCCTCGTCGCGATCCTGCTGGCGACCTCGTGGGGCGGCACCACCTTCCCGTGGGGGTCGGCGACCATCGTCGGGCTGCTCGTCGCGGGCGGGGCGCTGGTGGTGGTCTTCGCCTGGGTCGAGCTGCGCGCCGAGAACCCGCTGCTGCCGCTGCGCCTCTTCCGCAACAGCATCTTCACCTGGTCCAACGTCGCGGCGTTCGCGCTGGCGATGGTGATGTTCGGCGCGATCATCTACGTCCCGGTCTTCGCCCAGGGCGTGCTCGGCGTGGACGCGACCGCCTCCGGCCTCATCCTCATGCCGATGATGCTCGGGCTCATCGTGCTCGGCATCGTCACCGGCTTCCTCATCACCCGGACCGGGCGCTACAAGGAGTTCATGCTGCTGGGCACCGTCGTGCTCTCGGTCGGGCTGTGGATGCTGACCCGGCTCGGTGTGGACTCCTCGGAGTGGGAGCTCACCGCGGCGATCGCGGTCATGGGCGCGGGCCTGGGCATGGCGATGCAGCAGTACACCCTCGTCATCCAGAACGCCGTCGCCCGCGCCGACCTGGGCGTGGCCACCGCGACCCTGCAGTTCTTCCGCAACGTCGGCAACACCGTCGGCATCGCGATCTTCGGCAGCGTCATGACCGCCGGGTTGTCCGGCGCGATCGCCTCGCACCTGCCGCCGGAGATCCTGGCGCAGGCGGGCGACAGCCTGGACCACGTCGACGCCGGCGCCGCGCTCGACCCGTCCGCGACCGCCGGCATGCCGCCGGAGGTCCTCGAGGCCATCCGCGCCGGGCTCTCCGACCAGCTGCACGACACCTTCATGCTCGGGCTGCCGCTCATGGTGGTCGTCTTCTTCGCGACGCTGCTCATCCGGGCGATCCCGCTGCGCGACACGGTCCACACGGCCGACGAGGCGCAGCGGGAGTACCTCGACACCATGGCCCACAGCGCCCCCTCGGAGAACTACGTGCCCAGCCTGCGCCAGGGCGACGTCGGCGAGCGCACCCGCGAGCGCGTCCTCGGGCTGCAGCTGGCGATGCTCGCCGGCCAGGCCGGGCGGGACGACCGCCCGCTCCTCACCCGCGCGGTGACCGAGCTCGGCGACGGCGACGTGGAGCGCGGGCGGTGCGTCCTCGAGCGGGCCGCGATCATGCTCACCTCGGACGACGAGCAGCAGGCAGCCGCCGCGGAGCGGTATGCCGTGGAGCTCGGCCGGCGCGCCGGTCTCGAGGGTGGTCTGCTCAGCGACGCGCTGCGCCAGGACCTCGCCGTGGCCGTCGCCGAGCGCACCCCCGACGAGGTGCTCACCGCGATCGAGCCCACCGTCGCCGAGCGCCACGCCGCGGTCGACCTCTCGCGCGTGCGCCAGGCCGCCTCCGAGCTGGCGACCGCGCTGCTGGTCGACATCGGCCACCCCGCGCCCGCCGGGGCGGCGGCCTCCCGCCGGGGCTGACCCCGCCGACCCCGTGCAGAGCGTGCGCCCGGTCGAGCGAGGCGCCCGGTCGAGCGACCTGGGTCCTGACGCCGTGCAGAGCGTGCGCCCGGGCGGGGGGGGGGGGCCGGCGGCCCCCCCCCCCCCCCCGGCCGGGGGGGGGGCGGGGGCGTGGGGGAAGGCCGGCCCCCGACCCCCGGCC
>CAZONQ010000103.1:7174-9005 GCA_964581125.1 uncultured Ornithinimicrobium sp.
CGCGGGGGGGGGGGGGGGGGCGCGGGGCGGGGGCGGGGGGGGGCGGGGGGCCCCCCCCCCCGCGGCCCCCCCCCCCCCCACCGCCGGACCTGGGTGTCGCCGTAGCCTTCGGTCATGCCGGACACCTTCCACCTGCCCACCGCGGCGCTCGTCGCGGCGGGCTTCGTGGTGCTCCTGGTGGTGCTGTGGTGGCGGCGCAGACGGATCGCGCACGGCTTCCTCTCCGAGGCCGACCAGCTCACCCACGAGGCGCTCCGGTCCGGCTTCCAGGCGGGGCGGCACCTGCGCTCCGGGCTGACCGCCGACACGGCCGAGAAGGCCGCCCGCCACCTGCGGCTCGTGCTGGGCGGGTCGGCGCTGGCCTTCTGCGACACCCAGGGGCTGCTGACCTGGACCGGCCACGGCGAGCA
This sequence comes from uncultured Ornithinimicrobium sp., assembly GCA_964581125.1. Taxonomy (GTDB): domain Bacteria; phylum Actinomycetota; class Actinomycetes; order Actinomycetales; family Dermatophilaceae; genus Ornithinicoccus. The sequence goes on from CAZONQ010000103.1 coordinate 7,585, forward strand.
CCACCGCGACCAGGCCTTCGGCCACGCGCGGCGCGCGCTGGAGTCGGGGGACACCGCGGTCGTCGCGCGCAAGGACCTGCCCTGCGGCCGTCCGGACTGCGACGTGCGCGCGGGGGTCGTGGCCCCGCTCGTGGTGGAGGACCGCGTGATCGGCGCGCTCACCGCATACTCCGACCGTCCGTCGCCCGGGCTCGCCCGCGCGCTGGAGCAGGTGGCCTCCTGGGTGAGCGACCAGCTCGAGCTGGGCGAGCTCGACCGGGAGCGCACGCGCGCGGTCGAGGCCGAGCTGCGCAGCCTCCGCGCGCAGATCAGCCCGCACTTCATCTACAACTCGCTCACCGCGATCGCCAGCTTCGTGCGCACCGACCCCGACCGGGCCCGGGAGCTGCTGCTGGAGTTCGCCGACTTCAGCCGCTACGCGCTGCGCCGCGGCGGTGCCTACACGACGCTGGCCGACGAGCTGCGCAACATCGAGCGCTACCTCGTGCTCGAGCAGGCCCGCTTCGGCGACCGCCTCCAGGTCCACCTCCTCGTCGCGCCCGAGGTGCTCACCGTCGTCGTGCCCTACCTCGCGGTCCAGCCGCTCGTCGAGAACGCGGTCCGCCACGGCCTCGCCCACAAGGTCGGCGCCGGCACGGTCACGATCACCGCGACGGACCTGGGCGACCAGGCCGAGATCAGCGTCGAGGACGACGGCGTCGGCTCCGACCCGGAGGAGGTGCGGCGCTCGCTCGACGGCGAGGACCCGGCGGAGCCCGGCGCGACGACGGAGTCGGTCGGCCTCGGCAACGTCGACGCCCGCCTGCGCCGGGTCTACGGCGACGACCACGGCCTCGTCGTGGAGACGGCGCCCGGCCTGGGCACCAAGGTGAGCTTCCGCGTCCCGAAGTACGCGCCCGGCGTCCACCCGGGCTGACCTCCCTACCATGTGCCCATGCGCGCCCTCGTCGTCGACGACGAACCCCCGGCCCTCTCCGAGCTGACCTACCTGCTCGAGCAGGACGGCCGGTTCGCCAGCGTGGTCCCGGCCGCCTCGGGCACCGACGCCCTGCGCGCCCTCGAGGACGGCGACGTGGACGTCGTCTTCTCCGACATCTCCATGCCCGGGCTGGACGGGATGGAGCTCGCCCGCGTCATCGCGCGCTTCGCCCGGCGCCCCCAGGTCGTCTTCGTCACCGCGCACGAGGAGCACGCCGTCGACGCCTTCGAGGTGGAGGCCACCGACTACGTCATGAAGCCGGTCTCGCGCGCCCGTCTGGCCCAGGCGGTCGACCGGGTGCTCGCCCACCGCGCCGAGGCCGCCGCCGCTCCCGCCACGGAGCCCGACGACCCCGCGCCGGCCGCGCCAGGGGCCGCGCCCCAGGCCCCCGTCGCCGACGAGCGGATCGCGGTCGAGCTCGGCGGGGTCACCCGCTTCGTGC
>CAZONQ010000104.1:0-8987 GCA_964581125.1 uncultured Ornithinimicrobium sp.
GCCTGCGCTGCAACGAGAAGATCAAGTTCGCCGCGCTCCTGGACAAGGCGCTCGCGCTCGGCTTCGACGCGGTCGCGACGGGCCACTACGCCCAGGTCGTCGAGGTGCCGGACGCCGGGGCGCCCGGCGGCGTGCGCCGCGAGCTGCACCGCGCGGTCGACACGGCCAAGGACCAGTCCTACGTGCTCGGCGTGCTCGACGCCGACCAGCTGGCGCGCAGCTTCTTCCCGCTCGGCGACACCACCAAGCCGCAGATCCGGGAGGAGGCCGCGGCCCGGGGGTTCAGCGTGGCCAGGAAGCCGGACTCCCACGACATCTGCTTCATCGCCGACGGCGACACCCGCGGCTGGCTCGCCGGCCGCCTCGGCGAGCGTCCTGGCCCCGTCGTCGACCACGAGGGCACCGTGCTCGGCGAGCACCGCGGCGCGCACGGCTACACCGTCGGGCAGCGCCGCGGCCTCGGCCTCAAGGTCCCGCCCGCGGACGGCTCCAAGAGGTATGTGGTGTCCACCGACACCACCACCAACACCGTGGTCGTCGGTCCCGAGGAGCTGCTCGGCGTGGACCTCGTCACCGCGGACCACGTGCGCTGGTGCGGCCCCGCCCCGGCGGGGGAGGAGCGCGTCGGGGCGCAGCTGCGGGCGCACGGCGAGGAGCACCCGGCGACCGCCCGGATGGAGGGCGAGGAGCTCGTGGTCAGGCTCGACGCGCGCACCCGCGGCGTCGCGCCCGGGCAGTCGGTCGTGCTCTACGACGGCACCCGCGTCGTCGGGTCCGGCACCATCGCTCGGACGGGCCGAGCGGCACGCCCGGCGCCCGCGTGAGTCACGTCCTCGAGCGCCTGCTGCCCGAGGGGCGGCGGAGCCACGTGGCGCTGCTCCTCGCGGCGGCGGTCGTCGTGCCGGGGGCGATCCTCGCCGAGCGGCGTCCCGCCGGCCAGCAGCTGGTCGACCAGATCTTCCTCTTCCTGACCACCTACCTGCTGATCTACGTCGTCCTCACCACCGCGGCCTTCGCGGGCGTCCCCGACGACCGGCTCCGCCGCTGGGCGGCGGCCACCGCGCCCGGCACGTGGGTCGACCACCTGCTGCGCGGCAACCGTCCCGGCCCCGGGCAGGCGGCGATGCTCAGCATGGTCGCGCTCGTCTCCCTCCTGGTGTGGTATCCCTCCAGCCCCGCCGAGGGGTGGCTCGCGGGGCCGTCCCGGGCGTTCGTCGCGGTCGTCCTCATCGCCGCGGCCTGGTGCGCGGTGCTGCTGACGTATGCGGTGGCCTACCTGTGCCAGGACGCCCGCCCGGGCGGACCGGGGCTGACGTTCCCCGGCGGCGCGCAGCCGGGGTGGTCCGACTACGTCTATGCGGCGGTCGCGGTCTCGACGACCTTCGGCCCGACCGACGTGACGGTGACGAGCCCGGCGATGCGCCGCACCGTCACCGTCCACGCGGTCCTGGCCTTCGTGTTCAACACGGTCATCATCGTCACCGCGATCACGCTCATGCTCGGGTGAGCGGCACGCGGCACGCTAGACCAGCGAGACCTTCCGGTCCCAGGAGCGGACCGTGCGCCACGCGCAGGCCACGCCGACGAGCAGCAGCGGCGGCACGACGCCCAGGGGGAAGACGTCCTGCGACCCGGTGCCCGCCTGCAGCTCGCTCCAGGCGTGGAAGGGCACCACGCCGAGCCCGTCCGCCCCGACCGGCCCCACGGCATACGGCACCACGAAGAGACCGACCACGGTGACGAGCTGGACGACCAGGTACAGCACGACCCACGTGACCACCGGACCGCCGGCGCCGAGCCGGTTGCGGGGGGACTCGCTGCCGAAGGAGGCGGCGAAGAAGTACTGCACCGGCCAGACGAGCACGAGCGCGAGCGCCACGGCCAGGAGCACCAGGACGAGCCCGGTGCCGGCGGCCCCCGTGGCCGCCGCCCAGGTGTCGGCGACCAGCGCGAACGGGTTGCGCTCCGGCATCCCGGTGCCCCGCGCGACCGCGGGCCAGGTCGCCGCGAGGACCGCGGCGGTGACGACCAGGGCGCCGACGCTGGCGGCCCACGCCCAGAGCAGCTTGGCCCGGTAGACCGTCGAGCCGCGCAGCGGCAGGGTCTGGGTGAAGTAGCCGACCCGGCCGTAGCTGGACCGCCAGTAGTCGACCGCGAGCGCGACCTGCACGGCCGGCACCAGGGCGATCGCGGCGCCGACGGCGACCACCGCGCCGATGCCGGCGAGCACGGCCCAGCCGGTCGCGGCCAGGAGGGCCCCGGCGGCGGCGACGAGGACGGCCAGCCCGGCGACCGTCAGCAGCAGGCCGCGGGTGCGCAGCCACTCGTGGGTGAGCAGGGTGGTCATCGGTACACCTTCCGGAAGAGCTGGTCGAGGCTGAGGCCGTGCTCGGCGCGCAGGTCGTCGACATCGCCGGCGAGCAGCACCTCGCCCCGGCGCATGAGGACCGCCGCGTCGAGCAGCGACTCGAGGTCGTGGACGAGGTGGGTGGAGACGAGCAGGAGCGAGTCCTCCGACAGGTTGCGCATGATGCCGTCGAGGATCACCTGCCGGGCCGCCGGGTCGACGCCGGAGATCGGCTCGTCGAGCAGGAAGACGCGGGCGTCGCGCGACATCGCCAGAGCGATCTGCACCTTCTCCCGCATGCCCTTGGACATCTCCTTCAGGCGCATGTCGAGGTCGAGGCCGAAGAAGCCGACCAGGTCGCGCGCCCGCTCCGGGTCGAAGTCGGCGAAGAAGTCCTCGTAGAGCCGCACGCAGCGGCTCACCCGGGCCGCGTCGGGCAGGAAGCTGACGTCGGGGAGGAAGGAGACGAGCGCCTTCGAGGCCGGTCCCGGCTCGTGCCCCGCGACCCGCACCTGCCCCTCGTAGTCGGCCATCACGCCGGCGAGGACCTTGAGCAGCGTCGTCTTGCCGCAGCCGTTCTCGCCGAGCAGGCCGACGACGCGGCCGGGGTGCAGCTGCAGGTCGAGCCCGTCCAGGGCCGTCGTCGGGCCGTAGCGGTAGGTCAGGCCGCGGACGTCGACGACCGGGTCAGCGGTGCTCATCGGGGGCTCCTTCGGGGCCGGTCTGGTCAGGGTCGTGCTCATGGGTCTCCCACCTCTCGTCGAGGAGTCGTCGTGCCTGGGTGTGCCGCATCCGCAGGCCGCGGGCGCGGCGGACGAAGTCGTCGGCGGCCTCGCGGGCCAGCTCCGCGCGCAGCTGGTCGACCCGGGTCTCGTCGGAGGTGACGAACCGGCCGGCGGTGCGCTCGGAGCGGGCCAGCCCGGACCGCTCGAGCTCGGAGAGGGCGCGCTGCACCGTGTTGGGGTTGACGCCGAGGTCGGCGGCCAGCTCCCGCACGCCCGGCACCCGGTCCCCGGGGGCCCACTGCCCGACGACGATCCGTCGGGAGAACTCGGCCACCAGCTGGACCCAGATGGGGCTGGTCGGGTCGAAGTCCACGCGCTCGCCCTCCTGTGTCGTTGTACTAAGTGCTTAATACAATGACACGTCCAGGGGTCCGGCGTCAAACGTCGCCTTCCGTAGGCTGTCCCCGTGCCCGAGAACCAGACCCCCGTGACCGCCACCGGCCTGGGGTCGTGGCCCGGCACCGACGTCCGCGAGGCGCTCCGGGTGGTCCGCGGCGAGCTCGCGGGGGAGGTGCCCGAGGGGGTCGGGGGTATGCCGTACCTCCCCGAGCTCCCGCACCGCGGCCCGGGCGCGGACATGCTCGGGCGCGCCGCCCACCTGCTCGTCGACCTCCCCGTCGACCTCCAGCCCCAGGGCTGGCGCCTCGTCGACCGCCCCGGTCGCGACCACGAGCGCACCGCCTCCTGGTGGCGGCAGGACCTCGACGAGCTCGCCGAGGCCTTCGACGGCTGGGTCGGGCCGCTCAAGGTGCAGGTCACCGGCCCGTGGACGCTGGCCGCGTCGCTGTGGCTGCCCCTGGGCGACCGCGTCCTCTCCGACCGGGGCGCGACCCGCGACCTCGCCGGCTCGCTGGCCGAGGGCGTCGCCGCGCACGTCGCGGACGTGCGCCGGCTGGTGCCGGGCGCCGAGGTCGTGCTGCAGGTCGACGAGCCGATGCTGACCACCGTGCTGCTGGGCAGGGTGCGCTCGGACAGCGGCTACCGCGTGCTGCGCGCGCCCGGGCGGGGCGAGGTCGTGGGTGGGCTGTCCGGCGTGCTCGCCGGTGCGGGTGCCGACCTGACCGTGCTCCACACCTGCGCCGCGGACCCGCCCGTGGACCTGCTCGCCGAGTCCCGGCCCTCGGCGCTCTCCCTCGACCTGGCGCGGCTCGACGAGGCGCGCTGGGAGCAGGTCGCGGCGGCCGTCGAGTCCGGGCAGGCGCTGTGGGCCGGCGTCCTGCCCACCTCCGGCGCCGCACCCTCCCCGGACGCGGCCCTGGAGCCGCTGCTGCGCGGCTGGCGCGACGTGGGGCTGCCGCGGCGCGACCTGGCGGGGGTGGCCGTCACGCCCGCCTGCGGGCTGGCCGGCGCCGCCCCGGACGAGGCCCGGAGCACGACGGCCGCGACGGTCGCCGCCGCGCTGAGGCTGGCCGAGGTGGCGGCCGGCTGAGGCCTGTCGGACCCCGGGTGCAGGATGGCCCTGTGAACCCGTCCCCGCCCCGTGCGCCGTGGCAGGTCTGGTACGTCGCCCTCGCGCTGATCTGGGGCTCCAGCTACCTGCTGATGAAGCTCGGCCTGGGCACGCTCTCCGGCGTCCAGGTCGCGTCGCTGCGGATCCTGTGCGGGGCGCTCGTGCTCCTCCTGCTCGTCGCGGTGACCCGCACCCGGCTGCCCCGCGGCCGCCGCACGTGGGGCCACCTCCTCGTCACCGGCACGCTCCTGTGCACGCTGCCGTGGACGCTCTTCGCGGTCGGCGAGGAGCGCGTCAGCTCGGCCGTCGCGGGCATCGCCAACGCCACGACGCCGGTCGCCGCCGTCCTCACCACCGCCCTCATGCTCCCCGGCGAGCCGGTCGGCCGGCGTCGTCAGGTCGGGGTGGCGATCGGCTTCCTCGGCGTGGTGCTCATCGCCCAGCCCTGGTCCCTGCAGCACGGACCGGACCCGGTGGGCCTCCTCATGGTCCTCGCCGCCTCCGCCAGCTACGGCGTCGGCTGGACCTACGTGCGCCGCTTCCTCCACGGCGTCGACCCCGGCGGCCTGTCGATGCCGACCGCCCAGGTGCTCGTCGCGGCCGTCCAGGTGCCGCTGATCCTCCTCGTCGACGCCTGGCGCCGGGGCGCCGACGGCCGGCCGCTCCTGCCCGGGGCCGGTGCGTCCGGCTGGACCTTCTGGGGCCCGGTCCTGGCGGTGGTCGCCCTCGGCGTCGTCGGCACCGGCCTCGCCCAGGCGATGCAGTATGCCGTCGTCCGCGCCGCCGGTCCGACGGTCGCCACCTCGGTCACCTACCCGATCGTCGTGGTCTCGGTGGTCCTCGGCGTGCTCCTCCTCGACGAGCACGTCGGCCCGGTCGTCCTCCTCGGCGCGGCCGTCGTGCTGGCCGGGTCGGTCCTCATCACCGGTGCCCGTCCACCGCGGCGACGCCGGGGGAGCGGAGGTGCACGTCATACCCCTGGCCTGTCGGCGGACCCTGCGAAGATGGGCGGGTGAGCCAGACCACCGCCCAGCCGCCCGCCGACGACGTGCCCGACGAGGTCCGCCACGCGTGGACCGAGCTGGCAGAGGAGATCCGGGCCCACCAGTTCGCCTACTACGTCAAGGACGCGCCGGTCGTCAGCGACGGCGAGTTCGACGCGCTCCTGCGCGAGTTGGAGGCGATGGAGGAGGAGCACCCGGCGCTGCGCGTGCCGGAGAGCCCCACGCAGCAGGTGGGCGGGACGTTCTCCACGGAGTTCACCGCGGTGGACCACCTGGAGCGCATGCTCAGCCTGGACAACGCCTTCTCGGTCGAGGAGCTCGACGAGTGGGCGGCGCGGGTCGAGCGCGAGGCGGGCGGGGCGGAGGTGAGCTATCTGTGCGAGCTCAAGATCGACGGTCTGGCCGTCAACCTGCTCTACGAGGACGGTCGCCTGGTCCGCGCCCTCACCCGCGGCGACGGGCGCACGGGCGAGGACGTGACGCTCAACGTGCGCACGATCGAGGGGGTACCCCACCAGCTGCGCGCGCCCGAGCACCAGGAGGCGGCCGGCGTCGTCGAGGAGGGCGCGGTCGTCGAGGGCGGCGCCGACACCGACGAGCCGGTGCCGGTGCCGCGGCTGGTCGAGGTGCGCGGCGAGGTCTTCTTCCCGGTCGAGGCGTTCGAGGAGCTCAACGCCGCGCTCGTCGCGGAGGGCAAGGCGCCGTTCGCCAACCCGCGCAACACCGCGGCCGGCTCGCTGCGTCAGAAGGACCCGCGGGTCACCGCCTCGCGGGGGCTGCGGATGCTCGTGCACGGCATCGGCGCCCGCGAGGGCTTCGAGGTGAGCCGGCAGTCCGAGGCCTACGAGGCGCTCGACGCCTGGGGCCTGCCGGTCTCCGACCGCGCCAAGGTGGTGCGCACGATGGAGGAGGTGCGCGAGTTCGTCGCCTACTACGGCGAGCACCGGCACGACGTGGAGCACGAGCTCGACGGCGTCGTGGTGAAGGTCGACGAGGTGCCGGTGCAGCGCGCGCTCGGCTCGACCTCGCGGGCGCCGCGGTGGGCGATCGCCTACAAGTACCCGCCCGAGGAGGTCAACACCAAGCTCCTCGACATCCGCGTCGACGTCGGGCGCACCGGCCGGGTGACGCCGTGGGGCCTGATGGAGCCGGTGCAGGTGGCCGGCTCGACCGTGGAGCGCGCCACCCTGCACAACCAGTACGAGGTGGAGCGCAAGGGCGTCCTCATCGGCGACACCGTGGTGCTGCGCAAGGCCGGGGACGTCATCCCCGAGATCCTCGGGCCGGTGGTGGAGCTGCGCGACGGCTCCGAGCGCGCGTTCGTGATGCCGACGGAGTGCCCCTCGTGCGGCACGCCCCTGCGCCCGGAGAAGGAGGGCGACAAGGACATCCGCTGCCCCAACAGCAAGGAGTGCCCCGCGCAGCTGCGCGAGCGGCTCTACTCCCTGGCCAGCCGCGGCGCCTTCGACATCGAGGCGCTCGGCGGCGAGGGCGTGGGCGCCCTGCTGGACGCCGGCGTGCTCACCAACGAGGCCACCCTGTTCTCGCTCACCGCCGAGGACATCGCCCGGGTGCCGCTCTACACGCGGGCGGCCAGGAAGACCGACCCCGAGGAGGACGTCGTCGACGGCCGCGTCCTGTCGGCCAACGGCGTCAAGCTCGCCGACAACCTCCAGCAGGCCAAGAAGCAGCCGCTGTGGCGGGTGCTGGTCGCGCTGTCGATCCGGCACGTCGGCCCGACCGCGGCGCGGGCGCTGGCCACCGAGTTCGGCTCGATGGACGCGATCAGGGCGGCCTCGCTGGAGGAGCTCGCCGCGACCGAGGGCGTCGGCCCGGTCATCGCCGAATCGGTCAGGGCGTGGTTCGAGGTCGACTGGCACCGCGAGATCGTCGAGCGCTGGGCCGCCGACGGCGTGCGGATGGCCGACGAGCGCGACGAGTCCGTGGATCGCACCCTCGAGGGGCTCACCGTGGTCGTCACCGGCTCGCTCGAGGGCTTCAGCCGGGACGAGTCCAAGGAGGCCATCGTCAGCCGCGGCGGCAAGGCCGCCGGCTCGGTCAGCAAGAAGACCGACTACGTCGTCGTCGGCGCCAACGCCGGGTCCAAGGCCACCAAGGCCGAGGAGCTGGGGCTGACGATCCTCGACGAGGAGCAGTTCGTGCGGCTGCTGGAGACGGGCGCGGCCGACGCTCCGGGAGACTGACCGGCATGACGCGCCAGCTCACCGACGACGACTACCTGTCCTTCGTCGACGCCGCCCTGGACGGGATGCTCCGGGCCTGCCGCGACCTCGGTGACCAGCTCGTCAACGAGCGGTTGTCGGCGCCGGGCAGCAACACTCCATACGCGATCGTCGTGCACTGCGTCGGGGTGATGGACTTCTGGGGCGGTCACAAGGTCGCAGGGCGGCCCAACCACCGCGACCGGGACGCCGAGTTCCGCGCCGGCGGCAGCCTCGACGAGCTCGAGGTGCTGGTGCGCGAGGGCCGCGCCCGCCTGGCCGAGGCGGTCGCTGGCGCCGACTGGAGCGCCCCCTGCGTCGGCCAGGACCGGCCCGAGACGCACGTGCGGCCCGCCGGGCGCACGCAGGGCGGCGCGCTGGTCCACGTCCTCGAGGAGCTCGTCCAGCACCGCGGCCAGCTCGAGGTCACCGCCGACGTGCTCCGGTGGCAGCGGGCCTGACGACGCTCGGCATACTGGACGCATGCGGCGCCTGTGGATCGTCCTGCTCGCCCTCGTGGTGCTCGTGGTGGCGACCTCGGTGTCCCAGCGCGACTATCTCTTCGCCGCCGCCTACGCCGTCGGCGGGCTGCTGCTCACCTGGTGGGTGGCGCCGTGGCGGGGCGGGCGCACCACCACCCACCAGGAGGTCCTCGCCATGCCCGACCCCCAGCGCCAGGTCGTCATCTACTGGCGGCCCGGCTGCGGCTTCTGCCAGCGGCTCAAGGGCGCCCTCGGCAGGGAGGGCGCCAAGGCCACCTGGGTCAACATCTGGCAGGACGACGACGCCGCGGCCTACGTGCGCAGCGTCAACGACGGCAACGAGACCGTGCCGACCGTCGTGATCGACGGCACGCCGCACACCAACCCGCGCCCGGCGCTGGTCAAGGAGCGGCTCGCGACGCTGTGAGCCGGGGGTCGCCGCACCCCTGTGCCGGAACGGTGTGACACATCCGTCTCCCCGGCGACGGATGTGCCACACCGTTCCTGCACCACCGTGTGCCACCTGCAGCGCTCGTCCTCCGGGGGGACGTGCGGCATGGGCGACCTCGCGCCGACCGTAGACTTGCCCCCATGTCCAACCTCTCGCGCGACGACGTCGCGCACGTCGCCATGCTGGCGCGCATCCAGCTCGAGGACCACGAGCTCGACCGCCTCGCCGGCCAGCTCGACCAGATCG
>CAZONQ010000105.1:0-8974 GCA_964581125.1 uncultured Ornithinimicrobium sp.
GCCTGGGCGAGGCGATGGTCGGCATCAACGTCGACGACATCCCGGTGCCGCACCGGCTGGCCGAGCGCGGCTGGTGACCACGACGGCGCCCCTCGTCGGCGTCCTGGCCGTCCAGGGCGACGTCCGTGAGCACGTCGCCGCCCTGACCTCGGTCGGGGCCCGGACCCGGACGGTCCGGCGGCCGGAGGAGCTCGAGGGTCTCGACGGGCTGGTGCTGCCCGGCGGCGAGTCCACGACGATCGACCGGCTCAGCCGGATCTTCGGGCTGCGTGAGCCCCTGCGCCGGCTCGTCGCCGAGGGCCTGCCGGTCTTCGGCTCGTGCGCCGGGATGATCATGCTGGCCGACCGGATCCTCGACGGCCACGCGGAGCAGCAGACCCTCGGCGGGATCGACATGACGGTCCGCCGCAACGCCTTCGGCCGGCAGGTCGACTCCTTCGAGGTCGACCTGGACCTGGCGGGCCTGCGCGACCCCGCACGGCCCTACCGGGCCGTCTTCATCCGGGCGCCCCGCGTGGAGGAGCACGGACCCGGGGTCGAGGTGCTCGCCCGGGTCGACGACGCGGTCGTCGCCGTCCGGCAGGGACACCTGCTGGCGACGTCCTTCCACCCGGAGGTCACCGCGGACCACCGCGTGCACGAGCTGTTCGTGCAGCTCTGCGCCGAGCGCGGGGGAGCCGCCCCCGCCGCCTAGTAGCATGCAGGGCGGTTCCGGACGCAGGCACGAGACGAAGGAGAGCGGATGTCGGGTCACTCCAAGTGGGCGACGACCAAGCACAAGAAGGCGGTCATCGACGCGAAGCGCGGCAAGCTCTTCGCCAAGCTCATCAAGAACATCGAGGTGGCGGCACGGACCGGCGGGGGCGACCCCGCGGGCAACCCCACCCTGTTCGACGCGATCCAGAAGGCCAAGAAGTCATCCGTCCCCAACGACAACATCGACCGCGCCGTCAAGCGTGGCTCCGGCGCCGAGGCGGGCGGCGCGCACTGGGAGGCGCTGACCTACGAGGGCTACGCCCCCGGCGGTGTCGCGCTCTACATCGAGGTGCTCACCGACAACAAGAACCGCGCCGTCATGGAGGTCCGCACCGCGCTCACCCGCAGCGGCGGCTCGATGGCCGACAGCGGCTCGGTCGCCTACCTCTTCGACCGCAAGGGCCAGGTCGTCGTGCCCAAGGAGCAGGAGTCGGGGCGCCTCACCGAGGACGCCCTCCTGGAGACGGTGCTCGAGGCGGGCGCCGAGGAGGTCTCCGACCTCGACGAGTCCTTCGAGGTCCTCAGCGAGGCCGGCGACGTGGTCCAGGTCCGCAGCGCGCTCCAGGCGGCCGGGCTGGACTACGACTCCGCCGAGGTGACCTTCGTGCCCAGCATGGAGGTCACCCTCGACGCCGAGGGCGCCCGCAAGGTCATGCGCGTGGTCGACGCCCTCGAGGACTGCGACGACGTTCAGAACGTCTACAGCAACGCCGACATCCCCGACGAGGTGCTGCAGCAGCTCGGGGACGAGGACTGACCGCGGGCGGGTCCGCGTGTCGGGGCCCGTCCGGGCAGGTCCCGTCGGCTAGCGTGGGGTGCGAACACCTGTCCACACCCCAGGAGGCCCGATCGTGCGCGTGCTCGGCGTCGACCCCGGACTGACCCGCTGCGGCCTGGGCGTGGTGGAGGGGCTGCCCGGCCGGCGCCTGCGCATGGTCGCCGTAGGCGTGGTGCGCACGCCGGTCGACCAGGAGCCGCAGGACCGGCTGCTGTCGGTCCAGACCGAGATCGACCAGTGGATCGCCGACTGGCGGCCCGAGGCGGTGGCCGTCGAGCGGGTGTTCGCCAAGGCCAACATCAAGGGGATCATGGGCACGGCGCAGGCCTCGGCCGTCCCGATGCTCGCCGCGGCCCGCCTCGGGCTCGGGCTCGGCCTGCACACGCCGTCCGAGGTCAAGGCGGCCGTCACCGGCAACGGCAGGGCCGACAAGGCCCAGGTCACGAGCATGGTCACCCGCATCCTCGGCCTGGACGTGGCCCCACGCCCCGCGGACGCCGCGGACGCGCTCGCCCTCGCGATCTGCCACCTGTGGCGCAGCGCGGTCGACGGGCGGCTCGAGCCCGGGGGCGCCGGGTCCGCCGGCGGCAACCGGATCCAGGAGGCCGCGCGCCGCGCCCAGGAGGCGGCGCCCAACAGGCTCGCGCAGCTGCACGCCGAGCACCGCTCGGCGGCGCGCTCCGCCGCCGCCCGCGCGGGCGCGCGCCCGTCACTCACCACCAGGAGGATCGTCCCGTGATCGCTTCCGTGCGCGGACCCGTCCGCCACGTCGGCCTCGACCACGTCGTCGTCGAGGTCGGCGGCGTCGGCCTGCTCGTGCACACCACGCCCGCGACGGCGGCCGAGCACCGCGCCGGCCAGGAGGCCGACCTGGCGACCACCCTGGTCGTCCGGGAGGAGTCCCTCACCCTCTACGGCTTCGCGGGCGGCGACGCCAGGGCCCTCTTCGAGCAGCTCCAGACCGTCTCGGGCGTCGGGCCCCGGCTCGCGCTGGCGATGCTGTCCGTGCACGCCCCCGACGAGGTGCGACGGGCGCTGGCGCAGGGCGACCTCGTCGCGCTCACCAAGGTGCCCGGCATCGGCCGCAAGTCGGCCGAGCGTCTCGTGCTCGAGCTCAAGGACAAGATCCTCGCCGTCGGGGTCGACGCGGCCGAGCTGCCCGCCCCCTCGGCCGGCGGCGCCGACGACACGGTCCGGTCCCAGGTCCGCCAGGCGCTGGAGGGCCTGGGCTGGTCCGCCAAGCAGGCGACCGACGCCGTGGAGCGGGTCACCGGCCGGGCCGACGCCCCGACCGAGGTCTCCCAGATCCTCCGCGCCACGCTGCGGGAGCTGGGCCGGTGAGCGCCACCGGTCACGGCGCCGCCGGGCACGACGCCGGGCAGCCGGGCGGGGGTGCCTGGGCCGACGGCTCCCACGAGGTGCAGGTCGGCACTGTGCCCGACCCGGACGCGGGCCGGGTCGTCGACGCCGGGTCGACCGACGAGGAGCGGCAGGTCGAGGCGGCCCTCCGGCCGCGGCGACTGGCCGACTTCCCGGGCCAGCGCCGGGTGCGCGACCAGCTCGGGCTGGTCCTGGAGGCCGCGCGGCGGCGCGGGTCCCCGCCCGACCACGTCCTGCTGTCCGGCCCGCCCGGCCTGGGCAAGACGACGCTGGCGATGATCATCGCGGGGGAGATGGACCAGCCGATCCGCATTACGAGCGGTCCGGCGATCCAGCACGCCGGCGACCTCGCCGCCGTGCTGTCCTCGCTCGTCGAGGGCGAGGTGCTCTTCCTCGACGAGATCCACCGCATGTCGCGGCCGGCCGAGGAGATGCTCTACCTGGCGATGGAGGACTTCCGCGTCGACGTCATCGTCGGCAAGGGCCCCGGTGCCACCGCGATCCCGCTGGAGCTGCCGCCGTTCACCGTCGTCGGCGCCACCACCCGGGCCGGCCTGCTGCCGGCCCCGCTGCGCGACCGCTTCGGCTTCACCGGCCACCTGGACTACTACGCCACCGAGGACCTCGTGACGATCCTCACGCGCAACGCCGAGCTGCTCGGCATCGAGGCCGACGGACGGGGCATCGAGCAGATCGCGTCGCGCTCGCGCGGCACCCCGCGCATCGCCAACCGGCTGCTCCGCCGCGTCCGCGACTGGGCGCAGGTCCACGGCGACTCGCGTGTCGACGAGCCGGCCGCACGGGCCGCCCTCGAGCTCTTCGACGTCGACGTCCTCGGCCTCGACCGCCTGGACCGGGCGGTCCTCGACGCCCTGTGCACCCGTTTCGGCGGCGGGCCCGTGGGCCTGTCCACCCTCGCCGTGGCCGTCGGCGAGGAGCCCGACACCGTCGAGACGGTCGCCGAGCCCTACCTCGTGCGGGAGGGCTTCATGGTCCGCACCCCCCGCGGACGGGCCGCCAGCCCCGCGGCGTGGGAGCACCTCGGCCTGGCCGTGCCGCAGGGCGCCGGCAGCTATGCCCCGGGGGCGGCCGGAGGCGGCCGACTGGCCGGCGAGGGCCAGGACGCGCTCCCGCTGGACGAGGCTCCGTAGCGCCGCCCCACCGCTCCCGGGCCGCTGCCGCGCCGGACACGGCACCCCGGGTCTTTGGAGCGGTCAGGGCACTCACCTAGACTGCCGCGGGTGCCTGTGTCGTCGACGACGCAGGCCGGTGCCCCACCGCGGCACCTCACGCTCCGTACGTAAAGGTTCCTTCATGACGCCACTGGTCGCCGCCGCTCCCGCCCCGGGAGGGGGGACGGGCACCCTGCTGCTGCTCGCGCTCCCGTTCCTGCTGCTGATCTTCCTCATGTTCTCGCAGCGCCGGCGGGCCAAGGCCGTCGAGGCCGCCCAGTCCGAGCTCGCCGTCGGCCAGTCCGTCATGGCGGCCGCCGGCATCTACGGCACGGTGTCCGCCCTGGACGGGGACGTCGTCCACCTCGAGGTCGCCCCCGGCGTGGTCATCCGCGTCGCGCGGCGCTCGATCGTGCCCAACGCCGCGGAGCCCCAGACCGGCCCGGCCAGCACCACCCCGGAGGACGACGCCTGATGTCGTTCACCCAGCCGCGCGGCTCCCGCCGCGAGGAGGACCTGCCCGGTCTGTCGAGCACGACCGACCGTCGGCAGGGGTCCGGCAGCAGCAGGCGCAGGCGCCGCCCGAGCCGGCGGAACCCGCGCACCCGCGGACCGCTCCGGACGCTGGTCGCCCTCCTCGTGCTCACCGTCGCGCTGTTCGCGGGCGTGGGGTCGGCCTACCTGTGGGGCACGCCGAAGGGCCACCTGGCCCCCCAGCTCGGCCTGGACCTCGCCGGCGGCCGCCAGGTCGTCCTGGCGCCCAAGACCGACGACGGCGCCTCGGTCGGCACCCAGCAGCTCGACCAGGCGATCGACATCATCCGGCGCCGCGTCGACGCCTCGGGCACCTCGGAGGCCGAGGTGTCCCGCCTCGGGCAGAACATCTCGGTCGCCATCCCGGGCAACCCGACGCCGGACCAGCTCGAGGCGCTGAGCCGCTCCTCGCAGATGTTCTTCCGTCCCGTCCTCATGGCCCAGCCGGTGCTCCCGGCCGGCGAGCAGCAGCAGCAGCAGCCGCGCGAGCTGCCGCTGCCGTCCGAGCAGCTCCAGGACCAGGTGGAGCAGCTGGCACCGCCGGAGAGCGACGCGCCCGAGGAGGACGCCGGCACCGACGAGGACCAGGCGGCCCAGACCGACGAGAACCGCGGCGGCGAGCGGCTGTCCGCCCAGGGCGACGACGCCGCCGGGACCGCGCCCGCCGACGACGACGCCGCCCGGACGCAGGAGCCCGGCGAGGAGAGCGCACCGGCCACCAACCCCTCCGACCTCAGCCAGGTGACCCCCGAGCTGCAGCAGGCCTTCGTCGAGACCACCTGCACCGACGAGCTCGCCGACGAGGCGGCCAACGCCCCCCAGGACGAGCCGCTCATCGTCTGCAACAGCGACGGCACCGAGAAGTACGTCCTCGGGCCCGCCGAGATCTCCGGCGCCTCGCTCACCGACGCGACCGCCGGCATGGAGCAGGTGCAGGGCGGTGCGGTGACCGGCCGCTGGCAGGTCTCCCTGACCTTCGACGACGAGGGCGGGCAGAAGTTCGCCGAGGTCACCTCGCGCCTCATGGGCTTCCCGCAGAACTCCGCCCAGAACCGGTTCGCGATGGTGCTGGACGGCCAGGTCATCTCCGCGCCGACGGTCAACAGCGTCATCCCCAACGGTCAGGCGCAGATCACCGGCGACTTCACCGTCGAGGAGGCACAGACGCTGGCCAACCAGCTCAAGTTCGGCGCGCTGCCGCTGAGCTTCGAGGTGCAGACGTCCGAGCAGATCAGCCCCACCCTCGGCGGGGAGCAGCTGCGCTGGGGCCTCATCGCCGGCGCGATCGGCATGCTGCTCGTCTTCGCCTACATGCTCGTGCAGTACCACGCGCTCGGCTTCGTGGCCATCGCCTCGCTGGTCGTGGCGGGCGTGCTCGCCTACGGCTCGGTGACCTTGCTGGGCTGGGCGATCAACTTCCGCCTCACGATGGCCGGCGTCACCGGCCTCATCGTGTCCATCGGCGTGACCGCGGACAGCTTCATCGTCTACTTCGAACGCATCCGGGACGAGGTGCGCGCCGGGCGGCCGCTCCGGTATGCCGTGGACACCGGGTGGGCGCGGGCGCGCCAGACGATCATCATCTCCGACATCGTCAACCTCATCGCCGCCGGCGTCCTCTACTTCCTGTCCGAGGCGGGCGTGAAGGCCTTCGCGTTCATGCTCGGCCTGACGACGATCATGGACCTCGTCGTCGTCATCATGTTCACCCACCCGGTCGTCAGCATCCTGGCCAACACCCGCTACTTCGGCGAGGGCCGCCGGTGGTCCGGCATGGAGCCCGAGCGGCTCGGTGCCAAGCGGTCGGCCTACCTCGGCCGCGGCCAGTTCCGTGAGCCGGAGCCGGTCGGGCCGCGCAGACGGCATACCCGCGAGGAGCTGGAAGGCGGTGTGGTCTGATGTCGCGCTTCAGCCAGTTCGGCAACGACGTCTACTCGGGCAAGCGGAGCTTCGACATCGTCGGGCGCCGTCGGATGTTCTACCTGATCTCCCTCGTCCTGCTGGTCCTGGCGGCCGTCGGCGTCTTCGGCCGGGGGCTCAACTTCGGCATCGAGTTCCGCGGCGGGACCGAGCTGCGGGTGTCCTCCGTCCAGGACACGACCAGCTACGAGCAGCGGGCGCACGAGGTCATGGACCAGACCGTGCCGGGGGAGACCACGACGGTCACCCTCATCGGTGACGACACCGTCCGGGTCCAGACCGGGGAGATGAGCGAGCAGGAGGCAGAGAGCCTGCGCGCCGACCTCGGCGAGGAGTTCGGCGTGCCGACCGCCTCGGTGACCAGCTCCCTCGTCGGGCCGTCGTGGGGACAGACCGTCACCCAGCGCGCGGTGATCGCGCTGGCCGTCTTCCTCACGCTCGTCACCGGGGTGCTCAGCCTCTACTTCCGCACCTGGAAGATGGCGGTCGCCGCCCTCGTCGCGCTCATCCACGACGTCGTCTTCACCATCGGCGTCTACGGGCTGCTGGGGATCGAGATCTCCCCGGCGTCGGTCATCGGCTTCCTCACCATCCTCGGCTACTCGATCTACGACACGATCGTCGTCTTCGACAAGGTGCGGGAGAACACCGAGCAGGCCTTCGACACGCGGCGCATGACCTACGCCGAGGCCGCCAACCTGGCCGTCAACCAGACCTTCGTGCGGTCCATCAACACCTCGGTGGTGGCGCTGCTCCCGGTCGCCGTGATCCTGCTGGTCGGCATCACGGTCATCGGCCCGGGCACCCTGGTCGACCTGTCGTGGGCCCTCTTCATCGGCATCGCGGTCGGCACCTACTCCTCCATCTTCATCGCGACGCCGCTGCTGGTGCACCTGCGCGAGGGCGAGCCGGGCATCCGCAAGCACGACGCGTCGGTGCAGCGGCGCTCGGACCGCCAGGCCCGGCGGGAGGCCCGCCGGACCGCCGCGGGCGCGGACGTGGCGGCCGACCCGCAGGCGGAGCCGGAGACCGACACCGTGCTCGGCCCGTCCGCCGACGACGAGCACGACGTGCCGCAGCCGGTCGGCGCGGGCACCACGCCCGCGAGCGTGCCGGCCGAGGACGACCAGCCGCGCGGGCAGGGCCGCCAGCTGCACCCCTACGCCCAGCGTGGCCCCCGCAACCAGCCACGGCGCAAGCGTCGCCGCTAGGAAGGGTCCGCCATGAGCACCATCGCCCACGACCGTCCGCTCGACCCGGAGCTGGCCGCCGACGTGCTGGCCGGGATGCGCGACATCCCGGACTTCCCGATCAACGGCGTCGTCTTCAAGGACTTCACCCCGATCCTTCTCGACCCGGCCCTGCGGGACCGGATCGTCGCCGACACGGTCGCCCGGCGACGGGGGACCGTCGACGTCGTCGCCGGGATCGAGGCGCGGGGGTTCATCCTCGGGGCGATGATCGCCCACGCGCTGGGCGTCGGCTTCGTCCCGGTCCGCAAGGAGGGCAAGCTCCCCTCGGCGGTGCACAGCCGCTCCTACGCGCTGGAGTACGGCACCGCCACCCTCGAGATCCACCAGGACGCGGTCTCCAACGGGGAGCGCGTGCTCGTCGTCGACGACGTCCTCGCGACCGGCGGGACGCTCGCGGCCACCTGCGAGCTGATCAAGAGCTGCGGGGCGAGCGTCGAGGCGATCGAGCTCGTCCTGGAGATCGGTGAGCTCGACGGGCGCAGCCGGCTGACCGGCCACGAGGTCGTCTCCATCGTCACGGTATGACGTCGGGGGCCGTGCCGGTGTGCGTCCAGGACGCACAGCCGCACCGCCTATGATCTCGACATGAACGACGCCGCCGCGACGCCCCCGCCCGCCCGCGCGGGCAGCGGGCTGCGCCCGCGCTGGGCGCGGCTGGGCGGCATCAGGTCCTCCTCGGCGGCCAACCCCGCGCTCGAGCCGTTGCTGCGCTCGGTCCGGGCGACCCACCCCAAGGCGGACCTGGGCCTCATCGAGCGGGCCTACGCGGTGGCCGCCACCGCCCACCAGGGCCAGCGGCGCAAGAGCGGCGACGCCTACATCACGCACCCCCTGGCCGTGGCGACCATCCTGGCCGAGCTGGGCATGACCCCCTCGACGATCGCGGCGGCCCTGCTGCACGACACGGTGGAGGACACCGCATACTCCCTCGAGCAGCTGCGCAAGGAGTTCGGCGAGGAGATCGCCATGCTCGTCGACGGGGTGACCAAGCTCGACAAGGTGACCTACGGCGAGGCCGCCCAGGCCGAGACGGTGCGCAAGATGATCGTGGCGATGGCCCGGGACATCCGGGTCCTCGTCATCAAGCTCGCCGACCGGCTGCACAACGCCCGCACGTGGCGCTACGTGTCCGCGGAGTCGGCCGCCCGCAAGGCCAACGAGACGATCGAGATCTACTCCCC
>CAZONQ010000106.1:0-8955 GCA_964581125.1 uncultured Ornithinimicrobium sp.
CCTCGTCGTCGGCGCTCGGCGCGTCGTCGGCGGGGTCCGTGCGGCGGGGGGCGGGGGTGGTGGCCGCAGTGGTGGGCGCAGCGGCGGCGGGCGCCGACGGCCGGCTCGGCGCCTCCCCCCCGGTGTCCTCGGTCGCCCACGCCGGCGCGGACGCCGTGCGCGCCTGCTGCGACCAGTCGGGCCCGGCGGCCTGCGCGGCGCCGCGGGTCGCGCCGAGCTGCTCGGCCATCGACGGGGCGGGTGCGGTCGGGGTGCCCGGGTCCTCGGACGGGGGACGCTCGGGCCCCGGGCGCTGCGGCGCCGGGCGTGAGGGCGGTGGCGTCGTCGCCGGCCCGGGCGTGGCGCCGCCCTGCTGACCGGCCCGGGTCCGGATGCGACCCGACCGAGGACGGTCCTCCGGCGGAGGGGCCGGGGTCCCGGGGCCCGGCTGCGGGGACGGCGAGGCCCCCTGGACCACCGCCTCGATCTGGGCGTCGAGGGCGATGGACTCGATGAGGGCCTGACGCAGCGCCTCCTGGTGCGGGGTGCCGATGAAGTGGCGGATCCAGTTCTCGTCGGGCATGCCGAGCAGGACCCGGCGGCCGTCGTAGTCCAGGAGCACCGCCATCTGCAGACCGCTCCAGGTGCGCCTGCTGATCTGCCGGACGTGCTCGAGGACGTCGGGCCACTGGCGCCGCAACGCGGCGGTGTCCAGCGCTCCCGGCGCGGTTGCGGGCTGCGCGGCGGGGGCCTCCGGGCGCGGCTGCTCCGGCTGCCTGGCCTCGGGGGCCGGCTCGGGGTCGGCTGGCCGCGCGGCCACGGCCTGCGTGGGCGCGGGCTGCGCGAGCGTCGGCTGGGCGGGCGCGGGCTGCGCGGGCGCGGGCTGCGCGGGCGTCGGCTGGGTGGCCTGCGGTGCCGCCTGCTGCCCCCCGGAGGACGCGGACAGGCGACGCTCGATGCGGTCCAGGCGTGCGCCATACCCCTCGGGGCCGGTGGCGGCGGGCAGCAGGAGGCGGGCCACGAGCAGCTCGAGCATGAGCCGGAAGGACACCGCGCCAGTCATCTCGGACAGGCCGTGGCTGACGATGTCGGCGGCGCGGGAGAGCGCCTCCGGGCCCTGGACCGAGGCCTGGTGGCGCATCCGCTCGATCTGGTCGACCGGGAGTCCGGGCAGCAGACCGCCCGCGGCCGCCGAGTCGCCCACGGCGGCCAGCACGATGAGGTCGCGGTAGCGCTCGAGGAGGTCCTCCACGAACCGCCGCGGGTCGTGGCCCGACTCCATGACCCGGTCCACCTGCTGGAAGACGGTGGCCGCGTCGCCGGCGGCGACCGCGTCGACGACGGCGTCGAGCAGCTCCACGTCGGTGAACCCGAGCAGGGCGGCCGTCCGCTCGTAGGTCAGGCCCTCCGGGCCCGCGCCGCTGATGAGCTGGTCGAGGACGGACAACGAGTCGCGCACCGAGCCGCCACCGGCGCGGGTGACGAAGGACAGGACGCCCGGCTCCAGCGCTACGCCCTCCTGCTCGCACACCTGCTCCAGGTAGGCCCCGAGCCGCTGGGGCGGGACCAGGTGGAAGGGGTAGTGGTGGGTGCGCGAGCGGATGGTGGCCAGCACCTTCTCCGGCTCGGTCGTGGCGAAGATGAACTTCACGTGCGGCGGCGGCTCCTCGACGACCTTGAGCAGCGCGTTGAAGCCGTTGGGCGTCACCATGTGCGCCTCGTCGATGATGTAGACCTTGTAGCGCGACTGGGCCGGCCCGAACGCGGCCCGCTCGCGCAGGTCGCGGGCGTCGTCGACGCCGCCGTGGCTGGCCGCGTCGATCTCGATGACGTCGACCGACCCGGCACCGTCGCGGGCGAGCGCCTCGCACGAGCCGCACGTGCCGCACGGGTCGGGCGTCGGCCCCTGCTCGCAGTTGAGGCAGCGGGCCAGGATGCGGGCGCTGGTCGTCTTGCCGCACCCGCGCGGCCCGGAGAAGAGGTAGGCGTGGTTGACCCGGCCGGACCGCAGCGCCTGCATCAGCGGCTCCGTGACGTGCTCCTGACCGATGACGTCGGCGAAGGACTCGGGCCGGTAGCGGCGGTACAGGGCGGTGCTCACGTCCCCGACCCTAACGGCCGGGGCTGACAGGGCGCTCCCGTGCGTCCACAGGGCAGGGGCGGGTCAGCCCGCGACCCTGAGCACCGTCATGCGGTGGGCCGCCCGGGTGAGGACGACGTAGAGCGAACGCACCCCGCCCGGCGTGGCCGCGACGATCTCGTCCGGGTCGACGACGAGGGTCGCGTCGTACTCCAGCCCCTTGGTCGACAGCGGGTCGACCACCACGACCCGGTCCGCGAGGCCCTCGAGACCGAGGAGCGGTGCACGCCATACCTCGGGCACCACGACCGCGACCTGCCCGTCGACCTGGCCGAGCAGGTCCTCCAGCGCCGAGCGCGCGGCGGCCGCCACCCCGGCTGCCGGCACCGACAGCTCGACCGGGTCGTGCCCCGTCTCGCGCACCGCGCGGGGGATGTCGGCGTCCGGGACGTGCTCGCGCACCATCCGGGCGGCGTGGTCGAAGATCTCGCGGGCGTTGCGGTAGTTGATGTCCATGTGGAAGGAGCGGCGCACGCTGCTGCCGAAGGACTCCTCGCGCGCCCGGGCGGCCTCCTCCGCGTCGTCCCACGACGCCTGGGCCAGGTCGCCCACGACCGTCCAGGACGCCCACCGGCCACGGCGTCCGAGCATCCGCCACTGCATCGGCGAGAGGTCCTGGGCCTCGTCGACGAGGACGTGGGCATACTCCTCCGGCGAGCCGACCCGGCCGGCCAGCAGCCGTGTGCGCGGGTCGCGGGAGATGCGCTCGGAGGCGGTCGGCTCGACGGCGTCGACGAGCGGCCGGCCCTCCTCGTCGGTCCGCTGCGGCGCCGGCTGCCCGTCCCGGGAGGCGGCGGCGCGCTCCTGCCCGGTGCGGAGGGCGGCGACGCCGTACTGCGAGGCGTCCTCGAGCTCCTCGATCTCGTAGAACCCGCGCTCCTCGTCCGGCAGGTCGACGACGGGGCCGAGGCGGGCGTGGAGGTCGTCGACGAGGGCGACGTCGGCGACGGTCCACGTGCCCTCCTCCAGGGCGACGCGGTAGGACGCGGCGAGCAGCCCGGCCTCCTCCGCGTCGGCGCCGAGCCGCCGGACGAGCTCCTCGTCGGCCAGCCAGAGCAGCACCTCGCGCGGGTCGACCGGCCGCCACCACTCGCGGGCGAAGGCCTCGACGTCGCCGGAATCGGTGAAGCGGTCGACGAACTCCTCCCGCTCGCCCTGCCGGACCTGGTCCCACGCGGCCGCGGCGAGCGCCTCGACGGCGGCGTCGTAGGAGGTGTTGCGGTGGTGGTGCCGCAGGACCCGGTCGCGCACGCCCGCCAGCTGGTCCTCGGTGAGGCGGACCGCGTGGCCGGCGACGAAGGTGCGCAGCTGGGTGGGCGCGCCGGGCAGGGCCTGGCGCGCCGCGCGGGCGAGCAGCCGCCGCACCCGCAGCGAGCCCTTGACGGCCGCGGTCTCCGGCGGGTCCTGGCGGCTCGCGGTCATCCCGGACACGACGTCGCCGAGCGAGCGCAGGGCGACGCTCTCCTCGCCGAGGGAGGGCAGCACGCGCTCGATGTATGCGGTGTAGGCGGCGGACGGGCCGACCACCAGCACGCCGCCGCCCTCGAAGCGGCGCCGGTCGGAGTAGAGCAGGTAGGCGGCGCGGTGGAGCGCCACGACCGTCTTGCCCGTGCCGGGGCCGCCGCTGATCTCGGTGACGCCGCGCGCGGGGGCGCGGATCGCCTCGTCCTGGTGCCGCTGGATGGTGGCGACGATGTCGCGCATGCGGGCGCCGCGGCTGCGCGTCAGCGCGGCCATGAGCGCGCCGTCGCCGACGACGACCACGTCGTCGGGGGCCTCGCTGACCATGAGGTCGTCCTCGACGCCGACGACCTCCTCGCCCCGGCAGCGCAGCACCCGGCGCCGGACGACGCCCTGGGGGTCGACGGGCGTCGCGCGGTAGAACGGGGCCGCGGCCGGGGCCCGCCAGTCCACGACGAGGGGCTCGTAGTCGTCGTCGCGCACCCCGAGCCGCCCGACGTAGCGGACCTCGCGGTCCGAGGCGTCGCCGTTGCCGGTGGTGCCGTGGTCGAGGTCGAGGCGCCCGAAGACCAGGCCCTCGTGCTGGTGCTCCAGGGAGGCGCGGCGGCGGTTGGCGGCGTGCACCAGCGCGTCCCGCTCGAAGAGGCCGCTCAGCTCCTCCTCGCGGGGGTCGCCGGTGCCCTGGCGGTCCGTGCGGCCGCGCGCCATGCCCTCGGCGTGCACGAGCTCGGCCCGCTCGGCCGCCTTGGCCAGCTCGGCGTAGACCCTGTCCACGTGCGCCTGCTCGGCCGCGATCTCGGCGGCGACGATGTCGTTGGTCGTGGCGCTCACTCGCCCACCCTTCGTCCGACGTCCCTGCTCGGGCGGCGGGCGTCGGTCCCCGCCCCCGCAAAGGGGTCACTCTATCCGCTGCTCCTGTCAGATCCAGCCACGGCGGGCCGCCTGGACGCCGGCCTGGAAGCGGGTGGCGGCCCCCAGGTGGTCCATGAGCCAGCGCACCCGCCGCTCCACGGTGCGGACCGAGACGCCGGTCTGGCGGGCGATCACCTTGTCGCTCGCCCCGGTCGTCAGGAGCGCGAGGATCTGCCGGTCCCGCTCGGGGACGGGCAGGCGCTGCTCGTCCTCCAGCACGCCCTCGAGCCCGCCGATGTAGGGCGTGGCCAGGCCCCAGATCTCCTCGTGCAGCCGCACCAGCGCGCGCACGGGCGGCGCCAGCCGGATCTCGCAGGAGCCCTCCCCCGCGGGGTCGTGCGAGGTCAGGTCGACCAGCCCGACGGTCGTGTCGGCGACCCCGAGCGTGAACGGCAGCCCGTTGGCGACCGACACGTGGTGGCCGGCCGCCCGGCAGCGTCCGACGTGGGCCAGCGCCGCCGCGTTGTCCAGCAGCGAGGTGTCCAGCACCACGCGCACGTCCGTGCCCTCGCGCACGGCGAGCCGGGAGGCGTCCTCCTCGGCCTGCTCGAGCATGTGCACGCACGCCGGGGAGCCGTCCAGGGCGAGCCAGAGCCGCGACGTGGCGGCCCGGTGCAGGGCGGTCAGGTGCCGGACGATCTCCTCGGCACCGACGAGCATCTGCAGGCCCGTGGGCGTGCGGGGCAGCCGCTCGCCCACCGCGCGGCGCCACAGGCCGTCGACCTCGGCCGCCGTCGCGCGCGCCATCGAGATGCGTCGCTCCATCCGGTCGGCGTTGCGGGAGATCGCCTCCTGGGGCGACGGCACCTCCCAGGTGTCGGGGTCGGACGTCTCCTCGAGCAGCCCCCGGGCGACGAGCTCGGCGGTCCCCGTGGCGATCGCCTCCTCCCTCAGCCCCGCCGAGCGCAGCCCCGAGCGGGTCGGCGAGCCCAGCCCGATCGCGATCATGTAGACGCGCGCGACGAAGTGCTCGTAGGCCTCGCCGAAGACGTGAGGGTCGAGCTGCGCGGGGGCCAGCGAGCCGGCGTCAGGCGTCACCACGGGACCCATCTTGGCGGATTTCCGTCATTGTCGCCATTCCGCCACGGCTCAAGATGACATCTGTCAGACGCATGTGTCAGAGTAGGTCTACCGGCTTCGGCCGGGCGCGGGGATTGTGCGAGTCGCCGGGTATGCCCCCCATCAACCCGGCAGACCCTGCCCTGCGACGTGGCCCTCCTGGGAGATACCCCCCTGCCTTCCAGGAGGGCCACACTTATGCCCGGACGCGCGCTCGGTCGCCGCCTGCGCGCCCGGTAGGCTCAGCAGGCGTGAAGGTCCTCGTCCTGGGCTCCGGAGCCCGAGAGCATGCCCTCGCCCGATCCCTCTCCCGCGACCCCGCCGTCGACGAGCTGCTGGCCCTGCCCGGCAACCCCGGCGTCGCGCAGGTGGCCCGGTGCGTCCCCGGCGACCCCTCCGACGTGGACGCCGTCACCGCGCTCGCCGTCGCCGAGCAGGTCGACCTCGTCGTCGTGGGTCCCGAGGCGCCGCTCGTGGCCGGCGTCGCGGACGCCCTGACCGCCGCCGGGGTCGCCTGCTTCGGCCCCTCCGCCGCGGCCGCGCGCCTCGAGGGGAGCAAGGCGTTCGCCAAGGAGGTCATGGCCGCCGCGGGCGTGCCCACCGCCGGGGCGACCGTCTGCACGACGGGCGCTGAGGTCGAGGCGGCGCTCGCGCCGGGCGGCACCACCCCATACGTCGTGAAGGAGGACGGCCTGGCGGCCGGGAAGGGCGTGGTCGTCACCACCGACCGCGACGCCGCCCTCGCGCACGCGGGCGCGTGCCTGGAGAAGGAGGGCGGGTGCGTGGTCGTCGAGGACTACCTCGACGGCCCGGAGGTCTCGCTCTTCTGCCTCGCCGACGGCCGCACCGTGGTGCCTCTGGTCCCCGCGCAGGACTTCAAGCGTGCGCACGACGGGGACGCCGGGCCCAACACCGGGGGGATGGGCGCCTACAGCCCCCTCCCCTGGGCGCCCGAGGGCCTCGTGGACGAGGTCGTGCGCACGGTCGCCCGACCGACGGTCGAGGAGATGGCCCGCAGGGGTATGCCGTTCACCGGCGTCCTCTACGTCGGGCTCGCCCTCACCTCGGCCGGCCCGCGCGTGGTCGAGTTCAACGTGCGCTTCGGCGACCCGGAGACGCAGTCGGTGCTCGCCCGGCTGGAGACGCCGCTGGCCGGGGTGCTGCTCGCCGCGGCGCAGGGGCGGCTGGCCGGGCTGGCGCCGCTGGAGTGGTCGCCGCGCAGCAGCGTGACGGTGGTCGTGGCCGCGGACGGCTACCCGGCCGCGCCGCGCACCGGCGACCCCGTCCTGGGCACGGACGAGGCCGAGCAGGTCGAGGGCGTGCACGTGCTGCACGCCGGCACCCGTCTGGACGACGCCGGGACGCTCGTCTCCTCCAGCGGCCGCGTGCTGTCCGTCGTCAGCCTGGGCGAGGACCTGGCGCAGGCGCGGGAGCGGGCCTACGCCGGCGTCGGGCGGATCCGCCTCGAGGGCTCGCACCACCGCACCGACGTCGCGCTGGCCGCGGAGCGGGGCGAGGTCGTCCTGCCCACCGTGGGGACGACCGCGCCCGGCGCCCCCGTCCTGCCCGGCCACGAGCTGCTCTACTCGGGCAAGGTGCGCGGCCTCTACGCCCCGCTCGACGCGACCACCGGCGAGCAGGACGGCTCGCGGCTGCTGCTGGTCGCCTCCGACCGGGTCAGCGCCTACGACCACGTCCTGGACACGCCGGTCCCGGACAAGGGCACCGTGCTGACCCAGCTGTCGCTCTGGTGGTTCGACCAGCTGGCCGACCTCGCGCCGCACCACGTCGTGTCGACGGACGTGCCTGCCGAGGTCGCCGGACGCGGCGTCTACGTGCGGCGGCTGCGGATGCTGCCGGTCGAGTGCGTGGCGCGGGCCTACCTCACCGGCGGCGGCCTGGCGGAGTACGTCGCGACCGGCACCGTCTCCGGCGTCGCCCTGCCCGAGGGTCTCGTCGACGGGTCGCAGCTGCCCGAGCCGGTCTTCACCCCCAGCACCAAGGCACCGGCGGGCGAGCACGACGAGCCGATCTCCTTCGACCGGGTCGAGGAGCTGGTCGGTCCCCGGCTCGCGGCACGCGTCCGCGACCTGACCGTCGCGATCCTGCGGCGCGGCAACGAGGTCGCGGCCGGTCGCGGGATCCTCATCGCCGACACCAAGGTCGAGTTCGGCGTCGACCCCCAGCAGCTGGCCGACGCGCTCGGCATCAGCCCGGAGCAGGCCCTCGACGGCGACGTCGACTGGGCCGCGGTCGACCCGGAGGTCGTCGACGTCGTGCTCGCCGACGAGGTGCTCACCCCCGACTCGTCCCGTTTCTGGCGCGCCGGCGAGTGGGCGCCGGGACGCCCGCAGACGTCCTACGACAAGCAGGTGCTGCGCGACTGGCTCACCTCGCCCGCGAGCGGGTGGGACCGCAGCTCCGACACTCCCCCGCCGCCGCTGCCGGACGAGGTGGTCGCGCTGACCCGCGCCCGCTACGTCGAGGCCTACGAGACCCTCACCGGCGGTCCCTTCACCACCCCGGCCCCCGTCACCCCCGCCACGCCCGTCACCCCCGCCACCACCCCGACCCCCGTCACCGAGGAGCCCTGACCTGATGGCCGTGCGCGACTACCGGCTCACCACCTTCCCCGGAGGGTCCGCGCTCTCCGGCTTCCGCGCCGCGGCCCTGCTGCGCCGTCTCCGGGCCGCCGTGCCGCGGGTCACGGGTGTGAGCGCGCGGCACGCCCACTGGGTCGCCTCCGACGAGGAGCTCGACGCCGCGGCGACCGAGCGCCTGGGTGCGCTGCTCACCTACGGCGAGCCCGCCCCATACCTGCAGGAGGCGGGTGCGCGGGCGACCGTGGTCGTCGCGCCGCGGCTGGGGACCATCTCCCCGTGGGCGTCCAAGGCGACCGACATCGTGCACAACTGCGGGATCGACGTGCACCGGGTGGAGCGCGTCACCGACTACACGCTCACGCTCGAGGGCGACGCGCCGCTCACCGAGGAGGAGTGGGTGGCCTGCGCCGCGCTGCTGCACGACCGGATGACGGAGTCGGCGCTGCCCTCGCAGGACGACGCCGCGGCCCTCTTCGCCGAGCGCGAGGCCGCCGCGATGGAGCGCGTCGACGTGCTCGGTCGCGGGCGGGAGGCCCTCGTCGAGGCCGACCGCGCCTGGGGGCTGGCGCTGGCCGAGGACGAGATCGACTATCTCGTCGAGGCGTTCGGCACGCTCGGGCGCAACCCCACCGACGTCGAGCTGACGATGTTCGCGCAGGCCAACTCCGAGCACTGCCGGCACAAGATCTTCAACGCCGACTTCGTCATCGACGGCGTGCCCCAGGAGCGCAGCCTCTTCGGCATGGTCCGGCACACCGAGCAGGTCAGCCCGCAGCGCACGGTCGTGGCCTACAAGGACAA
>CAZONQ010000107.1:0-3261 GCA_964581125.1 uncultured Ornithinimicrobium sp.
CCTTCGACGCCGAGGTCCTCGCGGCGTGGGTGCGCCGGATCCGGCGGCGCGGCGTGACGCTGCCCCTGCTCGTCGGCGTGCCCGGACCGGTGGAGCGCACCAAGCTGCTGGCGATGGGCACCCGGATCGGGGTCGGCGACTCCCTGCGCTTCCTGCGCAAGCAGCGGAGGGTGATGACGCGCGTGGTCGGCACGGGCTTCAGCACGGAGCGCTTCGTCTCGCGGGTGGCCGGGCTCGCGGCCGACCCCGACCTCGGCGTGGCCGGCCTGCACGTCTACACGTTCAACCAGGTCGCGGTCGTCGAGGCGTGGCGCCAGGGCATGCTGGCGGGCGGCGGGCACCGGGAACGGAGGGCCAGGGGCACTCACGTGCGGCAGTTGTAGAGAACTCGTGATGCATCCCGAGTTCTCGACGACTGCCGTACGTGAGTCGGGGCCGGTCGCGGGCCGCCGCCGCGTCAGTCGGCCTCGCGCACCCTCGTGACCCGGTGCAGCAGGAAGGTGCGCACGGCGTCGCCGTCGCCGACGGTCGCGCGGACGCGGCCCGCCTCGACCGACTCCGGGTGCACCAGGTGCGTGGCGACGCCGCCGACCTCGTCGGCATAGCCGATCCACACGCCGTGGCCCGACACGGCGGCCTCACGCAGCACCGCCGCGACCACCACCGGGTCGCTGTGCGAGCCGGACTCGTCGAGGCCGGAGGTGCGGGCGCCCTCGCCGCGGCGCACCACCGCCACGACCTGCCGCGCGACGGTCTCGTCGACCGTGCTGACGCGCACCGGCGGGACCGCGCGGGCCGTGGTGCGGCGCGCCGACGGGGCGGTGAGCGTGAGCCCGCCGTCGGGCCCGTCCGCGACGGGGCCGTACTGCTCCTCCCGCAGCACGTCCAGCACCGTCGCGGCGGGCACGGCCGAGACGAGGACGGTGGGCGCGACGCGGCGCAGCTGGAGCAGGCCGAGGGCGCGGTCGAGCTCCATCCGGTCCAGCAGCGCCGGGTCGTCGGAGCGCAGGTAGGCCGCGCAGGACCCCACGCGCGTGCGACCGTGCCGGCGGGCCACGTCGCGCACGAGGTAGTCCAGCGGCTGCGGCACCGGCGTGCGCGACGCCGCGGCGAGCTCGGTGAGGACGCGGTCGGCCGTCCAGCCCAGGTCGAGCGCACGGCGCACGCTCGTCTCGGTGAAGCGGTGCACGGTGGCCCCGCCCCGGGACTCGACGTCGCTGACCAGGTGCATCAGCGCGCGGACGGGACCGTCGAGCCGGCCCGGCGCGACCGCGGTGAGGTCGGCCTGCAGCAGCACGTGGTCGACGGCGGGCGGCACGAGCGGGTCCATGAGGGCCGCCGCGGTCTCCTCCGCGTCGTCGTCGGCCGCGACGAGCGCCCGGCCGGGGGAGGAGAGCGCCCCGCGGCCGGTCACGCCCGCCCATGCCGCCTCGCGCAGCACGACGTCGAGCCCGGTGCCGTGCTCGTCGCCGGTGCGGGCCGCCCGCAGCGGGTGGCGCCAGCGCAGCAGCTCGGCCAGCCCGTCCTCGCCGGGTGCCGCGCCGTCGGGCAGCGCGGCCAGCGCCTGCACCGCGTCCTGGCGGCGCACCCGCGCGAGGGGGTATGACGTGCTCGTCGACAGCGCGTTGACCCGCCCTCCCGCGTGGTTGCCGACGAGCCCGGGGGCGGCCGGCATCGTCCACCAGGCGTGGGCGAGCCGCGCCCACCGCTCTCCCGCGGTGGCGGACAGCCAGTCGTCGGCGCGGTCCGTGGGCACCCACGCGGCGTCGGTGCCGCGGGGACCGCCGTCGTCGGAGGCGACCAGCCCCGCCGCGAGCGTCGTCTCCAGCAGCCAGGCGGTCTCCTCGGTGCTCGTCTCCAGGTGGGCGGCGAGGCGCTCCAGGTCGCGGACGGCCAGCCCGCCGGTGCGCAGCACCCGCGGCGGCCGGGCCCCCCACCGGTCGAGGACCTCGGTGAGCAGCACGACGAGGTGGGCGGCGCGCCCGCCGGCCGCGGCGTCGACGTCCGTGGGGTCGAGGTCCGTGCGCCCGACGTCCGGAGGCGACGTGGCGGGACGCCGGTGCAGCCGTCCGCCGCGGAGCGCGAGCGCGACGCGGCGCGGCAGGAGCACGTGGGTCTCGTCCACGCGCGTCAGCAGGCCCGCGCGGACCAGCTCGGCGGCGGCGCCGGCCGTGCCCTCGCCCTGCGCGGCGCCGACCGGCGGCCCCCAGGCGAGAGCGTCGAGCAGCCGTCGCTGACGGGGGTCGAGGCTGGCGAGGGCCTCCGGCAGGGCCTGGTCCGTGGGCGCCTCGTCGGGCCCGTCCGGCGCCAGGCCCGCGGGGTCGCCCACGACGTCCGCGACCGGCCGGGCCGGCCGCACCCCCTCGGGTGCCCGCCAGCACAGGGCGAGGGCGACCAGCCGGTCGACGAGCTCGGCCGCGCGGCGCCGCGGGGCGTCCAGCAGCGCGGCGACCTCGCCGACGTCGGCGGGGGAGGCCACGACCACCGCCTCGAGCGCCTGCAGGTGGGCCAGGTCGAGGGCCTCCAGCGCCCGGCGGACGCTGCTGCGGGTGGTGGCCCGCGCCGCCAGCGCGGTCACGTCGGACGGTGCCGGACGGGCGAGGTCGGGGCGGGCCTGCAGGAGGGCGGCGAGCTCGTCGTCGCTGCGCGCCCGGAGGTCGTCGGCGAGCGACCGCATGGTCGTGCCGGCCGGGCGCGCCGCCGCCCCGCTCACCCGAACAGCGCCTCGTAGACGCGCTCGAAGCGCTGGAAGCGCTCGGTGTAGTAGGGCCTCCGGTTGTAGTCGGGGGTGAGGGCCTTGCCGCGCTCGGGCCGGGCGCGGCGCACGTCGGGCGCGAGGCTCTCCAGCGCGAGCAGCGCCGTGCCGTGCAGGGTCGTGCGCTTGATCCGCACCGGGGTCACGGGCGTGCGCATCGCGTCCGCCATGACCTGCATGAGCTCGGGGTGGTCCGTGGTGACGCTGCCGCCGGCGAAGAGGCGCTCCGGCTGGGGGGCGACCTCGCGCAGCTGGCTCGCGATCCGGGCGTAGGCGAGAGCGATCCCCTCCACGACGCCGCGGTAGACCTCGACCGGGGCCGAGGCGACGCTGACGTTGGCGATGACCGCCCGCGCGCCCGCGGCCCAGCCCGTGCTGCGCTCGCCGGTGAAGAACGGCAGGACCAGCGGCGTGGTCTCGTGCGGCTCGGCCAGGAGGGCCGAGGAGAGCACCTCCTCCTCGACCTGGTCGACGGCGAGGGTGACGTCCGCCCAGGCCAGCGCCCG
>CAZONQ010000107.1:3361-6402 GCA_964581125.1 uncultured Ornithinimicrobium sp.
CCTCCTCCTCGACCTGGTCGACGGCGAGGGTGACGTCCGCCCAGGCCAGCGCCCGGCCGACGTCGTTGAGCGCGCCGCCGAGGAGCGACCGGTCGTGCGAGACGCGGTAGCACCACAGCCCCGGCGGCAGCTCCTCCGGCATCTCCCGGACGAGCACCCGCAGGGCCCCGGACGTCGCGCACGAGGCGCCGATCGCCGTCTCGTCGTAGGCGCCGAGCCCGACGTTGGCGGCCAGCCCGTCGGTGATGGGGGCGTGCCAGCTGGCCCCCTCGAGGGCCGGCCAGCGCTCGGCGATCTCGGCGGCCCGGGCCTCCTCGAGCTCCAGCGGCTGGTCCAGGTGGTGGATCGGGGGGAGCTGGTCGAGGGTGATGCCGGTGATCTCGACGAGCTCGGGATACCACGTCGCCGTGTGCCGGTCGACCATCCCGGTCCACGACGCCGTCGACGTGCCCGTGCCGAGCGCGCCGGTGAGGCGCAGCAGGGCGTAGTCCCCGAGGGAGAGGTAGCGGGCCGCGCGCGCGGCGACCTCCGGCCGCCTCTCGGCGAGCCAGCGCAGCCGGGCCGGCCAGTAGCTGGCGTGCACCCGGGTGCCGGTGCGCTGCTGCAGCGCGTCGTCGTCGAGCTCCTCGCGCAGCGCCACCACCTGCTTGCGGCACCGGCTGTCGGCGTAGGTGAAGCACGGCGTCAGGGGTGCCCCGTCCTCGTCCACGACGACCATCGAGGAGGCGAAGGTGTCCATCGCGACCCCTTCCACCGGACGGTCGCCGACCATCTCGGTGAGCCGGTCGATGATCGTGGTGAGCTCCTCCACGACCTGGTCGGGGTCGATCTCGGAGGTGCCGTCGGGGGCGGTGGTGAACGAGTGCGCCACCTTGGCCCGGCGGCCCACCGGCCGCCCGTGCGCGTCGTAGACCGCGCCACGGCTGGCGGTGGATCCCACGTCGAGCGCCAGGACGAGGGGGGCGACGGCGTCCTGCAGCTCGATCTCGAAGTCGGAGGCCATAGGGGCACCACTCTACGGGGCGGCGCGGGTGGGCGGCGCCCCCGTGACGGTGCTGCGTGCGAGGATCGGGCCGTGCATCCCTCCACCGCCCTGGCCGAGGTCCTCGTCGACGAGCTCGTGCGCGGGGGCGTGCGCGAGGCCGTGCTCTGCCCGGGGTCCCGGTCGGCGCCGCTCGCCTACGCCCTCGAGGCGGCCGACCGGGCCGGTCGGCTGCGCCTGCACGTGCGCGTCGACGAGCGGTCCGCGGCCTTCCTCGCCCTGGGGCTGGCCCGCGCGTCGGGCGTCCCGGTGCCCGTCGTGACGACCTCGGGGACCGCCGTCGCCAACCTCCACCCGGCCGTGCTCGAGGCGCACCACAGCGGCATACCTCTCGTCGTGCTGTCGGCCGACCGCCCGGCCGAGCTCCGCGGGACGGGAGCCAACCAGACGACCGTGCAGCCGGGGATCTTCGGCCCCGCGGTCCGGTGGGAGACCGACCTCCCCGCACCCGCCTCCGTGGACCGCGCGGCCCACGCGCACTGGCGGTCGACGGTATGCCGTGCGCTCGCCTCCGCCACCGGGTGGCCGTCGTCGTGGGGCGGGCCGGTGCACCTCAACGTGTCCTTCCGCGACCCGCTCGCGCCGGACCTGGCCGGCGGCGACGCGCCCGTGGGACGCGAGGACGGCGGGCCGTGGACGCGGGTCGTGCCGCTGCCGGGCCACGCTCCCGTGGCTGGCGCCGGGGTCGAGCCGGGGGGTCGCACGCTCGTCCTGCTCGGTGACGTCCCCGGCCCCGGGACGGCCCGGCGGGCCGTCAGGTGGGCGGCGGCCGCGGGCTGGCCGGTGCTCGCGGAGCCGTTCGGCCGGGTGCCCGCGGGGGAGACGGTCGTGCCGCACGGGGTGCTCGTGGCCGACCGGGTCGCGGGAGGCGCCGACGGGACGGACCCGCTGGTGCCCGAGCGGGTCGTCGTGGTCGGGCGGCTCACGCTGTTCCGGGAGCTCGGGGCGCTCCTCCGGCTGCCGGGGGTCGTCGTCGAGGTCGTCTCGCCGACGCCCTCCTGGACCGACCCCGGCCACGTCGCGCACGTCGTGCACCCGGCCGAGGTGCTCAGGGAGGTCCCGGAGCGGACGGAGGGGGCGGAGGACTGGGTCGGGGCCTGGCTCTCGGCCGGGCGCGCGCTCGGCCCGGTCGTCCGCGAGGCCGTCGGGCGGGGCGCGCCGACCGGGCCGGGTGTCGCGGCCACCGTCGCCGCGGCGCTGGGCCGCGACGACGTGCTCGTCCTGGGCTCCTCCAACGCCCCGCGCGACCTCGCGCTGGTCCTCGACCCCGAACCCTCCGCGGGCACGACCTGCCGGGTGGTGGCCTCTCGCGGTCTGGCCGGCATCGACGGCACGGTCTCCACCGCGGTCGGGGTCGCGCTGGCGGCGCAGGAGTGCTCCGCGGAGCACGGCGCGGACTGCTCCGCGGAGCACCGCGTCGTCGCGCTCGTGGGCGACCTCACCTTCCTGCACGACGCCAACGGGCTGATCGTGGGTCCTCAGGAGCCCCGCCCCGACCTCACGGTCGTGGTCGTCAACGACGACGGGGGCGGGATCTTCTCCACGCTCGAGTACGGCGAGCCCGCGCGCTCGGCGACCGCGGAGGCGGCGGCCGCGACCGAGCGCGTGTTCGGCACCCCGCACGGGACCGACCTCGCCGCGCTGTGCGCCGCGCACCGGGTCGGCCACGTCCGCGTCGACTCGCTGGCGGAGCTGGGGGAGGTGCTCGGAGGCGAGGTGCGCGGCATACAGGTCGTCGAGGTGCCCGTCGAGCGGGCCGGGCACCGGAGACTGCGCGACCGGCTGCGCGGGTCCGGAGGGCGGTCCGCGTGAGCAGCGAGTTCTACGCGCGCCCGGGCGTCTACGACCTGATGTTCCCGGGCGGGGGGGCGCCCGTGGCCTTCTACCGGGTGCAGGCCGACCGGCACGCCGGCAGCGTGCTCGAGCTCGGGTGCGGGACGGGGAACAAGCTGCTCCCGATCGCCGCCGACGGGCACCCGTGCGTCGGCCTCGACCTCTC
>CAZONQ010000107.1:6502-8823 GCA_964581125.1 uncultured Ornithinimicrobium sp.
ACAAGCTGCTCCCGATCGCCGCCGACGGGCACCCGTGCGTCGGCCTCGACCTCTCCCCGGAGATGCTCGCCGAGGGGCGGCGCAAGGCGGACGGGCGCGGCGTGGCGGTGGAGTGGGTGCAGGGCGACATGCGCGACTTCGACCTGGGGCGCACCTTCGACCTGGTGCTGATCACGGCCAACTCGCTGCTCCACCTGCACGAGGCGGAGGACCTGGTGGGCTGCTTCCGGGCGGTCCGGCGGCACCTGGCGCCGGGCGGGCGGTTCGTCCTCGACGTCTTCAACCCGGGCGTGGGGCTGCTCGCCGGCGCCGACGGCGTGCGGCGGACCCGCGAGTCGTTGTCGTTCACCGATCCTGAGCGGGGGCGGGTGAGCGTGGACGTCGCCGAGGTCTACGACGCGGCGGCGCAGGTGACGCGGGGCACGTGGTTCCTCTCGAGCAGCGCCGAGCCGGACTTCGCCGTGGTGCCGCTGGAGATCAGGTGCATCTTCCCGCAGGAGCTGCCGGTGCTCCTGGCGCTGGGCGGCCTGCGGCTCGTCGAGCGCCTCGGCGACTGGTCGGGCGGGCCGTTCACCGGTGAGGGTGGTCTTCAGCTCTGCATCTGCGAGGCTGCCTGACCCACGGCGGGCTCCGCGTGCCGGCGCACGTGCGAGCGGGCGTGCGCCATCGCGGCGTCGAGGTCGTCGAAGAGGTGCGCGTCGTGGCGCAGCTCGTCCAGCACGCCGACGTTGGTGAAGAGCGAGCGGTGGCGGTCCTGGATGCCCTTGACCAGCACGGTGACGCCCTGCCGCTCCAGACCTGCGACGAGCTCGGTCAGCGCCTGGGCCCCGGTCGCGTCGACGACGCGCAGGCGGGAGAGGCGCAGGACGACCACGAGGGCCTCCTGGTCCTCGGAGATCTCCGCGCCGATCCGGTCGGCCGCGCCGAAGAACATGGACCCGTCGAGGGTGTAGAGCGCGATGTGCTCGTCCCCGGGCGCGGCCGGACCGGGCAGCGGCTCGGGTCGCACGACGGTGGCGCGGGCGACCGAGCGCAGCGCGAAGAAGGCCGCGACGACGATGCCCACCTGGACGGCCTCGATCAGGTCGACGGCGATCGTGACGAAGGCGGTGACCACGAGCACGACCGCGTCGGTCCGGGTCGAGCGGAGGACGCCGAGGATCTTCTTGGCCGAGACCATGCGGACGGCGGTGATCATGAGCACCCCGGAGAGCGCGGCCAGCGGGATGCGGCCGACCGGCCCGGTCGCCAGGTAGATGACGCCCAGGATGACGAGCGAGTGCGCGACCGCGGCGACACGGGTGCGGGCGCCGGCGCGCAGGCTCACGGCGGTGCGGGCGATGGCGCCGGTGGCCGGGAGCCCGCCGAAGAAGCCGCTGGCGAGCGAGGCGAGGCCCTGCCCGACGAGCTCGCGGTCCGGGTCGTAGCGCCGTGACCGCTCGTCGGCCGGGTCGGTCGCCCCGCCGCGGCGGGGCGGACGGGGCAGCGAGGCGGCCACGCGCGCTGAGAGGAGCGACTCGATCGCGGCCAGGGCGGCGACCGCCAGCGCCGGGCCGGCCAGCGAGCGCAGCAGCGCCGGGGTCATGTCGGGCGCGGTCGGCAGGGGCAGCGAGGACGGGAGCTCGCCGATGCGTGCGACCGGCAGGTCGATCAGCTCGGCGG
The DNA here is from genome assembly GCA_964581125.1 of uncultured Ornithinimicrobium sp. Lineage (GTDB taxonomy): Bacteria > Actinomycetota > Actinomycetes > Actinomycetales > Dermatophilaceae > Ornithinicoccus. The sequence goes on from CAZONQ010000107.1 coordinate 8,165, forward strand.
CGGTGGTGACGACGATGACGGCCAGCAGCGAGGCAGGGACGCCCGGGCTCACCAGAGGGAGGAGGAGCATGATCACGGCCACGACGGCGACGCAGGCCAGCGTCCAGCCCACTTCCGGGCCGTGGCTGCCGACCGCGTGGATCGCCGCTAGGAGGGCGTTCTGGCCCACGGCCTCGGTCGTGTCGAGGGCCGCCGGCACCTGCTGCAGGAAGATGATCGTCGCGATGCCGAAGGTGAACCCCTCCACGACCGGCCAGGGGATGAAGGTCACGACGCGGCCGAGGCGGAAGACGCCCGCGACCAGCACGATCGCCCCGGCCATCACGGCGAGCAGCGGCACGGCGGCCGGGCCGTGCGCCGCCACCATCGGCGCGATGATCACCGCCATCGCCCCGGTGGGGCCGGAGACCTGGACGTGCGAGCCGCCGAAGACGGCCGCCACGATGCCCGCGACGACCGCGGTCACGAGGCCGACGGCGGGGCTCACCCCGGAGCTGACGGCGAAGGCGAGGGCCAGCGGCAGCGCGACGACGCCGACGGTGAGGCCGGCGAGCAGGTCCGAGCGCAGCACGCCGGCGCGCAGGTCGTAGTCCCGCGCGCGCGGCCACAGGTCCCGGGTGCGCTCCCAGGCCGTCCGCGCGGCCGCCGTGCGACGCCGG
>CAZONQ010000108.1:0-8745 GCA_964581125.1 uncultured Ornithinimicrobium sp.
CCAGGCACGAGGACGGCCCCGGCGCAGCGCGCCGGGGCCGTCCTCGTCTGGGGTGAGTGACGGGACTTGAACCCGCGACCACCTGGACCACAACCAGGTGCTCTACCTGCTGAGCTACACCCACCAAGGTGTGTCCGCCGGTCGGGCGGCGGACACAGACGCACATCCTAGCCTGTCGGCAGGCAGGTTCCTAACCGGCGGCGGGCCCCCGGGTGTGCCGGGCGGCGATCTCCTTCAGGGTCGTGCTGTCCAGGCCGGGCTGCGGCTGGAAGACCGCCTCGCGGTAGTAGCGCAGCTCGGCGATGCTGTCGAGGATGTCGCCGAGGGCCCGGTGCCCGCCGGTCTTGGGCGGGGAGGCGAAGTAGGCGCGGGGGTACCAGCGCCGGGCGAGCTCCTTGACCGAGGAGACGTCGATGATGCGGTAGTGCAGGTGCGCCTCGAGCTCGGGCATGTCCCGGGCGAGGAAGACGCGGTCGGTGCTGACCGTGTTGCCGCCCAGCGGCGCCCTGCGGCCCTCGGGCACGTGGGTGCGCACGTAGGCCAGCACCCGGGCCTGGGCGTCCTCGAGGGTCGTGCCGGACTCCAGCGCGGGCAGCAGGCCCGAGCGCGTGTGCATCTCGCGGACGAAGTCGCCCATCTGGTCCAGCGCCTCCTGCGGCGGACGGATCACGACGTCCACGCCCTCGCCGAGCACGTTGAGCTCGGCGTCGGTCACCAGGCAGGCCACCTCCACGAGGGCGTCGGCGTCCGCGTCCAGCCCGGTCATCTCGCAGTCGATCCACACGATCCGCTCGTCAGTCACGCACCGAGCGTAGCGACCGCCCGGGCGCGGTACCCTCGCGCCCATGCCACCGCCAGCCCCGACGCCTCCTCCACCGCCCCGTGCCGTCGGGTCCGGGGACGGCACCTGGCAGCAGATGATGATCTTCCAGCAGCAGGCGCCCGCGCCCCGCAACGCCACCCGGCGCCCGCTCATCCGGCGGCTCGTCGTCACCAGCGCCGTGGTGACCGTCTTCGGCTTCGCGGCGCTCGTGCTGGGGGGACTGGTCTACGACCAGCTGGGCGTGACGGCGGCGGGGCTGGCCCTCGTCAGCGCCTCGATCGCGATCGGCGTGGTCGTGCCGACCTTCCTCTGGGTCGACCGGCTCGAGGAGGAGCCCGCGCGGCTGCTGTGGTTCGCCTTCCTGTGGGGGGCGCTCATCTCGACGCTCATGGCGCTGGTCCTCAACGAGCTGGGGGTGGCCTTCTTCGCCGGCCTCCACGCCGACCCCCTCGTCTCCGGCGCGGTCCTCGTCGCGCCGCTCACCGAGGAGGTGGCCAAGGGGCTGGGCGTGCTGCTCATCTTCTGGCGCGCCCGGCGCGAGTTCAACGGCGTCGCGGACGGCATCGTCTACGCCGGCCTCGTCGCGGCCGGCTTCGCCTTCGTCGAGAACATCCTCTACCTGGGCAGCGCCTACCTGGAGATGGGCGCGCCGGGCCTCGTCGGGCTCTTCGTCATGCGGTGCCTGGTGAGCCCGTTCGCGCACCCGATGTTCACCGTGTGCACGGGCCTGGCCCTCGGGCTGGTCGCGCACCGCCGCCGGTGGTCCTCGGCGTGGATCGTCGTCACCGGCTTCGCGGCCTCCGTCTTCCTCCACGCGCTGTGGAACTACAGCGCCGTCGTCGCGGCCGACGCCTACCTGGTGATCTTCGCCGTCGTCCAGCTGCCGCTCTTCATCGCCTTCCTGCTCCTGCTGCGCTGGGCGCGGCGGCGCGAGTCGCGGATCCTGCGCGACACGCTCACCGGCTACGGCGTGGCGGGGTGGTACACCCCCGCCGAGGTCACGATGCTCGCCGACCCGGGGGAGCGGCGCCGGGCCCGCCGCTGGGCCCGCGGCGTGGGCGGCCGCCGCGCCGAGGCGGCGATGACCGCCTTCCAGGACGAGAGCGGTGAGCTGGCGATGGTCCGCCTGCACCTGGAGCACGGCGGGGCGCACGACCCCGAGTGGCTGCGGCGGGAGCGGGCGCTGCTCGACACCGTCACCGCGCACCGACGGGTGTTCGTCCCGGAGGCATGACGTGCTCCGCCGCGGGCAGCGGGCCGTGTCGTCGCAGGTCAAGCAGCCTTCCCGAGGGCGCCCCCGGCAGGACTCGAACCTGCAACCTACGGATTAGAAGGCCGGTGCTCTATCCATTGAGCTACGGGGGCTGACCGGTCCGAGTGTAGGTGGTGGACGCCGTAGGATCGGCTCCCATGACCACCGGGGACCCGCTCGGCGCCCTCCGCGCGCAGATCGACGACGTCGACGCCCAGATCGTCGACCTGCTGGCGCAGCGCCTCGACCTCGTCGCGCAGGTCGGCGAGGTCAAGGGCCGGGTCGGGCTGCCGATCTACGCGCCCGGGCGGGAGCGGGAGATGATCGACGCCAAGCGCGCGATGGCCCGGGAGCGCGGGGTCCCGCCGGACCTCGTCGAGGACGTCCTGCGCCGCTGCATGCGCGAGGCCTACGCGCACGAGAAGAACATGGGCTTCACCTGCCAGGCGCCGGACCTCGGCCCCGTGGTCGTCGTCGGGGGCGGCGGGCGGATGGGCTCGCTCTTCGGCCGGCTCCTGCGGCTCTCGGGGTATGACGTCCGCGTCGTCGAGCGCGACGACACCCCCGAGCAGGTGGCCGCCGCGGTCGCCGACGCTGGGCTCGTCGTGGTCTCGGTGCCGATCCACGACACCGTCGCGGTCGTCCGGTCGCTGCCGCCGCTGCCGGCGGGCTGCCTGCTCGTCGACCTGACCTCCACCAAGCGGGAGGCGGTCGAGGCCATGCTCGAGGCCCACCCCGGGCCGGTGCTGGGCCTGCACCCGATGTTCGGCCCCGACGTGGACTCGCTGGCCAAGCAGGTCGTCGCGGTCGTGCCCGGGCGCGACCCGGAGGCCTCGCGCTGGCTCCTGGACCAGATGCGGCTGTGGGGCGCGCGGCTGCACGAGGTGCCCGCGGAGGAGCACGACGCGCTCATGGGCCTCATCCAGGCGCTGCGCCACTTCTCGACGTTCGTCTACGGCTGGCACCTGGCCCACGAGGACCACGACCTGTCCGAGCTGCTGACGCTGTCCTCCCCGATCTACCGCCTCGAGCTGGTCATGGTCGGACGGCTCTTCGCCCAGGACGCCGAGCTCTACTACGACATCATCACCGCCTCCCCGGACGTGGTGGCGCTCATCCAGCGCTACCTGACCCGCTACGCGGAGGCCTTCGAGCTGCTCCTGCGCGGGGACCGGGAGGCGTTCGTCGCGCGGTTCGGCGAGATCGGCGAGTGGTTCGGCCGCTACGCCCAGGACTTCCTCGGCGAGTCGCGGGCGCTGCTCGCGCACGCCGACGCGACCCGCTGACCGCGCCCGTCCGCGCCCACCGGCGGTTCGTCTTGGTGGGTGCCCCCGGCTTTGGGAGACTGTGCCCGTGACCGACAAGGACCCTGCTGCGCTGCTCGCTGCCGTCGAACGGCTCAGGAAGGCCGCCGGCGGCGTCGACCTCCCCCTGGAGCTCCCCGGCACCGACGAGGCGCGCGGGTCCCGCACCGAGCTGGTGCAGCAGCTCGACGACTACGTGCTGCCGCGGCTGCGCTCGCTCGACGCCCCGTTGCTGGCCGTCGTCGGCGGGTCCACCGGGGCAGGCAAGTCCACCCTGGTCAACTCGGTCGTGGGCGAGCAGGTGACCCGCACGGGCGTCATCCGGCCGACCACCCGCGCCTCGGTCCTCGTGCACCACGAGCAGGACACCCGCTGGTTCACCGGCAAGCGCGTGCTCCCCGAGCTCTCCCGCGTCACCGGCGAGGGCGCCGCCGACGACCCCGGCTCGGTCCGCCTCGTCACCACCGACGCGCTGCCCCCGGGCCTCGCCCTGCTCGACGCCCCCGACATCGACTCCGTGGTCAAGGCCAACCGCTCGCTCTCGCGCCAGCTGCTCTCGGCCGCGGACCTCTGGCTCTTCGTCACCACCGCTTCCAGGTATGCCGACGCCGTCCCCTGGGACCTGCTGCGCGCCGCGTCCGAGCGCGGCACCTCGGTGGCGATCGTGCTCAACCGGGTGCCCCCGGAGGCGCTGCAGCAGGTGCGCCTGCACCTCGCGTCGCTGCTGCGCGACCAGGGCCTGGGCCAGGCCCCGATCTTCACCGTGCTCGAGGTCGCCCTCGAGGACGGCCTCATCCCCGCCGCCCACGTGGAGCGGCTCACCGGCTGGCTCGACACGCTCGCCAGCGACGCCCGCGCCCGCTCGGTCGTCATCCGCCGCACGCTCTCCGGCACGCTCGCCTCCCTCGAGGGCCGCGCCGAGGCCGTCGCCGACGCCGCGGCGGCCCAGCTCGCCGCGCGCGGCACCCTCGAGGAGGCGCCGCGCACGGCATACTCCGACGCCCTGGACGCCGTCGCCGAGGGGATGCAGGACGGCTCGCTGCTGCGCGGCGAGGTGCTCGCCCGCTGGCAGGAGCTCGTCGGGACCGGCGAGTTCCTGCGGTCGGTCGAGGCCGGCGTCGGGCGGCTGCGCGACCGGATCGGCGCGTGGTTCACCGGCAAGCAGGTCACCTCCGAGCCGCTGGGCGAGGCGCTGCAGACCGGGGCGGCCGCCCTCGTCACCTCGCACGGCCAGGTCGCGGCGAGCACGGCCGCCCGCGCCTGGAAGCAGGCGCCCGGTGGTGCCGGGCTCGTCGCGGCGCACCCCGGCCTGGGCAAGGCCTCGCCGGACCTCACCGAGCGGGTCGAGCGGCTCATGCGCGACTGGCAGGGCGAGGTGCTGGAGATGGTGCGCGAGGAGGCCGGCTCCCGGCGGGCGACGGCCCGCTACCTCGCCTTCGGCGTCAACGGGCTGGCGGTGCTCCTCATGATCGTGGCCTTCAGCATGACGGCCGGGCTCTCCGGCGCGGAGGTCGCCATCGCCGGCGGCTCGGCGGTGCTCGCGCAGCGGCTGCTCGAGGCGGTCTTCGGCGACCAGGCCGTGCGCACCATGGCGACCAAGGCCCGGGCGGCCCTGCTGGAGCACGTGGAGCGGCTCTACGACGACGAGCGGGCGCGCTTCGGCAGCGTCCTGGAGGAGGTTCCCGTGCACGAGCACGCGGTCACGGAGCTGCGGGAGGCCGCGGCCGCGGTGGAGGCGGCTCGATGATCGGGCGACGGCGCAAGGACGACGGAGCCACGGTCCCGCTCACCGAGCGGGCCGAGCGGCTGCGCTCGGCCCTCGACGTGGGCGGTGACGAGCTCGAGCCGCACGCCGCCGAGCAGGCCCGGGGCGTCGTCCAGCGGGTCCAGGAGCGCTGGGCGCTCAAGGGCGGGCGCACCGTGGTGGCGCTCGCCGGCGCCACCGGATCGGGCAAGTCCAGCCTCTTCAACGCCCTCGCCGGCGGCGAGCTGGCCACGATCAGCCCGCGCCGCCCCACGACCGCCGAGGCGTCCGCGGCGGTCTGGGGCGAGGAGCCGGCCGGCGAGCTGCTCGACTGGCTCGGCGTGCACGAGCGGCACCAGGTGGCCGCCGGGGAGGACGACGACCTCGACGGGCTCGTGCTCGTCGACCTGCCCGACTTCGACTCCCGCGAGCTGCGCCACCGGGTCGAGGCCGACCGCATCCTGGAGCGCGCCGACGTCTTCGTCTGGGTCGCCGACCCCCAGAAGTACGCCGACGCGCGCCTGCACGACGACTACCTGCAGCCCCTGCGGCACCACGAGACGGTCATGCTGCTCGTGCTCAACCAGGCCGACCGCATCCCGGACCGCGACGACGTGCAGCGCGTCCGCGACGACCTGCGCCGCCTGGTGGCGGACGACGGGGCGGGCGAGCACGAGGTGATCACCACCTCCGCCCGGACCGGCGAGGGCATCGAGGAGCTGCGCGCGCGCATCGCCTCGGTCGTCCGCGCGCGCAACGCCGCCGAGGCGCGCCTGGTGGCCGACGTGCGCAGCAGCGCCGAGCACGTCGGGGAGGGCGTGGGGGAGAGCACGCCGCAGATCGCCGACGTCGCCGACGCCCGGCTCCACGACGCGCTCAAGACCGCCTCCGGCGTGCCCGTGGTCCTCGACGCGGTCGAGCGCGACTACGTCCGCCAGGCCGGGGAGCGCTCCGGCTGGCCGTTCACCCGGTGGCTGTCCTCGCTGCGCCCCGACCCGCTCAAGCGGCTCCGGCTCGGGGACGACTCGCCCGGGCCCGCCGGCATCGCGCCGTCCGACGTGCGGGCGGTGCTGGGCCGCTCCTCGCTGCCGTCGCCGACGCCCGCCGCCAGGGCCAACGTCCAGCTCGCCTCGCGCCAGGTGGCCGAGGAGGCCGGCGCCGACCTGCCGGTCCGCTGGCAGGAGGCCCTGCTGGAGGCCGCCAGGCCCACCGGCGAGGACCTGGCCGACGCGCTCGACCAGGCGATCGTCAGCACGCCGCTGCGCACCCGGCCGCCCGTGTGGTGGGCGGTGCTGGGCTTCCTGCAGGTCGTCCTGGCCGCGGCGGCGGTCGTGGGCCTGCTCTGGCTGGTCCTCGTCGCCGTCCTCGGCTGGGCCGGCATGCCGGTCGACGTCCCCTTCTGGGGCCCGCTGCCGGTGCCGCTGGTGCTCCTGCTGGGCGGGCTCCTCGGCGGGCTGCTCCTGGCGCTCCTCGCCCGGATGGCCGCGCGGGTCGGTGCCCGCCGCCGCCGCAGGCAGGTCGAGGAGCGGCTGGACGAGGCGGTCGAGGAGGTCGCCTACCAGCACGTGCACCGCCCCGTCGCCACCGTGCTCGAGCGGCACGAGAAGACCCGCACGCTGCTCGAGCGCGCGGCCGCCTGAGCGCTCGTCCACATCCCCTCCGCGCGGGCGGCCGTCGTCCACAGGTGGCGCCCGGCACCTTCCGCGCCCCGCCGGCCGGCGGCAGGGTGGCTGGCACACGACCCGTCGCCGACGGGTGCGACCTAGGAGGGGAAGCAATGCTCAACGAGATCAGGATGACCGTCGCCGGCAACGTCACCCGGGAGCCCGAGGTGAAGTACCGCCGGTCCGACGGCCGGCCCTTCACCGTCGTGCCGATCGCGGTCAACGACCGCCGGTGGGACCAGGAGCTCGGGCACTACGTCCAGCTCGGCGTCACCTACTACGACATCGTCTGCGCCGGCACGCTGGGGGCCAACGTGCTCCAGTCGGTCGGCGTCGGCATGCCCGTCGTCGCGCACGGCCGCTTCACGGTGCACGAGTGGGAGACCGACACCGCGCGCGGCGCCCGCCCGCAGGTGCGGGCCGACAGCCTCGGGGTCGACCTCACCTGGGGCACGACCACCTACAGCCGGGGCAGCCGCCCCTACCCCCAGCCCGAGCCGGAGTTCGAGACCTCGCCCCCGCCGGCCTCCGAGGGCGGCCCCGACCTCCCCGAGGGCGTCACGGTCGACGAGCACGGCGAGGTGCACGGCGAGGTGCACGGCGGGGAGGGCGAGCCGGAGGAGGCCGAGGTGGCCGCCTGAGCGTCGTCGCCGCCGGGAGGTGCCCGTTCGGGACGGCGCCTCCCGGCGGATACCCTGGGAGCCATGGCCGAATTCATCTACACCATGACGCGTGCCCGCAAGGCGGTCGGCGACAAGGTGATCCTCGACGACGTCACGATGGCTTTCTACCCCGGCGCCAAGATCGGCGTCGTGGGTCCGAACGGCGCCGGCAAGTCGACCATCCTCAAGATCATGGCGGGGATGGACCAGCCCTCCAACGGCGAGGCCCGGCTCAGCCCCGGCTACTCCGTCGGGATCCTGCTGCAGGAGCCGCCGCTCAACGAGGACAAGACCGTCCTCGGCAACGTCGAGGAGGGCGTCGGCGAGATCAAGGCCAAGCTGGACCGCTACAACGAGATCTCCGAGCAGATGGCCGACCCGGACGCCGACTTCGACGCGCTGATGACCGAGATGGGTCAGCTGCAGGAGGAGATCGACCACGCCGACGCCTGGGACCTCGACGCCCAGCTGGAGCAGGCGATGGACGCCCTTCGCTGCCCGCCTCCGGACGCCGACGTCACCGTCCTCTCCGGCGGCGAGCGCCGCCGCGTCGCGCTGTGCAAGCTGCTGCTGTCCAAGCCGGACCTGCTGCTGCTCGACGAGCCCACCAACCACCTGGACGCCGAGTCGGTCCAGTGGCTCGAGCAGCACCTGGCCAGCTACCCCGGCGCCGTCCTCGCCGTCACCCACGACCGCTACTTCCTGGACAACGTGGCCGAGTGGATCGCCGAGGTCGACCGCGGCCGGCTGCTGGGCTACGAGGGCAACTACTCCACCTACCTGGAGAAGAAGCGCGAGCGCCTCGAGGTCCAGGGCAAGAAGGACGCCAAGCTGGCCAAGCGCCTGGAGAAGGAGCTGGAGTGGGTCCGCTCCAACCCCAAGGCCAAGCAGACCAAGAACAAGGCCCGCCTCGCCCGCTACGAGGAGATGGCCGCCGAGGCCGAGCGCACCCGTAAGCTGGACTTCGAGGAGATCCAGATCCCGCCGGGCCCGCGGCTGGGCAGCCAGGTCATCGAGGTCACCGACCTCAGGAAGGGCTTCGGCGACCGCGTGCTCATCGACGGGCTGAGCTTCACCCTGCCGCGCAACGGCATCGTCGGGGTCATCGGCCCCAACGGCGTCGGCAAGACCACGCTCTTCAAGACGATCGTCGGCCTCGAGGAGCCGGACGGCGGCGAGGTCAGGATCGGCGACAGCGTCAAGATCAGCTACGTCGACCAGAACCGCGCCAACATCGACGCGGAGAAGTCGCTGTGGGAGGTCGTCTCCGACGGCAACGACTTCATCCAGGTCGGC
>CAZONQ010000109.1:0-8527 GCA_964581125.1 uncultured Ornithinimicrobium sp.
CGGTCACGTCCTCGCCCAGGTAGGCCTCGGCGTCGCGCTTGAGCTTCATCAGGATGCGCGCGCTGATCTCCTGCGCGGTGTACTTCTTGCCGTCGATCTCGGTGCTCCAGTCGGTGCCCATGTGGCGCTTGACGGAGCGGACGGTCCGGTCGACGTTGGTCACGGCCTGCCGCTTGGCGACCTCACCGACCAGCACCTCGCCGTTCTTTGCGAAGCTGACGACGGACGGGGTGGTGCGACCGCCCTCGGCGTTCGCGATGATCTCCGGCTCGCCGCCGGTGAGGACGGCGACCGCCGAGTTGGTGGTGCCGAGGTCGATGCCGACTGCACGTCCCATGCGGGTTCTCCTTCAGGTATGCGGTGCGCCTCACCCGGACGGGCGGACGCGGGTTGACACGTCTGCACTCAACTCTGCGGATCGGACCCCCGCCTTGTCAAACTGAGGCTCACCGAAGTTGAGTTCACTAGGCTCAACCTTGGGTGCGGCGCGTTTGTTCCCGGTCGCCAGCCTGCGCTCCGGACGGGACGCCGGACGCTGGGCGTGTGCGTGCCGCGACCTGTCCACCCGACCAGCAACGACCGGGCGCGCACTCTGCACGTGGGCGGTGCCCGAGCGCGGCGGCCGGGCGCTCCGTGCCGGCGACACTACGGTGCGGCCTGGTCCAGCAGCGCGGCTGCCGCCTCCCGGTCGGCGTCCGCACCGGTGGTGAGCGCATGGAGGGCGTAGCCGATCGGCGAGGCGTCCCACAGGTGCCGGGCCTGCGCCGCCAGCCCCGTGTGCGCCTGCCCGCCGGCCTCCTCGTAGGCGGCGACCGTGACGCGCAGCATCTCCTCGCCGGCCGCACCGTGCTGCGCGGCCAGGTCCCGGGCCGGGTCGTCCACGCGCGCCGTGGTCCAGTCCAGCACGCCGGTGATCTCGCCCTCGCCGCCGAGGAGCACGTGGGCCGGGTAGATCTCCCCGTGCGTCATCACCGTCCGGTCGGGCCAGCACGAGTCGTCGTCCAACCACGCCTGCCAGGTCGCGGCCAGTCCGGGGGCGACGTCGAACTCCTCGCGCACCCGGGCGACGTCCTCCTCCCAGGTATGGCGTACCTCCTCGGGGGTGCGGACCTCCACCCCCGCCGACGAGGCCTCCTCGGGCGTGACCGAGTGCAGCCGTGCCAGCAGCCGACCGAGCCGCACGGCGTAGTCGGGGCTGGCCGGGTCCATGTGCCACACCGGCTGGCCGGCCTCGTCGATCGTCAGCCCGGGCGAGCCCGGCAGGGCGGGGTAGGCGATCAGCTCCGGCGAACGCACCCGCCAGTCGGGGACGGCCACACCCTCGGCCGCGAGCACCGGGGACACGAGGTCCAGGATCCGCGCCTCGGCGGCCATGCCCTCGACGACGTCGGGCCGGCGCGGGACGCGCAGCACCCAGGGCTGCCCCGCGGCGTCCTCGGCCATGACGACGCGGTAGTCCAGCCCGGCCTCGGTGGACGTGGCGCTCCCGGGCCGCAGGTGCAGGCCGTGCTCGGCGGCGAGGGAGACGATGCTCTCGGTCGCGGTCATCCGGCCACGGTCTCACCCTTCCTCGTGCGGAGCCACCCGGCTCCCGCGCGCCGCTCCCTCGGCCCCGACGCCCGCTCGACTACCGTGGAGCGGCGCCCGACCGTGGCCGCAGGAGCCGGCAAGGAGAAGCGATGGTCAACGTCATGCTGGCCGCCGGCATCTCGATGGCGGTGGCGCTGCTGTGCACGCCGCTGTTCATCACCTACCTCGTCCGGCACCGCTACGGCCAGTTCATCCGCGACGACCTGACCCACCACCACGTCAAGCGCGGCAAGCCCACGATGGGTGGAGCGGTGATCATCGGCGCTGCCCTCGTCGGCTACTTCGGCTCGCACGCCGCCCTCTGGCTCACCGACGTGACCGGGCTCCTGGACGTGCGCCACAGCCACCTCACGCTCAGCGCCCTGCTCGTGCTCTTCCTGCTCACCGGCCTCGGCCTGATCGGCTTCCTCGACGACTACACCAAGATCCGCAAGGAGCGCAGCCTCGGTCTCACCGCGCCCCAGAAGCTCGTCGGCCAGACCGTGGTCACCGTCGTCTTCGCGCTGGCCGCCCTCCTGGTCAAGGACGACCAGGGACGCTCGGCGGCGTCGACGGCGATCTCCTTCGTCCGGGACACCCGTCTCGACCTCGCCTTCGCCGGGCCCGTCGTCGCGGTCGTCCTCTTCGTGCTGTGGTCCAACGTCCTCATCGCGGGCGCCTCCAACGGGGTCAACATCACCGACGGCCTGGACGGTCTGGCGACAGGAGCCTCCGTCATGGTCTTCGGCGCCTACTCGGTGATCAGCATGTGGCAGTACAACCAGGGCTGCGAGCTCGCGCCGGGGCCCAACTGCTACACCGTCACCGACTCCCTCGACCTGGCGGTCGTCGCCGCTGCGATCGCGGGCGCGTGCTTCGGCTTCCTGTGGTGGAACGCCGCGCCCGCGCAGATCATCATGGGCGACACCGGCTCGCTCTCCCTGGGCGCCGCACTCGCAGGTATGGCGATCCTCACCCACACCCAGCTCCTCCTGGTGGTCCTCGGCGGCCTCTTCGTCATCGTGACCATGTCGGTGATCATCCAGGTGGTCAGCTTCAAGCTCACCGGCAAGCGGGTCTTCCGGATGGCCCCGCTCCACCACCACTTCGAGCTGCTCGGCTGGGCCGAGGTGACGATCGTCGCCCGCTTCTGGATCATCGCGGGGATCTGCGTCGCCGCCGGCCTCGGCCTGTTCTACGGCGAGTGGGTGGCCGACCTGTAGGTGGGTCCCGTGGTGACCCGCTGTCCTCGTGGTGGATCGCTGCAGCCCTGGCAGCACCAGGCCGCCAGGGTCTCGTCCGGCCACGCCGCTGGCTACGCTGAGCAGGTCCGCCTCCCCACCCGAGGAGCACCATGCCGAGCCGCTCCGTCCGCCGCGGCCACCCCGCGGTCCCGTCGCGGGTCGAGCGCGCCAACGCGACCTTCCAGCAGTGGGAGGCCCTGCTGTCCAACCGCACCAAGCGGCACCGGACCGGACAGATGGTCGTCCAGGGCGTCCGCCCCGTCACGCTCGCGGTCGAGCACGGCCACCGGGTGCGGACCCTGCTCTTCGACGGGCGCCCCCGGCCCTCGGCATGGGCCCGGGACCTCATGGCGGGCGTGCCCGCGCCGGTGGTGACGGTCGCGCCCGACCTGATGGCCCGGCTGGGCGGCCGGGACGACGGTCCGCCGGAGATCCTCGCCGTGGTCGACGTCCCGCGCCACGAGCTCGCCTCGCTCGACCCCGTGGACGACACCCTGCTCGTCGTCTTCGACCGGCCGTCCGGGCCGGGCAACGTCGGCTCGCTCGTGCGCTCGGCCGACGCCCTCGGCGCCTCGGCGGTCGTGACCACGGGCCACGGCGCCGACCCGTGGGACCCGGCGTCGGTGCGGGCGAGCACGGGGTCCGTGTTCGCCATACCCGTCCTGAGCCTGCCCTCCCACGGGCCGGTGCTGGACTGGGTAGCGTCCGCCCGGGAGCGGGGATCGGCGGTGCGGGTCGTGGGCGCCGACGAGAGCGGCACGACCACCCTCCCCGACACGCCCCTGACCGGCCCGACCGTCGTGGTGGTGGGCAACGAGACCCGGGGCATGAGCGCGGCGTGGCTCGAGGCGTGCGACACCGTGACGTCGATCCCGATGGTGGGCGCGGCCTCGTCGCTCAACGCCGCCAACGCCGGCACGGTGGTCCTCTACGAGGCGCTGCGGCAGCGGCTCGCCGCGAGGCGCTGAGCCGGCAGGCAGGCAGGGCCGTGCCTCACCCCACTCACGTGAGTGGCCCGTGCACGCCACAGGGCCAGGACACGTGCGCGACCCACTCAGGTGAGTGGCCTGTGCACGCCTCCGGGCCATTCCACGTGCGCGACCCACTCAGGTGAGTGGCCCGTGCCCGCCCCGCGCCCGTCCGGCCCGGTCGCGGGGCGGGATCCGGTGGAGCTATTCCCGGTGGCGGAGGATGTTGAGCACGTGGCCGTCCGGCGTGCGGACGAAGAAGCGGCGCACGCCCCACTCCTCGGTCGTCAGCGGGTGCACGATCTCGTAGCCCCGACGGAGGGCCTCCTCATAGGCCTCGTCGACGTCGTCCACGGCGACGGACACCTCGGGCGTGTCAGCGGCGGACGCGTCCTGCGTCACCAGCTGCAGGTTGGCCCCGGACGGGGCGAGGTAGCGGACGACCCAGTCCAGCCCCATGTCCTCGCGCCGCAGGCCGAGGTAGTCGCCGTAGAAGTCGTCGGCGGCGGCGATGTCCGCGACGGCGAGGTCCGGAATGATGCGCACGACCCGCATGCCGTCAGTATGGCGTCGCGGCCCTGGACGCGCAGGTGGTGCCGCGTGCGTCGGCTCAGTCCCGCGCCCGCTCCTCGGCGATCCGGCGCAGCCGGTCCAGTCGCTGCTCCCAGGCCCGGCCGACGGTCTCCAGGTCGCGGGCGAGACGGGCGAGCTGCTGCCCCAGGGCGCGGTAGCGGACCTGCCGGCCCTTCCGGGCCTGCTCCACGAGGCCTACCTCGAGGAGCACGCCCAGGTGGCGGGCGATGGCCTGCCGGCTGACCGGCAGCCGCGTGGCCAGCTCGGAGGCCGACAGCGGCTCCTGCCCGAGGCGCCGCAGGATCTCCCACCGGGTCTCGTCCGCCAGCGCCGCGCACCGGGCCACCGGAGAGTCCGGGGCGGCGGTGGGCGGGGTCATGACCGGACCCCCTCGGCATACCCGACCAGCCCGTCGAGCACGGCCGTCCAGCCGGCCACGTTGTCCTCCATCGCCGCCCGGCGCGCCGCGGCGTCCAGGCCCGAGAAGCCCGTCTCGACGACCGTGACCAGGGTGCGGTCCTCCCCAACCGGGTGGAGGGTGAAGGAGACGAGCGACGCGTCCGGGCCGGGGGTCTGCTCACCGAGCCCGCCCCAGCGCAGGTCGAGACGACCGGGCTCGTCGGCACGCTCCACCCGCATCGGCATCAGCCCGTGACCGGTCCACTCGAAGGTGCCCTCGGCACCGGTGCGGATCCCGCCCTCGAAGCGCGCCGGGTGGCCCCACCACTGCTCGATCGCGGCCTCGTCCGTGAGCACCGACCAGGTCACGGGGCGAGGTGCCCGGATCAGCACGGTGCGGACGATGCGTCCCTGGTCCAGGTCGGCCCGGGGCCGCAGCCCCGTGCCGGTGGCCAGCCCGTCCACGTGCGCGACCAGGTGGTCCAGCTCCTCGGTCCAGCCCTGGGCGTTGTCCTCCATCGCGGCCCGGCGCCCGGCCGCGTCGCCGAGCGTGTCGAAGCCGCTCTCCACCACGGTCAGCAGCGTCGCGTCCCCCTCGGGCGCCATGGTGAAGGTGGCGGTCGTGGAGTTGTCCTCCCGGATGGGCTCGCCCGGCGTGCCCCACGTGAAGGCGAAGCGGGACGGCGGCTCGTAGGCCTCGACACGCGCCGGGAAGTCACCGTGGTCGACCCAGCCGAAGCTGCCCCGAGCACCGACGTGGACGCCGTCCGGGAAGTCGGCGGACTGGCCGAACCACTGGGCGATCTGGTCGGGCCGGGTGAGGACCTCGAAGACGAGGTCAGGCGGTGCGTCGATGCGCACGGTGCGGGTGACGGTCGCGGCGACCTCGTCGATCCGGCTGTCGGTGTCCATGGCGGCTCCCTCGGTGGTGGTGGCGCGTCCGGGCGCGTGCAGAGCGTGCGCCCGGTCGCAGGAGGGGGCGTGTGCAGAGCGTGCGCCCGGTCGCAGGTGTGCAACTGGCATGTTGCACTTCACCCTAGGGCACCGGGAGGCGTTGTGCAACTCTCGTGTTGCAGTTGCGCCGCGGCGGCCCTCAGTCCAGCAGCCGGACCGTCGCGTGCGTGGGACGCATCGCCGCAAAGCTCCTGGCCCGCGGCCGCCTGCCGACCGGCACGAAGGGCCCGGCGGCGAGCAGGTGCGCCAGCATGATCGTCAGCTCGGTGGTCGCCATGTGCGAGCCGGGGCAGCGGTGCGCGCCGCCGCCGAAGGGGACGAAGCTCTCCGGACCCGGCCGCGGCGCGTCGATCCACCGCCCCGGGTCGAAGGTCGTCGGCCGCTCGAAGACGCGCGGGTCCCGGTGGGTGACGTAGGCGCTGTAGACCACCATCTCCCCCGCCCGCACCTGCTCCCCGGCGAAGGTGAAGGGCTGCTCGACGTGCCGGGCGGAGATCGCCGCCGGCGGGTAGAGCCGCAGCGCCTCGTCGACGATCGCCGGCAGCACGGTGAGCGCCGTCAGCTCCTTGGGCGTCGGCGTGCCCGCCGCGACCGCCCTGGCCTCCTCCCGCGCCCGCTCCTGCCACCGCCGGTGGTGCGCCAGCGCGTGCACGATCCACCCCATCGCCGCGCTCGTCGTCTCGTAGCCCGCCGCGATCAGCGTCACCGCCTGGTCGCGCACCTCCTGCTCGCTCAGGCCCGACCCGGTCCCGTCCCGGCCGTGGACGAGCAGCCCCAGCACGCCGTCCGCGGCGTCCGCGTCCTCGCGCGCGGCGGCGATCCTGCCGTGGACGTAGGCGTCCAGCCGATCCCGGGCCGCCATCGCCCTCCGCCAGGTGGGGGTATGCAGTCTCCTGTGCACGTCCACCGCCTGCGGCAGGCGGTCGATCAGGTCGAGCATCGGCTGCAGGGTCGCGCCGAGCTCGTCGGCGCGCGTCGCGACGTCGCTGCCGAAGAGCGCGCGCAGCGTCGAGCGGCGGATCGCGCTGCGGAAGACCGGGTAGGCGTCGACCTCGACTCCCGGCCGGAACGCGTCGGCGGCCTCGCGGGCCGACAGGTCCATCGCCTCCAGGTAGCGCGCGACGCTGCGCGGCGCCAGCGCCGGCCGCACCAGGCCGCGCCGACGCGCGTGGTCCGCCCCGTCGGAGACGACGACCGAGGTCGGCCCGTCGACCGGGATGAGTCCCTTCATCGCCTCGTGGACGCTGAACCACTCGTCGTGGCCGAAGACCAGCGCGTTGGCCTCCGGGCCGAGCAGGTAGACGTAGCGCGTCGCGCCGAGCCGTCCGCGCAGCACCGGACCCCGCCGCAGCGCGCGCCGGCGCAGCAGCTCGACCGGCCAGTAGGTGACGAGCGAGGATGAGGTATCTTCCACAGTCGTGGAAGATACCGGACGACCCACGCGCCGCACCAGCAGGGGCGAGGCCACCCGGCAGCGGCTCCTGCAGGCTGCGGTCGAGCTGCTCGCCGACGACGGAGTCCGCGGCCTCACCCACCGTCGCGCCGAGGAGCGCGCGGGCGTCGCCCAGGGGTCGGCCAAGCACCACTTCGGCTCCTGGGACGGCCTCGTCGAGGCCGTGCTCGCCCACCTCGTCGAGCAGGACCTGCCCCTTGTCCTCACCCCCGGCCCTGCGGACACCCCGGCCGAGCTCGTCGCCCGCGCCCAGGCGGTGATGGACACGGTATGGAGCCGCCCCCACCTCGCGCGCGCCCGCCTCGCGCTCTACGTCCACGCCGCCGGCCGGCCCCACCTGCAGCGGATCGTCGGGGAGGCACGGGACCGCTTCGTGGCGCAGATCGCCGCCGCGCTTCCCGGCCCGGACGCGGAGCTCGGTGCCCGCTTCGTCGCGGCGCTCATGGACGGTCTCGTCCTGGACCAGCTCAGCGCACCGCACCCCGACCTCTCCGCGCACGCCGGCCGCCTCGTCGTCCACGCGGGGCTCGCGGGCAGGACGGTCGCCGTCGCCGAGGACTAGCGTGGCGGGGTGGCCACGACCGAGACGCAGGACGAGGAGCAGCACGGCGGCGGCAGCCTGCTGACGGTGCTGGTCGCGCTGGCGGCCAACGCGCTGATCGCGGCCGCCAAGACCGTCGCGGCGCTGCTGACGGGGTCGGCCTCGATGGTGGCGGAGGCCGCGCACTCGTGGGCCGACACCGGCAACGAGTCGCTGCTGCTCGTGGCCGAGCGCCGGGCGGCCAAGGAGCCCGATGCCACGCACCCGCTCGGCTACGGGCGGGCGGCCTACGTGTGGTCGATGGTCGCGGCCTTCGGGCTGTTCACCGCCGGCTCGATCCTGTCGGTCATGCACGGCATCTCCGCGCTGCAGGACGAGGGACCGGGCGGGGACTACCTGGTGGCCTACGTCGTGCTCGCGGTCGCGTTCGCGCTCGAGGGCGTGTCCTTCGTGCAGGCGCTGCGGCAGACGCGCGCGGGCGCCGCACGGATGCAGATGCGGCCGATGCGCTTCGTCCTCGACACCAGCCAGACCACGCTGCGGGCGGTGTTCTTCGAGGACGCCGCGGCGCTCGTCGGCATCCTGCTCGCGGCCGGCGGCCTGGTGCTGCACGAGGTGACCGGCGACGCGGTCTGGGACGCGGTCGGGTCGATCCTCGTCGGCGTGCTCCTCGGCGTGGTCGCGGTCCTGCTGATCGTCCGCAACGGCCAGTTCCTCATCGGCCAGGTGGTCGCGCCGCTCACCCGGCGCCGGGTGCTCGCCGCGCTGCTCGAGGACCCGGAGATCGAGCGGGTCACCTTCGCCCACATGGAGTATGTCGGTCCCT
>CAZONQ010000110.1:0-8499 GCA_964581125.1 uncultured Ornithinimicrobium sp.
CCCCGTCCCCGTTGGCCGGGCCGATCTCGATGCCCTCGGCCTCGACGTTGAGCTCGCGGGCCAGCCCGAAGAGCTCGACCAGCGTCTTGCCGGCGGAGGCCATCGCGTCCCGCGGGGACAGCGAGTTCTTGGTCTCCACGTCGACGACGAGGCGGTCGAAGTCGGTGCGCTGCTCGACACGGGTCGCCTCGACCTTGTAGGTCACGGAGAGCACCGGCGAGTAGATCGAGTCGACCGGGATGCGGCCGATCTCCTGGTCGCCCGACTTGTTCTGCTGCGCCGAGACGTAGCCGCGACCGCGCTCGACGGTCATCTCCATCTCGATCTTGCCCGAGTCGTTGAGGGTCGCCAGGTGCAGGTCGGGGTTGTGGATCTCCACGCCCGCCGGCGGGGCGATGTCCGCCGCGGTGACCGCGCCGGCGCCCTGCTTGCGCAGGTACATCACGACGGGCTCGTCGTGCTCGCTGGAGACGACCAGACCCTTGAGGTTGAGGATGATCTCGGTGACGTCCTCCTTCACCCCCGGGATGGTGGAGAACTCGTGCAGCACGCCGTCGATGCGGATGCTGGTCACTGAGGCGCCGGGGATGCTCGAGAGCAGGGTCCGGCGCAGGGAGTTGCCGAGGGTGTAGCCGAAGCCCGGCTCGAGCGGCTCGATGACGAACCGCGACCGGTTGTCGGCCACGACCTCCTCGGAGAGGATGGGGCGCTGTGCGATGAGCACTGGTGTTGTCCTTTCCACGGGCGACCGCTATATGACGCCTCGTGACACCGGCCTCGCGGCCGGCAGGTCGGGGACCAGCTCGGTCCGTGGTCCCGACGGCGAGGAGGCAGGTATGCGGTGCGGGACCGCATACCTGCCCTCGCGGGGTCCGGGGGCGGGCCCCCGGGGATCAGTTCTTCGAGTAGAGCTCGACGATCAGCTGCTCGCTGAGGATCGTGTCGATCTGCTCGCGCGTCGGCAGCTGGTGGATGAGGATCTGCAGCGTGCCGGGGACGACCTTCATCCAGGCCGGGACCGGGCGGTCGCCGTAGGTCTCGCGGGCCAGCTGGAACGGGAACGTCTCGGCCGACTGGGGACGGACCTCGATGATGTCGTACTGCGACACGCGGTAGGACGGCACGTCCACGCGCTGGCCGTTGACCAGGAAGTGACCGTGGGTCACGAGCTGGCGGGCGGCGCGGCGGGTGCGGGCCAGGCCGGCGCGGTAGATGACGTTGTCGAGGCGGGACTCGAGGATGATGAGGAGGTTCGCGCCGGTCTTGCCGGGGCGGCGGGCCGCCTCGGCGTAGTAGCGACGGAACTGCTTCTCCATCACGCCGTAGGTGAAGCGGGCCTTCTGCTTCTCCTGCAGCTGGGTGAGGTACTCCTTCTCCTGGATCCGGCGCCGGCCGTGCTGGCCGGGCGGGAAGGGACGCAGGTCGAAGTTCTTGTCGCCGCCGACGAGGTCGACCTTGAGCCGGCGGGACTTCTTGGTGATGGGACCGGTGTAACGGGCCATGGGTGTCTACCTAGTTCCTTCCGGGGCTCTTAGTTGCGACGCTTCTTGGGCGGACGGACGCCGTTGTGCGCCTGGGGCGTCACGTCGGAGATCGCGCCGACCTCCAGGCCGGCGGCGGTCAGCGACCGGATCGCGGTCTCGCGACCCGAGCCCGGACCCTTGACGAAGACGTCGACCTTGCGCATCCCGTGCTCCATGGCCCGGCGGGCGGCCGCCTCGGCGGCCATCTGCGCGGCGTAGGGGGTCGACTTGCGCGAGCCCTTGAAACCGACCTGGCCCGAGGAGGACCAGGCGATGACGGCACCGGTCGGGTCGGTGATCGAGATGATGGTGTTGCTGAACGTGCTCTTGATGTGAGCCTGCCCGAGGGCGACGTTCTTCTTCTCCTTGCGGCGCGTCTTGCGCGCGCCGGTGGCCTGACGGCTCTTGGGGGGCATTGAGTTTCTCCTGGTGGAAGAGCAGATGTGCGAGGTGGTCGGCCGAGGTGGGCCGACGCGACCGGGTGCTTAGCGGGTGGCCTTCTTCTTGCCGGCCACGGTGCGCTTGGGGCCCTTGCGGGTCCGCGCGTTGGTCTTGGTGCGCTGGCCGTGCACCGGCAGGCCGCGGCGGTGCCGCAGGCCCTGGTAGCTGCCGATCTCCTGCTTGCGGCGGATGTCGGCGGCCACCTCGCGGCGCAGGTCACCCTCGAGGCGGTAGTTGCCCTCGAGGTGGTCGCGCAGGGCGACCAGCTGCTCCTCGGTCAGGTCCTTGACGCGGATCGCCGGGTCGACACCCGTGGCGGCCAGCGTCTGCTCGGCGCGGGTGCGGCCCACGCCGAAGATGTAGGTGAGAGCGACCTCGACGCGCTTGTCGCGCGGCAGGTCGACACCGATGAGTCGTGCCATCTGGCAGTGCTCCTCATGTTCGAGCGAGAGTGTGGTGGCAGCACCGGTCCGCATCCTCGTGCGTGGTGGGCCTCGTGCCCGCGGTCCTCGGCTCTCGCGACCGAGGGTGACGTCCCGTGTCGACGGGGGTCGGGTGCTGCTGTCGTCGTCGTGCGATATTCAGTTGGCGCTGTCGCGAAGCTGCGACGCGTGCGGTCGCTCTCTGCTCAGCCCTGGCGCTGCTTGTGGCGCAGGTTCTCGCAGATCACCATGACCCGCCCGTTGCGGCGGATCACCTTGCACTTGTCGCAGATCTTCTTCACGCTCGGCTGAACCTTCATGGCCTGCCTGCTTTCAGGTGTGATCTGTGAGCTGGATGGGGTGGTGCAGCGGTCGGCCCCCGCGCGGGGGCCGGACGTCAGCGGTAGCGGAAGACGATACGTCCGCGGGTCAGGTCGTACGGGCTGAGCTCCACCACGACCCGGTCCTCGGGGAGGATCCGGATGTAGTGCTGACGCATCTTGCCGGAGATGTGAGCCAGCACAACGTGACCGTTGGTCAGCTCGACCCGGAAGTTCGCGTTCGGGAGGGCCTCGACAACCGTGCCCTCGATCTCGATGACGCCGTCCTTCTTCGCCATGTCCTCCACATTTCGTCGACTGCTGCGCGCCGTCGTCAGAACACGACGGCATCGGCCCACGCGGGACCGACGCCCCATCCTACGGCAAGCGCAAGGCCCAAGGCCAATCCGCTCAGTCGGACAGCGGTGCCCAGCGCACGCCGCGCGCGGCGAGCTGCTCGGCCCCACCGTCGTGCGCGGTGAGGACCCACAGCCCGTCCTCGGTGACGGCGACCGTGTGCTCCCAGTGCGCGGCCCGGCTGCCGTCGGTGGTCACCACGGTCCACTCGTCCTCGAGGGTCCGGGTCTGGATCGTGCCCAGGGTGACCATCGGCTCGACGGCGAAGGTCGACCCCGCCGGGACCGTGGGTCCGGCGGAGGTGACCGCGTAGTTGGGCACCTGCGGGTCCATGTGCATCTCCCGGCCGATGCCGTGGCCGACGTAGTCCTCGAGGATGCCGTAGTCCGTGACGTGCCCCTCGGCACGGCGCCGCTGCAGGGCGGCGTCGACCGACGCCTCCACCGCGTCGCCCACGGCATACAGGCGCCCCCCGGCACGCAGCGCCGCGACACCGTCCCACAGCGAGGTCTCGGTGTCGTCCATGAGGGCGAGGTCCGCCGGCCGGCCGGCCTCGCGCCCGCCGACCACCAGGGTCAGGGCCGCGTCGCCGTGCCAGCCGTCGACGATCGCGCCGCAGTCGACGGAGACCAGGTCGCCGTCCTGCAGCACCCGCTCCCCCGGCACGCCGTGGACGACCTCGTCGTTGACCGAGATGCACAGCGACCCGCGGAACCCGTGGTAGCCGAGGAAGCTCGGCACGGCACCGGCGGAGCGGATCGCGTCCTCGGCCATCGCGTCGAGCTCACGCGTCGTCCGTCCGGCGACGGCGTGCTCGCGGGCGAGGGCGAGCGTGTCGGCGACGACGAGCCCGGCCCGGCGCATGGCGCGCACCTGCTCGGGCGTCTTGGCCTCGATCCTGGACCTGCGGCGGAACAACGACATGGGCGGGCTCGCGGCGCGCTGCGGCTCAGGCGGTCGCCCGGCCGAGCGCCTCCTCGATGCGGGCGGTGACCTCGTCGACCGTGCCCATGCCGTCGACCTGGGACAGCAGCCCGCGCTCGCGGTAGACGGCCGCGAGCGGCGCGGTCTCCTCGGCGTAGATGCGCATCCGCTCCCGGACGACGTCCTCGGTGTCGTCGGCGCGGCCCTGCTCCTGGGCCCGGGCGAGCAGACGCTGGACGACCTCGTCGGTGTCCACGGTCAGCTCGACGACGGCGTCGAGGGCGTGGCCGTGCTCGGCCAGCATCCGGTCGAGCGCCTCGACCTGGCCGGTCGTGCGGGGGTAGCCGTCGAGCAGGAACCCGTCGGCGGCGTCCGGCTCGGCGAGACGGTCGCGCACGATGGCGTTGGTGATCTCGTCGGGCACGTAGCCGCCCGAGGCGGTGATCTCCTTGACCTGCAGGCCGAGGGTCGTCTCGTTCTTGATGTTGGCGCGGAAGATGTCCCCGGTGGAGATGGCGGGGACGCCGTGGGCGGCGGAGATCCGGGCGGCCTGGGTGCCCTTCCCGGCACCGGGCGGGCCCAGCATGATGAGTCGCATCAGCGGAGGAACCCTTCGTAGTCGTGCTGCTGGAGCTGGGACTCGATCTGCAGGACCGTCTGCAGACCGACGCCCACGATGATGAGGATGGAGGCGCCGCCGAGCGGGAAGTCGGCGACGTTGAGCACGTTGAAGGCGATGAGCGGGATGAGCGACAGGATCGCCAGGTAGATCGCCCCGGGCGTGGTGATGCGGGTCGACACGTACTGGAGGTACTCCGCGGTGGGCCGCCCGGCCCGGATGCCGGGGATGAAGCCGCCGTAGCGCTTCATGTTGTCGGCGACCTCGGTCGGCTGGAAGGTCACGCCGACGTAGAAGAACGTGAAGAAGATGATCATCGCGGTGTAGATGACCATGTAGACCCAGTGCGTGTCCGCCCCGCCCGTGCCCATGGACAGGTAGCGGTCGATGAAGGTGATCCAGTCCGGCTGCTCGGCCGCGGCCGTGGGGTCGGTCGGCCGGGAGAAGTTGGCGACCATCTGCGGCAGCATGAGGATCGAGGCCGCGAAGATGATCGGGATGACGTTGGCCATGTTGAGCTTGAGCGGGATGTAGGTCGAGGTCCCGCCGTACTGGCGGCGGCCGACCATCCGCTTGGCGTACTGCACCGGGATGCGTCGGCTGGACTGCTCGACGTAGACGACCGCGGTGATGATCGCCAGGCCCATGATCATCACGAGCACGAAGGTGGTCACCGACTGCTGGTAGATGACCGACAGGGAGGACGGGAAGGTCGCGGCGATCGAGACGAAGATCAGCAGCGACATGCCGTTGCCGATGCCCTTCTCCGTGATGAGCTCGGCCAGCCACATGATGAGGCCGGTGCCGGCCGTGAGCGTGAGCACGAGGAGCACCAGCGTGCCGATGCCGTCGTCCGGCATGATCGTGGTGCAGGTGCCGCCGAAGAGGCGGGCCGGTTCCCGGGCGATGACGACGAGCGTGGAGGCCTGGAGCACCGCGAGACCGATGGTGAGGTAGCGCGTGTACTGCGTCATCTTGGTCTGCCCGGCCTGGCCCTCCTTCTTCAGGTCCTCGAAGCGAGGGATGACGACGGTGAGCAGCTGCACGATGATGGCCGCGGTGATGTAGGGCATGATCCCCAGCGCGAACACCGACAGCTGCATCATCGCGCCGCCGGAGAACAGGTTGGCCATCCCCAGGATGCTGCCCGAGGCGCTGGCCGTCTGCTGGCACTGCTGGACGAGGCCGTAGTCGATGCCCGGGCTGGGCAGATGGGTGCCCAGCCGGTAGATCGCCATGATCGCGAGCGTGAAGAGGATCTTGTTGCGAAGATCCGGGGTCTTGAACGCGCGCACGAAGGCGGAGAGCATTCGGAAGGTCCTCCTGGTGGTCCCCAGCCGCCCGCTCACGCGGTGCGAGGCGTCGGTGCCGGGGCGGTCTAGATCGCAGACGACGATAACACCCGTCGCCCGCCGGTGAAGAAAGACCGTGAGGCCCCGGGTCGCTGCGCGCGACCCGGGGCCTCACGGCATACGGTTGCGGTCCGTCTCTCAGGCCTCGGTGACCGAGCCGCCGGCCGCCTCGATCTTCTCCTTGGCGGAGGCCGAGAACTTGGTGGCGGTCACGTCGACCTTCACGCTGATGTCGCCGTTGCCGAGCACCTTGACCGGGTGGCCGCGGCGCACCGCGCCCCGGGCCACGAGGTCGTCGACGGACACCGCCCCGCCCTGCGGGAACAGCGCGGAGATCTGGTCCAGGTTGACGACCTGGTAGGTGGTCTTGAACGGGTTCTTGAACCCGCGCAGCTTCGGCAGCCGCATGTGCATCGGCGTCTGGCCGCCCTCGAAGGTCTCCGGCACCTGGTAGCGGGCCTTGGTGCCCTTGGTGCCGCGCCCCGCGGTCTTGCCCTTGGACCCCTCACCGCGACCCACGCGGGTCTTGGCGGTCCTGGCCCCGGGGGCGGGACGCAGGTGGTGGACCTTCAGCGCCTTGCCGGCGCCGGTGGTGTTCTCACTCATCGGTCAGTCAACCTCCTCGACGGTCACCAGGTGGGCGACCGTGCGGACCATGCCGCGGAACTCCGGGCGGTCCTCCTTGATGACAGTGTCGCCGATCCTCTTCAGGCCCAGGCTGCGCACCGTCTCGCGGTGCATGTGCTTGGTGCCGACCGTCGAACGGACCTGGGTCACCTTCAGACGCGCCATCATGCACCTGCCTTCGCCTGGGCGCGGGCCGCGGCGCGCACGCGGAGCATGTCCGCGGGAGCGACCTCCTCGACCGGCTTGCCGCGGCGCGCGGCCACGGCCTCGGGCTGCTCGAGGCCCTTGAGGGCCGCCACCGTGGCGTGCACGATGTTGATCGCGTTCTGCGACCCGAGCGACTTGCTCAGCACGTCCTGGATGCCGGCGCACTCGAGCACGGCGCGCACCGGGCCACCGGCGATGACACCGGTACCGGCGCTGGCCGGCTTGAGCAGCACGACACCGGCGGCGTCCTCACCCTGGACCGGGTGCGGGATGGTGCCGGCGATGCGGGGCACGCGGAAGAAGTTCTTCTTGGCCTCCTCGACCCCCTTGGAGATCGCGGCCGGCACCTCCTTCGCCTTGCCGTAGCCGACGCCGACGGTCCCGTCGCCGTCGCCCACCACGACGAGCGCGGTGAAGCTGAAGCGGCGGCCGCCCTTGACGACCTTGGACACGCGGTTGATGGTGACGACGCGCTCCAGGTACTGGTTGCGGTCGTCGTCACGGCCTCCACGACGGTTGTCGCGGTTGTCGCGGCCGCCCCGACGGTTGTCGCGGGCGTCGCCGGACGACGCACGGTCGCCGGAGCCGCGGCGCTGGAAATCACCAGCCATGGTCAGTTCCTCTTTCCGTTGGTCGGGGTGGTCACAGGGACAGTCCGCCCTCGCGGGCGCCGTCGGCGATCGCGGCGACCCGACCGGCGTAGCGGTTGCCGCCCCGGTCGAAGACGACGGCCTCGATGCCGGCGGCCTTGGCGCGCTCGGCGACGAGCTCGCCGACGCGGCGGGCCTTGGCGGTCTTGTCGCCCTCGAGCGAGCGCAGGTCGGCCTCCATCGTGGACGCGGAGGCGATGGTCCGGCTCCGGGTGTCGTCCACCAGCTGCACGAAGACGTGCCGCGAGGAACGGTTCACCACGAGACGGGGACGCTCGGCGGTACCGGTGACCTTCTTGCGCAGGCGCACGTGGCGGCGGGTGCGGGCCGCCGACTTGCTGTTGGCGCGCTTGACGATCTGTGCCATCGCTTACTTACCAGCCTTTCCGACCTTGCGACGGATCTGCTCACCCTCGTAGCGCACGCCCTTGCCCTTGTAGGGGTCGGGCCTGCGCAGCTTGCGGATGTTGGCGGCGGTCTCGCCGACCAGCTGCTTGTCGATGCCGGAGACCGAGAACCGGGTCGGGTTCTCGACCTGGAAGGTGATGCCCTCCGGGGCCTTGATCAGGATCGGGTGCGAGTAGCCGAGCGCGAACTCCAGGTCGCTGCCCTTGGCGGTCACGCGGTACCCGGTGCCGTGGATCTCCAGCTTCTTGGTGTAGCCGTTGGTCACACCCTCGACCATGTTGGCGATGAGGCTGCGGGTCAGGCCGTGGCGGGCGCGGGACTCGCGCTCGTCGTCGGGCCGGTTCACCTGCAGCGTGCCGTCCTCGGCACGCTCGACCGAGATGGGCTCGACGACGGCCAGCGCCAGCTGGCCCTTCGGACCCTTGACGGTCACGTTGGCACCGTCGATGGTCACGTCGACGCCGGAGGGGACGGTGATGGGGAGTCGTCCGATTCGAGACATGGTTTCCTCTAGGCTCCTTCCCTGGTCACCAGACGTAGGCGAGGACTTCCCCGCCCACGCCCTTCTCGGCGGCCTGCTTGTCGGTGAGGAGGCCGGAGGACGTGGAGATGATCGCCACGCCCAGGCCGCCCAGCACGCGGGGCAGGT
>CAZONQ010000111.1:0-8454 GCA_964581125.1 uncultured Ornithinimicrobium sp.
AGCGCGGCTGGAAGTGGATGTCGGCGATCACCGGGATCTGCGACTTGCGGGCGATCGCCGGCAGTGCCTCGGCGTCGTCCTGGCTGGGGCAGGCCACCCGGACGATGTCGCAGCCGGCGGCGGTGAGCTCGGCGATCTGCTGCAGCGTGGCGTTGACGTCGGTGGTCGGCGTGGTCGTCATCGACTGCACCGACACCGGTGCGTCTCCCCCGACCTCGACCTTGCCGACCCGGATCTTGCGGCTGGGACGCCGGGGGGCGAGCACGGGCGGCGGCGGGGTGGGCATGCCGAGCGAGACGGGGGTGCCTGCAGTCATGGGCGTCATCCTCTCAGGTGAGGCTGGAGATCACCCGAGACGGATCGGGTCGACGATGTCGGCGTAGACGAGCAGGGCGGTCATGCCGAGCAGCCCGATGGCCACGACGTAGGCGACCGGCAGCGCCGCCGCGGTGTCGACCGGCCCCGGCACGGGCAGCCCCCGCACCCTCGCCCAGGCCTTCTTCAGGCCCTCCCACAGCGCGCCGGCGATGTGCCCGCCGTCGAGCGGGAGCAACGGGATGAGGTTGAAGACGAACAGCGCCATGTTGAGGGAGGCGACGAGCGAGAGCAGGATCCACATCCGGTCGACGAGCGACTGCCCCGCGACGCCCAGCCCGCCGTCGGCGACGTCGCCGGCGACCCGGCCGACCCCGACGACCGACATCGGCCCGTCCGCGTCGCGCTCCTCGGTGCCGAAGGCCGCCTGAGCGACGTCGACCATCCGCTGGGGCAGGGTGACCACGATCCGGCCCGTCTGGAGGAACATGTCCCCGACCACGGCGGGGACGGCGCTCAGCGGCTGCGGCTCGTAGACGAGTGTGGGCGACGCGCCGAAGAACCCGACCTCACCCCATACCTGCTCGCCGTCCTCGTCCAGCCGCGGCGTGCCGTCGGCATTGATGAGCGGGCGGTCGCGGAGCACCAGGTCGGCCTCGAGCGTCGTGCGCTCCCCGTCCCGCTCGACCACGAAGGTGGCGTGGTCGCCGGCGTTCTGGATGGCGTATGTCGTCTCGAGCCAGGTGGTCACGGGCGCGCCGTCGACCGACACGATCGTGTCGCCCGGCCGGAGCCCGGCGGCGAGCGCGGGCGAGGGGTCCTTGCCGGTGCAGTCGTCGTCGCCGACCTCGACGTTGGCGCACTGCGAGACCGCGGACACCGTCGGCGTCAGGGCGGCGCCGACGCCGTGGACGGTGAGCAGCAGCGTGATGAGCCCGGCTGCGATGAGGAGGTTCATCAGCGGGCCGCCGGCCATGACGACCAGCCGCTTCCAGACCGGGAGCTTGTAGAAGACGCGGTCCTCGTCGCCCGGCCCGACCTCGTCGAGCGAGTCCTCCCTGGCCTGCTCGATCATCTGGTGGAAGGGGTTGGAGCTGCTGCGCCGCAGACGCCCGCCGTCGCCCGGCCGGGGCGGGAACATCCCGATCATCCGCACGTAGCCGCCCAGCGGGATCGCCTTGACGCCGTACTCGGTCTCGCCGCGCCGGGTGGACCACACGGTGGGGCCGAAGCCGACCATGTACTGGGTGGTCTTGACGCCGAACTTCTTGGCCGGCACCAGGTGGCCGACCTCGTGCAGGGCGATGGACACGGCGATGCCGACCACCATGACGAGGACGCCGAGGAGATACATCACGGGCGGTGCTCCTTGCGGTCGGGGACGGTCGTGCCGATGCGGGCGGCGGCGGCCCGTCGGGCCCAGGCGTCGGCGGCGAGCACCTGGTCCACGTCCAGTTCAACCCCCGGGCCGCGGATTCCGTTCCCGGCGGCCCCGGCGTGCTCCTCGACGACGCGCGCGACGACGCCCACGACGTCGAGGAAGCCGATCCGCCCGGCG
Source organism: uncultured Ornithinimicrobium sp. (assembly GCA_964581125.1). GTDB lineage: Bacteria > Actinomycetota > Actinomycetes > Actinomycetales > Dermatophilaceae > Ornithinicoccus. Next base: position 1,874 of record CAZONQ010000111.1, read on the forward strand.
TGGAAGGCGTCGACGCACTCCTCGTTGGCCGCGTTGTAGACGGCCGGGAACGTGCCGCCCTCCCGGCCCACCTGCTCGGCGAGCCGGACCGCCGGGAACGCGTCGTGGTCGAGCGGGTGGAACTCCCAGGTGCTGGCCCGGCCCCAGTCGGACGGCTCGTCGACGCCGCTCAGCCGCTCGGGCCAGGACAGCCCCAGCGCGATGGGGACGAGCATCCGCGGCGGTCCGACCTGCGCCATCGTCGAGCCGTCGTGGAACTCCACCATCGAGTGCACCTGCTGCTGGGGGTGGACGACGACGTCGATGTCGTCCAGGTCGACGTCGAAGAGCAGGTGCGCCTCGATGACCTCCAGGCCCTTGTTGACCAGCGTGGCCGAGTTGGTGGTCACGACGCGCCCCATCGAGAAGTTGGGGTGCCGCAGCGCCTGCTCCGGGGTGACGTCGGCGAGCTCGGCCCGGCTGCGCCCGCGGAAGGGACCGCCGCTGGCGGTCAGGATCAGGCGGCGCACCTCCGCGCGCCGTCCTCCACGCAGGCACTGGGCGATCGCGCTGTGCTCGGAGTCGACGGGGACGATCTGGTCGGGGGCCGCGGCCCGCTTCACGAGCGGCCCGCCGACGATGAGCGACTCCTTGTTGGCCAGCGCCAGGGTGCTCCCTGCAGCGAGGGCCGCGAGCGTGGGCCGCAGGCCGATGCTCCCGGTGATCCCGTTGAGGACGACGTCGGCCCCGTTGCCGGCGACGGTCACCGCGGCCTCGGGCCCGGTCAGCACCTCGGGACGGTATGCCGTGCGCCCGGCCTCCGCGGCCGCGCCGGCGAGCGCGTCGTGCAGCCGGGCGACGGTGTCCCCGTCGGCTCGCGCGACGGCGACCTGCTCGACGTCGAGCTCGACCGCCTGCCGGGCGAGCAGGTCGACGTCGGAGCCGCCGGCCGCGAGGGCCCGCACGCGGAAGCGGTCGGGGTGCGCTCGGACCACCTCGACGGCCTGGGTGCCGATCGAGCCGGTGGAGCCGAGGAGGGTCACGGAGCGCTGCGTCACCCGGACATTGTGCCCTGCCCGGTGACGACGGCCTGCTGCGCGCGGACCCAGCCCTCGACCCAGTCCGGCGCGACCGGCCGCAGCTCGAGCGTGGACGGACCCCCCGGTCCGGCAGGCCGGCCCGCCCAGCAGCCGCGCGGTCCGAGGGCGACGAGGTCCGTCGACTCCACGAGGGGCTCGCCCCCGTCGGCGGGGCGGACCAGCGCCTGGAGGGTGGCGTAGACCGAGGGCCCGCGGAGGAGCCCGGCCAGCTCGTCCGCGCGGTCGGGCGGGACGGTCAGCGGCGGACCGGTGCCGGGCTCGGCGCCCTCCGGCACGGCGAGGTCCGTGACCCATGCCGGGACCCGGTCCGGGTCGAGCTCCAGTCGGAGGCACCGGCTCCCGTCGGGCAGGACGTCCTCGACGCAGGCACAGCCTCCGGCGAGGTGCACGAACCGGTCGCTGAGCCGGACGTCGTCGTCCAGCCCGCCCCAGGCCTCCTCGCCGGCCGGCTCCTCCCAGGTCCCCGACCCTGTCTCGGCCCGGTGGACGAACAGGACGCGGCCGGCGACGAAGCGCACGTCCAGCAGCATCGTCAGCAGCCCGCCCAGCTCACCGTCGTCCCGCACCAGGCCGTCCGGGCGGAGCAGCCCGCGCAGGCGCAGCGACCGCCCGGCCTCCTCGATCGCGCCAGGGTCCGTCGGCACCTCCTCGGCCCCGGTGCCGGGCGCGGACGACGGGTCCGCGCCCCGCAGGTGCGCCTGCTCGAGCACGTCGAGCTCGGCCTCGGTGACCAGGACGGCGAGGGTCTCCGGGCCCGCCGGTGTCATGCCGGCACCCCCGGGGGCAGGACCCCCGGCGCGACGGGCGGCACGGGGCCCTCGCCGGCCCGGAGGTTCATCCGCGACCGGGTGCGCTGGGCCTCGCGCTCCCGCTCGGCCCGGGCTCGACGCTCCCGCTCGAGGCGGTCGAGGCGCTCCAGCATCGTGGCGAACCCGGCCCGGCCGCGCGACCACGTCCTGGACAGGGAGCGGCCGATCGCCTCGCGGTTGTCGTAGACGTGGTTGCCGATCATCCAGCCCTGGTAGGCGGCGACCGCCCCGAGCCCGACGACACCCGCCACGGGGGCGCTGACGACACCCGCCGTGACCAGCACGACCGTCCCCGCGCCCGCAGCCGCCCCGAGGCCGAGCACGCGCGTGGTGCCTCCGCGCAGGCCGTCGTAGCCTCCCCCGTCGATCACGCGCGCGCCACCGTCCACGGCGATCAGGACCGGCGCCGCCCTGCCCGCGATCCCGGCGAGCCTGGTGACGCCCGGCAGCCGGGCCGCCCAGCCGGGGGCCTTGGGCGACAGCCCCTGCAGCTGGCGCTGGAGACGCTGCTCCAGCACGTGCCGCGTCCGTTCGCCGACGACCCCGCGGGCGCCGGACAGCCGGCGCAGCGTGCGGTGCGACCCGATCGCGTTCCCGCCCTGCTTGAGGAACTTCACGACCCCCGTGCCCGTGCTCCCCAGCAGCCACAGGTCGGCCACCAGCTGGGGCACCGCCGCCCGGGCACGGTCCAGCAGCTGGCTGACCGCCTGCTCGGTCGCCTCGAAGCGGCGCTCCGCCTCGGCGACCAGGCTCTCGTGCCAGCGCCGCTCGACCTCCCGCTCGTCGACGCGGGCGGCCCAGCGCTGCGCGTCGACGGGCTCGGTCGGCGCGCCGACCGCCAGCAGCCGACGCCGCTCGAGCGCGGCCTCCTCGCCCAGCCGCAGGTGCCGCCGCACGACGGCGCCCTCCTCGCGCGCCGCCCCGGCCGCCCGGGCGAGCCCGCCCGCGAGCTGCTCGACCGTCGGGGCCAGCGAGCCGAGCAGCTCGGCCGCGGTGCCGTGGCGCCCGGCCTGCTCCGACGCGGCCGCCCCGCTCCAGTCGTGGACGGACGCGCCGCCCACGTCGCGGGCCGCGGCGTTCAGCTCCGCCGCCACGCGACGGAGGGCCGTCACCGTCGCCTCCAGCTCGTCCGGGTCGCAGGCCAGCACCGTCATCGGACCTCCCTCCCCGCCCACGCGCCGGCCTGCGCCTGCTCTGTCGACCGGTAGTCCCGCCCGGCCAGCTCGGTCAGGGTCCCGAGCAGCGCCACCGACTCCGCACCCTGGGCGAGCGCCCGGGCCGCCTCGCGCCCCAGGTCGTCGGCGGCCCGCGACAGCTGGCGGCCGCCGGCGGCGGCCGAGGCGCTCCCCGCCAGCACGCCCAGGCGGCCCGCGAGCGCGTCCAGCGCGCGTGAGACCTCCGTCAGCCTCCGGGCCCCCGCCGTGACCAGCTCCGGATCCACCTGCAGCACGCGTCCCATCGGACCCCTCCCTCCTGGCACCGGCCCCGGTGGTCCGGCTCAGGAGCAGCCTAGGAAGACCGCCGAGGTCGCCGCCGAAGTTGTCCACAGGGCCGCCGCCGAGGTCGTGGTGCCCCGCAGGTGCCCGGAGCAGCCGGGCGGCGAGGCGTCAGCTCCCGCCGCGCAGCACCGGCTCGAGCGCGTCCAGGACGGCGCGGTCCTCGATGGTCGAGGGCACGAGCGCCTCCTGCCCGTCGGCCATCTGCCGCATCGTCCTGCGCAGGATCTTGCCGGACCGCGTCTTGGGCAGGGCGTCGACGACGTCGACCTGGCGCAGCGCCGCCACGGCGCCGACCTCGTCGCGCACCCGCTGGACCAGCTCGTCGGCGAGCGCCGCCCGCCCCTCGTCGTCCAGGTCGACCCCGGCCTTGAGCACCACGAGCGCCCGCGGCACCTGCCCCTTGAGGGCGTCCTGCACACCGATGACCGCGCACTCGGCGACCGACGGGTGCCCCGCGAGCGCCTCCTCGAGCGAGCCGGTGGACAGCCGGTGCCCGGCGACGTTGAGCACGTCGTCGGTGCGCCCCATGACGTAGAGGTAGCCGTCCTCGTCGACGTGGCCGCCGTCGCCGGTGAGGTAGTAGCCGTCGTAGGCCGCCAGGTAGGAGGACACGTAGCGCTCGTCGTCCTCCCACAGCGTCGGCAGCGTGCCCGGCGGCAGGGGCAGGCGTAGGCAGATCGCGCCCTCGGTCCCTGCCGGCACCTCCTCGCCGCGCTCGTCGAGGATCCGCACGTCGTAGCCGACCGTCGGCACGGTCGGGCTGCCGGGCCGGATGTCGAAGAGCGCGACGCCGACCGGGTTGGTGGCGATCGGCCAGCCGGTCTCGGTCTGCCACCAGTTGTCGACGACCGGGATCCCGAGCCGGTCGGTGGCCCACTGCCAGGTGTCCGGGTCGAGCCGCTCGCCGGCGAGGAAGAGCGTGCGCAGGGTGGACAGGTCGTGGCGCTCGACGAGCTCGCCGCGCGGGTCCTGCTTCTTGATGGCCCGGATCGCCGTCGGCGCGGAGAACATCGCGACCACGTCGTGCTCCTCGACGATCCGCCAGTAGGTCCCCGCGTCCGGCGTCCCGACCGGCTTGCCCTCGAAGAGCACGGTCGTGGCCCCGGTGAGCAGCGGCGCGTAGACGATGTAGGAGTGGCCCACGACCCATCCCACGTCGGACCCGCAGAACCACGTCTCCCCCGGCTCCACCCCGAAGAGGTTGGTCATCGACCACCGCAGCGCGACGGCATACCCCCCGCTGTCGCGGACGATGCCCTTGGGGCGGCCGGTGGTCCCCGACGTGTAGAGGATGTAGAGCGGGTCGGTGGCCTCGACGGGCACGCACGCGGCCGGCGCGACGGCGTCGGGGTGCATGAGCCGGGCCCAGTCCAGGTCCCGCTCCCCCAGCTCGGCCTCGAGCTGCTCGCGCTGCACGACGACGCAGTGGTCCGGCTTGTGCGCCGAGCGCCGCACGGCCTCGTCGAGCATCGGCTTGTAGGCCACGACGCGCGAGGGCTCGATGCCGCACGAGGCCGACACCACGACCTTGGGCCGCGCGTCCTCGATGCGGGCGGCGAGCTCGGCCGGCGCGAAGCCGCCGAAGACCACCGAGTGCACGGCGCCGATCCGCGCGCAGGCCAGCATCGCGACCGCGGCCTCGGGGATCATCGGCATGTAGATCACGACCCGGTCGCCCTTGGTCACGCCGAGGTCGCGCAGCACCCCGGCGAAGCGGGCGACGAGGTCGAGCAGCTGAGCGTAGGTGTAGGTGTCCTTCCTCCCGGTGACCGGGCTGTCGTAGACGAGCGCCGGCTGGTCCGCCCGCCCGTGGACGACGTGCCGGTCGAGCGCGTTGTAGCAGACGTTGAGCCGCCCGTCCGGGAACCAGCGGTAGAACGGCGGCCGACTGTCGTCGAGGACCTGGCGCGGCGGGCGGATCCAGTCCACGAGCCCGGCGGCCTCCCCCCAGAAGCCGGCCGGGTCGGCCACGCTCGCGGCCACGGTGTCGCGATAGCTCTGCTGGGCGTCGGTGCTCATGGGTCCACAGTCAACACCCGCGGACCGGTGCCCGGCACCCCGGACCCCCGTGCCGGTCGCCGAGCGGCCCGTGCGGTGCGACGGACGGCCTGCGCGTCCCGGCCGGCGGGTGCATAGGGTCGGTGCCCATGGGTATGGAGTCCAGCCAGCGACCGGTCAGCGCCCGGGTCTCCTCGGTGCCGCTCGGGGGACGGCCTCCCGGCGAGGTCCGCTACCGGCGCGCCCAGGCGGTGACGGTCGGGCCGCCCCGCGAGGTCGAGGACCAGACGACCTGGGCGCGGCTGCTGCGCTCGCCGGAGCCGCTGCACGGCCTGCGCCTGCAGGGGCTCGACCTGACGCTCGACCGGGACCTGCTGCTCGCCCGGGAGGACCTCACGGACATCGTGGTCCTCGGCGGCACCCTGGACGCCGAGGTGGAGCGGCACCTGCGCGAGCACGGCGCGATCGTCTTCCCCGCGGTGCCGCACGCCCCGGTCGACCCCTACCGGGCCCGTCTCTACACGCCCCAGGAGCTCTACGCCGGGCTCGAGGACGACGGCTACGGGGCCACCGTCGACGCCCGCGCCTACCGGTGGTTCGAGGACGCGGCGGTGCGGCACGACGCCTACGTCACGGCGCTGCGGGCGATCCACGACGACGCGATGTCCGACGCGCTGAGCTCGGTCGTGGAGTCGCGGCGGGTCGTGGGCGTCATGGGCGGCCACGCGCTGAAGCGCGGCACGGACGGCTTCGCCGCCGCGGCCCTGCTCGGCCACCGCGTCGCCGTCTCCGGGGCGGTCGTGGTCACCGGCGGCGGGCCCGGGGCGATGGAGGCGGCCAACCTGGGCGCCTGGGCACCCGACGAGACGGTCCTGGCACGGGCGCTGGACCGGCTGGCGCAGGTGCCGGACTTCGCGCCGGACATCGGCGCGTGGGTGCGCCCGGCGCTGCGGCTGCGCCTGGACGCGCCCGGCGAGTGGCCCGGCCGGCTGCGCAGCCTGGGCGTCCCGACGTGGTACTACGGCCACGAGCCGCCCAACGCCTTCGCCCAGCTGGTCGCCAAGTTCTTCTCCAACGCGCTGCGCGAGGACCTGCTGCTGGCCCACTCCCGACACGGTCTCGTGGTCCTGCCCGGGGCGGCGGGCACCGTCCAGGAGGTCTTCCAGATGGCGACCCGGCTCTACTACGAGGTCGAC
>CAZONQ010000112.1:0-8439 GCA_964581125.1 uncultured Ornithinimicrobium sp.
AGCACCCCGAGCCGCAGAAGAACGGCAGGACGATCAACTGGTGCCAGGTGGACGTCGGTGCCGCCAACGGGACCGGCGAGCCGCAGGGGATCGTCTGCGGCGCGCACAACTTCGAGGTCGGCGACCTCGTCGCGGTGATCCTTCCCGGCGGCGTGCTGCCGACCCCGCAGGGCCCCATGACGATCTCGGCCCGCAAGACCTACGGGCACGTCTCCGCCGGGATGATCTGCTCGGTGCGCGAGCTCGGGCTCGGGGACGACCACGAGGGCATCATCGTGCTGCCCCGCCTGCTCGGCGAGGACCGTGTCGCGCAGCTGGGCCTGGCCCCCGGCGACGACCTCGTCGGCGTGCTCGGGCTGGACCGCGAGGTCGTCGAGGTCAACGTCACGCCCGACCGCGGCTACTGCTTCAGCCTGCGCGGCGTCGCCCGCGAGTACTCCCACGCGACCGGTGCCGCCTACCGCGACCCCGCCGACCTGCCCGTCGACCCCGCGACGGGGGAGGGGTATGCCGTGGAGCTGCGGGACGAGGCCCCGCTCGACGGGGTGCCCGGGTGCGACCGCTACCTCGCCCGCGCGGTGCGGGGGATCGACCTGACCCGGCAGACGCCGGAGTGGATGGCGCGGCGCCTCACCGAGGCGGGGATGCGCCCGATCGGGCTGGCGGTCGACGTCACCAACTACGTGATGCTCGCGCTCGGCCAGCCGCTGCACGCCTTCGACCTGGCCACGCTCGACAGCCCTGTCGTCGTCCGGCGGGCGCGGGCCGGCGAGCGCCTGCGCACCCTCGACGACGTCGACCGGGAGCTCGACCCCGAGGACCTGCTCATCACCTGCGGACCCGACGGCGGGCGCATCCTCGCCCTCGCCGGCGTCATGGGCGGCGAGGACGGCGAGGTCACGCCGGGGCAGACGACGGACGTGCTCATCGAGGCGGCGCACTTCGACCACCGCACCGTCGCGCGCACCTCGCGGCGCCACAAGCTCTCCAGCGAGGCGGCCAAGCGCTTCGAGCGCGGCGTCGACCCGGCCGTGACGGCCGCGGCGGCGCAGCTCGCGGTCGACCTGCTGGTCGAGCACGGCGGCGGGACCGCAGACCCGGCGGTGACCGACCGCGACGAGCGCTCCTCCACCACCATGCCCCCGGTGACCCTCGACCTGGGCATGCCCACCGCCTACGTCGGGGTCGACTACGGCCCGGAGCGCGTGGTCGAGGTGCTGCGCATGATCGGGTGCGAGGTCTCCGACCCGCAGGACGGCAGCGTGCGGGTGACGCCCCCGACGTGGCGGCCGGACCTCACCGACGCGCCGACCCTCGTCGAGGAGGTCGCGCGGATCGACGGCTACGACAAGATCCCGTCGGTCGTGCCACGCGCCACCGGGGGCCGCGGGCTCACGCACTCCCAGCGCTCCCGCCGGGCGGTCGCGGCGGCGCTCGCCGGCCAGGGGCTGCACGAGGTGCTCACCTACCCGTTCGTCGGCGAGAGCCGCTTCGAGGAGCTGGGCCTGGATGCCGAGGACGTGCGCAGGCACGCGCTCCGTCTCGCCAACCCGCTGTCGGACGAGGCGCCGCTCATGCGCACCGAGCTGCTCCAGACGCTGCCCGAGGCGCTGCGGCGCAACGTCTCGCGCGGCAGCCGGGACGTGGCGCTCTTCGAGATCGACACCGTCACGCTGCCCGACCACGCGGCCAGCGCGCCGGTCCCCGGGGTCGGCGCCCGCCCGGACGACGCGACCCTCGGGCGGATCAAGGACGCCGTCCCGGCCCAGCCGTGGCACGTGGCGGTCGTGGCGGCGGGCCAGGCCGACCGCGCCGGCTGGTGGGGGGCGGGCCGACCCGTCGACGTGACCGACGTCGTCGCGTGGGCGCACGCGGTCGCCGACGCGCTCGGCGTGCCCGTCGAGCGGCTGCAGACCGAGCGCGCGCCCTTCCACCCCGGACGGTGCGTGGAGCTGGCGCTCCCCGACGGGACGACCGTCGGCTGGGCCGGCGAGCTGCACCCCAAGGTGGTCCAGCGGCTCGGTCTGCCCGAGCGCACCAGCGCCGCGGAGCTCGACCTCGACGTGCTCGTCGGCGCGAGCGACCACCGCACCCAGGTCCGGCCGCTGTCCACGCACCCCACGTCGGCCTCGGACGTCGCCCTGGTCGTGCCGCGCGCGGTCCGCTACGGCGACGTGCAGGAGTCCCTGGTGGCCGGCGCGGGCGAGCTGCTGGAGAGCATCGAGCTCTTCGACGTCTACGTGGGCGACCAGATCGAGGACGACCAGCAGTCGCTGGCCTTCCGGATGCACTTCCGCGCCCCCGACCGCACCCTGACCACCGACGAGGTCAACGCAGCGCGCGACGCCGCGGTGCGCCGCGCGGCGAAGGACCACGGGGCGGTCCAGCGGTGAGCGTCCCCAGGACGGCGGTCGTCACCGGGGCCTCGCGCGGCATCGGCGACCACCTCGTGCGGGCGCTGCTCGGCGCCGGCTGGACCGTCGCCGGCCTCTCCCGGTCCGGTCGCGCGGCGGAGGGCGCCCACGGCATCGCGTGCGACGTCACGGACGCCGGAGCGGTGGACACCGCGGTCGGGCAGGTCGTCCGCGACCTCGGGCCGGTCGGCCTGCTGGTCAACAACGCGGGTCTCGTCGAGACCGAGCGGCCCCTCTGGGAGGCGGACGTCGACGAGTGGTGGCAGGTCATGGTGACCAACGTGCGCGGGCCGTTCCTGCTCACGCGGGCGGTCGTGCCGCACATGGTCGAGGCCGGGGGCGGGCGCGTGGTCAACCTCAACTCCGGGGCCGGGACGCGGGAGCGAGCCGACCTCACCGCATACTGCGCCTCCAAGTCGGCGCTGGCCCGTCTCACGGGCGGGACCGCGCTCGCCGGCGCGGAGCACGGCGTGCACGCCTTCGACCTGGCACCCGGCGTGGTGGCCACGGACATGACGCACTCGATGCAGATGCACGAGGGACGCACCGAGTGGACCGACCCCGCCGACGTGGCGGCCCTGCTGCTCGCGATCGCCGACGGCGAGCTGGACGGCTTCTCCGGGCGCATGGTCCGGGCCGGCGCCGACGACCTCGACGAGCTGCGCCGCCGCTCGGCGGAGGGGCTCTCCGACGGCGAGCGCATGCTGCGGCTGCGCCCGTGGGGCCCGGACGACCCGCTGGCCGGCTGAGGTGTTCGGTCGGCGGCTCGCCTGGCAGGACCTGCCCGTCGACCTGCGGTCCTGGGTGGCGGAGGTGCTGGGCGGGCAGGTGGTCGAGGCCACCACGCAGCCCGGCGGCTTCTCGCCGGGCACGGCCGACCGGGTGGTGACGGCCGCCGGGGCGCGCGCCTTCGTCAAGGCGGTCAGCCCGGCGCAGAACGAGCAGACACCTGACCTGCACCGCCGCGAGGCCGAGGTGCTGCGCACGCTCGTCGGCGTGCCGCAGGTGCCGCAGCTGCTCGCGTCCCACGACGACGGGCACTGGGTTGCGCTCGTGATCGAGGACGTCGAGGGCCGCCACCCCCTGCCCTGGGGGCACGAGGAGCTCGCCGCCAGCCTGGGCGCGGTCGCGTCGGTGGCGGGCATGACCGCCCCGGCCTCGTGGCCGCGCCTGGAGCAGGAGCTGGTGGGGGAGATGGGTGCCTGGTCACGGCTGCGCGCCGCGGGGCACCTCCGACCGGACGGCCCCGGTGACGTCCCCTGGGTGGTGGAGCGGCTGGACGAGGTCGTCGACCTGTGCGCCCGGACCCTTCCCCGGATGGCCGGGGACGCGGTGGCCCACACGGACGTGCGTGCGGACAACCTGCTGCTCCGGCCCGACGGGGTCGTCCGCCTCGTGGACTGGCCGTGGGCCAGCCGGGGTGCGGCGTGGTGCGACGCCGCCATGCTGCTCGTCAACGTGCGCTGGGCCGGGGAGCTCGACGTCCGCAGGCACCTGGGAGTGCTGCGGGACCTCGGCGCCACCGAGGAGGACGTGCTCGGACTGGTCCTGGGACTGGCGGGCTTCTTCCACGAGGCCGCACGGCGGCCCCCGGCACGGGGCCTGCCCACGCTGCGGACCTTCCAGCGGGAGCAGGGCGCCGCGGCGCTGAGGCTGGCCCGGGAGCTCTGGACCCCCTGACGCCGGCCCGACGCCGACGCGCGGATAGTCATGCATCCTGCTGTATAGTCACGCTCCGTGACCAGCATCCCGACGACGCGTGCTGCCCGCCACCAGCGGATCTGCGACCTGCTCGAGCGCCACGCCGTGGGCTCCCAGGGCCAGCTCCTCGACCTGCTCGCGGGGGACGGCATCTCCGTCACCCAGGCGACGCTCTCCCGCGACCTGGTGGACCTCGGGGCGGTCAAGGTGCGGCGGGGGCGGCAGCTGGTCTACGCGGTGCCGGCGGAGGGCGGCGACACGACGCCGCGCCCGGCCCAGGACGCCGCCGAGGTCTCCACCCGGCTGGTGCGCCTGCTCCAGGAGCTGCTGGTCAGCGCGCGGGCGGTCGGCAACCAGGTGGTCCTGCGCACGCCGCCCGGCGCCGCCCAGTTCCTCGCCGCGGCCATCGACCGCAACGACGACCCGGAGATCCTCGGCACGATCGCCGGCGACGACACGATCCTGGTCATCGCCACGGCCACGGACGGCGGGCCCGGCCTCGCCGGGCGGCTGCTGGCGCTCGCCGACGACACGGAGGCCCGCGACCCGGCGTGACGAGGGACGTCGCCACGGCGTGACGAGGACGCGCCCGGAGCCGGCGGGACGTCCGCACGGGCACCGCCGCGCGGCGGGCGGCCCGGTGTGAGAGAGGATGGACCTCATGACTGTGAGCCTGTGGGGAGGCCGCTTCTCCGGCGGCCCGAGCGACGCCCTCGCGGCGCTGAGCAAGAGCACGCACTTCGACTGGCGGCTGGCGCCCTACGACCTGGCCGGCTCGCGCGCCCACGCGCGCGTCCTGCACGCCGCGGGTCTCCTCTCCGACGAGCACCTCGAGACGATGCTGGCCGGCCTCCGGCAGCTGGGCGAGGACGTCCGCTCCGGCGCCTTCGTGCCGGCGGAGACCGACGAGGACGTGCACACCGCCCTGGAGCGCGGGCTCCTCGAGCGCGTCGGTCCGGACGTGGGCGGACGCCTGCGCGCCGGCCGGTCGCGCAACGACCAGGTCGCCACGCTCTTCCGCATGTACCTGCGCGACCAGGCCCGGCTGCTCTCCGCCAAGGTGCTCGACGTCGTCCAGGCCCTCGTGGACCAGGCGGCGCGGCACCCCGACGTGGCCATGCCCGGCCGGACCCACCTGCAGCACGCCCAGCCGGTGCTGCTCGCGCACCACCTGCAGGCCCACGCCTGGGCCCTGCTGCGCGACGTGGAGCGCTGGGTCGACTGGGACCGGCGCGCCTCGGTCTCGCCCTACGGATCCGGGGCGCTGGCGGGGTCCTCGCTCGGGCTGGACCCCGCGGCGGTCGCCCACGACCTCGGCATGAGCGCCCCCGTGGAGAACTCCATCGACGGCACCGCCTCGCGGGACTTCGCGGCGGAGTTCTCCTTCGTCGCCGCGATGGTCGGCATCGACCTGTCGCGGCTGGCCGAGGAGGTCATCCTCTGGGCCACCGCGGAGTTCGGCTTCGTCGTGCTGGACGACGCCTTCTCGACCGGCTCGAGCATCATGCCGCAGAAGAAGAACCCGGACGTCGCCGAGCTGGCCCGGGGCAAGGCTGGCCGGCTCGTGGGGGACCTCGCCGGCCTCCTGGCCTCGCTCAAGGGGTTGCCGCTGGCCTACAACCGCGACCTGCAGGAGGACAAGGAGCCCGTCTTCGACGCCGTCGACACCCTGGAGGTGCTGCTGCCCGCGGTGTCCGGCATGGTCGCGACGCTGACCTTCCGCACCGACCGGCTCGAGGAGCTGGCGCCCCAGGGGTTCTCGCTGGCCACCGACGTGGCCGAGTGGCTGGTCCGCGAGGGGGTGCCCTTCCGCGTGGCGCACGAGGTCGCGGGGGAGTGCGTGCGGGTGTGCGAGGCGCGCGGCGTCGGGCTGGAGGACCTCGGCGACGAGGACCTCGCCGCGATCAGCGACCACCTGCACCCGGGGGTGCGCGACGTCCTCACGGTGCGCGGCTCGATCGCCTCGCGCAACGCGCACGGCGGGACGGCTCCCGCCCGGGTCGGGGAGCAGCGCGCCCACCTGCTGCACCAGCTGGCCGAGCGGCGTCACTGGGTCGAGGACCTGCCGGTCGTGCGGGACTGACCGGCGTGCCGGCATCCCGCCCGGTGGGCCGCGACCTCCTCTCCGGGCCGGTCCTCGAGGTGGCCCCCGCGCTGCTGGGCGCGCACGTCAGCGCCCACGGGGTGACCGTGCGCCTCACGGAGGTGGAGGCCTACGCCGGCACCCGCGACCCGGGGTCGCACGCGTTCCGGGGCCCCACTCCGCGCACCCAGGTGATGTTCGGGCCCGCCGGTCACCTCTACGTCTACTTCTCCTACGGCATGCACTGGTGCTGCAACGTGGTCTGCGGGCCCGAGGGCGAGGCCAGCGCGGTCCTCCTGCGGGCCGGGGAGGTCGTCGCGGGCACGGAGCACGCCCGGGCCCGGCGCGACGCCGGCCGCCAGCGTCCCCACCCCGCGCGGGACCTCGCCCGCGGGCCTGCTCGCCTCGCGTCCGCGCTCGGTCTCGACCGCGCCCACGACGGGGTCGACCTGCTCGACCCCGCCGGCCCCGTCTCGCTGAGCCTGCCAGACCGGCCGACGAGGCCGGTCCGTCAGGGTCCGCGCGTCGGCGTCTCGGGCGAGGGCGGGGACGCCGACCGCTACCCCTGGCGCTTCTGGCTCGACGGGGACCCGACGGTGTCCGCCTACCGCCCGGGCGTCCGCCGCGCGCGCGGGCGCACCCGCCCCACCGGGACGACGACCGGGCGCACGTAGGCTTGGAGCCGGCCCCACCCCATACCTGACCCGGAAGGAACCCCCGACCGTGACCAACATCCTCGACGAGCTGCAGTGGCGCGGACTGGTGGCGCAGACCACCGACGAGGCCGCCCTGCGGGAGGCGCTCGACGGCACCGTCACGGTCTACTGCGGGTTCGACCCCACCGCGCCCAGCCTGCACTTCGGCAACCTGGTGCAGCTCGTGCTGCTCCGACGTCTCCAGCGCGCCGGGCACCGGGTGATCTGCCTCGTCGGGGGAGCCACCGGGCTCATCGGCGACCCCAAGCCCACGTCCGAGCGCGTCCTGAAGACCAAGGAGCAGGCCGCCGCCAACGTGGACCGGATCAAGCGGCTCGTCCGGCCGTTCCTCGACTTCGAGGGCGACAACGCGGCGCTCCTCGTGGACAACCTCGAGTGGACCGCCCCGATGACCGCCCTGGACTTCCTGCGCGACGTGGGCCAGCACTTCCGGGTCAACCAGATGATCCGCAAGGAGTCGGTGGCCGCGCGCCTGCAGAGCGAGGTCGGGATCAGCTACACCGAGTTCAGCTACCAGATCCTCCAGGCGATGGACTACCTGCACCTCTACCGCACGCACGGCTGCACGCTGCAGACCGGCGGCCAGGACCAGTGGGGCAACCTCACCGCGGGCGCGGACCTCATCCACCGCGTGGAGGGCGCCTCGGTCCACGTGCTCACCACGCCGCTGCTCACCGACGAGGCCGGCAACAAGTTCGGCAAGTCGGAGGGCAACGCCGTCTGGCTGTCTGCCGACATGACCAGTCCCTACGCCTTCTACCAGTACTGGATCAACGTGGAGGACGCCTCCGTCGGGCGGCTCCTGCGGGTCTTCACCGACCTCGACGAGGCAGCGGTCGAGGAGCTGGAGCGGCAGACGGCCGAGGCGCCGCACCTGCGGACCGCCCAGCGGGCGCTGGCCCGGGAGGTGACGACCCTCGTGCACGGCGCGGACGCCACCGAGCAGGTCGAGGCCGCCAGCCGGGTGCTCTTCGGCAAGGGCGACCCGGCGACCATCGACGCCGGCACCCTCGCCGACGCGACGGCCGAGCTGCCCGGCGCGCCGGTGACCCCCGGCAGCACCGTGGTGGAGGCGCTCGTCGCCACCGGCCTCGCGGACAGCAAGGGCGCGGCCCGACGGCTGGTCGGGGAGGGAGGCGTGAGCGTCAACAACGTGAAGGTGACCGACGTGGACCACGTCGTGGGCGACCAGGACTTCCTGCACGGCAGCGTGGCGCTCCTGCGGCGTGGGCGGCGCCACCTCGCCGCCGCCCGGAAAGCCTCCTGACCTGCGGATTTGTGTCCCGACCAGACGTGCCCTAGAGTTATCCCTCGCCGCACCGACAGGGAGGCACGGACACCAGCTGGTGGCCGGTCCCGGGTGAGGCCATCTACCTCCGAGGAGCCCCGCGCAGAGCGCGGAGCACGGATTTGACTCCGATCCGGAGAGGCAGATAAAGTTGGTCAAGCCCCCCGAGCACCACGCGCGAAAGCGCCGGTCTTGAGGTGTGCGTCCGATCCTTGAGAACTCAACAGCGTGTCAGAT
>CAZONQ010000113.1:0-8355 GCA_964581125.1 uncultured Ornithinimicrobium sp.
TGTAGGTCTTGATGAGCTCCTCGGCGTTGTCCGTCGCCGACTTCATCGCCCGCTGCCGCGCCGCCAGCTCGGAGGCGGACGCCTGGAGCAGGGCGTTCCAGATCCGGGAGGTGACGTACTTGGGCAGCAGCGCGTCCAGCACCTGCGGACCGTCCGGCTCGAACTCGTAGAGCGGGTAGATGTCCTCCTGCTCGACCGGCTCGTCCTCCTCCACGACCTCCAGCGGGAGCAGGCGCACGACCTGCACCTCCTGGGTGACCATGGTGATGAACCGGGTGGAGACGATGTGCAGCTCGTCCACGCCGCCGTTCTCCGACCCCGCGACGAAGTCGGCCGTCAGCCGCTGGGCGATCTCGCGGGCGACCTCGAAGGTCGGCGCGTCGGAGAAGCCCGACCACGACTGCTCGAAGGCGCGGTCGCGAAAGCGGTAGTAGCCCTCCGCCTTGCGACCGGTGAGGTAGGGCACCATCTCCTTGCCCTCGTCCTCCTCGAGCAGCTCGCGCAGCTGCTCGCTGCGCTTGAGCACGTTGCCGGAGTACGCGCCCGCGAGCCCGCGGTCGCTGGTGATGATGAGCACGCCGGCGCGCCGGACGGTCTCCCGCTCGGTCGTCAGCGGGTGCTCGACGTCGGCGTAGCTGGCGACCGCGGACACCGCGCGGGTGATCGCGTTGGCGTAGGGCGTCGTCTGCGCCACCCGCTGGCGGGCCTTCACCACGCGGGAGGCGGCGATGAGCTCCATCGCCCGCGTGATCTTCTTGGTCGACTGGACGGACCGGCTGCGCTGAACGTATTCACGCTGCTGCGCTCCCATATCTCGCCTCTCTCAGGTCTCGTGCGTCAGGTGGTCGGTGCTTCGCCGGGGGTATGGCGTCAGCGCCGGCGGACCTTGATCTGCTCCTGGTCGACGTCCTCGGACTCCAGGCCGTCGATGTTGTCGAAGTCCTCGTCGGACCCGGTGCGCACCTCGCGGCTGCTGTCGGGGTCGAACTCGGCCTTGAAGGCCGACATGGCCTCGGCCAGGGTCGCCTCGCTGTCGTCGCCGAGCTTGCCCGTCTCCCGGATGCCGTCGAGGAGGCCCTGCTGCTCGCGGCGCAGGTAGTCCACCCAGTCGGCCTCGAAGCGGCGCACGTCGGAGACCGGCACGTCGTCGATGTGGCCGTTGGTGCCGGCCCAGATGATCGCGACCTGCTCCTCGACCGGGACCGGCGAGGACTGCGGCTGCTTGAGGATCTCGACCATGCGCGCACCGCGCTCGAGCTGCGCCTTGGACGCGGCGTCCAGGTCGGAGGCGAACATCGCGAAGGCCTCCATCTCGCGGAACTGCGCGAGGTCGACCTTGAGGCGGCCGGAGACCGACTTCATCGCCTTGATCTGCGCGTCACCACCGACGCGGGAGACGGAGACACCCACGTCGATCGCCGGGCGGACGTTGGAGTTGAAGAGGTCGGCCTGCAGGTAGATCTGGCCGTCGGTGATCGAGATGACGTTGGTCGGGATGTAGGCCGAGACGTCGCCGGCCTTGGTCTCGATGATCGGCAGGCCGGTCATCGAGCCCGCGCCCATGTCGTCGGACAGCTTGGCGCAGCGCTCCAGCAGCCGGCTGTGCAGGTAGAAGACGTCGCCCGGGTAGGCCTCGCGGCCCGGCGGGCGGCGCAGCAGCAGCGACACGGCGCGGTAGGCCTCGGCCTGCTTGGACAGGTCGTCGAAGACGATGAGGACGTGCTTGCCCTGGTACATCCAGTGCTGGCCGATGGCCGAGCCGGTGTAGGGGGCGAGGTACTTGAAGCCGGCGGCGTCGGAGGCGGGGGCCGCGACGATCGTGGTGTACTCCAGCGCGCCGTTCTCCTCCAGCGTGCCGCGCACGGAGGCGATGGTGGAGCCCTTCTGGCCGACCGCGACGTAGATGCAGCGGACCTGCTTGTCCGGGTCGCCGGACTCCCAGTTGGCCTTCTGGTTGAGGATCGTGTCGACCGCGACGGTCGTCTTGCCGGTCTGGCGGTCGCCGATGATGAGCTGGCGCTGGCCGCGGCCGATCGGGATCATCGAGTCGATCGCCTTGATGCCGGTCTGCAGCGGCTCGTGGACCGACTTGCGCATCATGACGCCGGGGGCCTGCAGCTCCAGCGCACGACGCTCCTCGGTCTCGATGTCGCCGAGGCCGTCGATCGGGTTGCCCAGCGGGTCCACGACCCGGCCGAGGTAGCCGTCGCCGACCGCGACCGAGAGCACCTCGCCGGTGCGGCGCACCGGCTGGCCCTCGTCGATGCCGGAGAAGTCACCCAGGACGATGACGCCGACCTCGTGCACGTCGAGGTTGAGCGCCAGGCCCAGCGTGCCGTCCTCGAACTCGAGGAGCTCGTTGGTCATGACCGAGGGCAGGCCCTCGACGTGGGCGATGCCGTCGCCGGCGTCGACCACGCGCCCGACCTCCTCGCGGGAGGCGGCGCTCGGCTCGTAGGACTGGACGAACTGGTCCAGTGCGTCGCGGATCTCTTCCGGACGGATCGAAAGCTCCGTCATCATCTTCTCCTCGTCGTGGGTCCGTGCTCGTCAGTGGCGGACCGGATGGGTCGTGCTGGGTGGGTATGCGGTTGGGTCAGCTGGTCAGCAGCCGGCGTGCCTCGGCCAGCCGGTGGCTGACCGTGCCGTCGATGACCTCGTCGCCGATCTCCACCCGGATGCCACCGACGACGTCCTCGTCGATGACCACGTTGGTGTGGACCTGGCGGCCGTACTGCGTGCTCAGGGCGCGGGCGAGCCGGTCCTGCTGCTCGGGCGAGAGCGGCACCGCGCTGGTGACGGTCGCGGTGACCTGGTCCTGGTGGGCCGCGGCCTGCTCGAGGAAGGCCTCGAGCGCGTGGTCGAAGCGGCGCCCACGGGTCCCGGAGACCGCCTGCTTGGCCAGCCGCACCGCCTCCGGCGCGGCCTTCACCGAGAGCAGCCGGTCGACGAGCGTCGCCTTCGCGTGCGCGTCGGCCCGACGGTCGCCGAGCGCCGCCTGCAGCTCGGGGCTGCCCTCGACGATCCGGCCGAAGCGGAACAGCTCGTCCTCGACCTGGCCGAGGCGCCCGTTGCGCTGCGCGTGGGTCAGGACCGCCTCGACGCCCAGCCGCTCGAGCGCGGTGACCACGTCACCGGGCTGCGACCAGCGCTGGCCGACGGCCGTGCCGACGACGCGCAGGACCTCGTCGCCGACCTTGCCGGCCAGCAGCCGCTCGGCCAGCCCGGCCTTGTCCCCCGCCTCGCGCGAGGGGTCGGCCAGGTTGCGGCGGAGCGCCGGGCTGTCGTCGACCGCCCGGGCCACGGCCCAGAGGTCCTCCGCCAGCCGGGCCGCGTCGGTGCCGGCCTCGGGCTGCAGCGCCTGCGCGAGGGCCTGCTCGGCCTCGTGGTAGGCCCTGCGGAAGGTGGCGTCCATCAGGAACCCTGCTCGCTTCCCGCGCCCAGCTTCTCCGGCCGGACGTCGCCGGCCTCGAGGTCGGCGAGGAACCGGTCGACGATCCCGCGCTGGCGCGCCTCGTCCTCGAGCGACTCGCCGACGATCTTGCTGGCGAGGGCGGTCGAGATGGTGCCCACCTCGCCGCGCAGCTGGACCATGGCCTGCTGGCGCTCGGCCTCGATCTGCTTGTGCGCGGTGTCGGTGATGCGGTCCGCCTCGGACTGGGCCTGCTCGCGCATCTCGGCGATGATCTGGGCGCCCTGCTCCTTGGCCTGCTCGCGGATGCGGGCGGCCTCGGCACGGGCGTCCCCGAGCTGGTCCTCGTACTGCTTCTTGGCCGCGGCGGCCTCGGCCTGCGCCTGCTCCGCCGCCTTCATCCCGCCCTCGATGGCGGCCGTGCGCTCGGCGTAGGCCTTCTCCAGGCTCGGCACCACGAACTTGGCGACGAACCACCAGAAGAGGGCGAAGACGATCAGGCCGAAGATGAGCTCGGGCAGGTAGGGAAGGATCGGGACGGCGTCCTCCCCGGCGCCCATCGGCTGGGTCTCCTCGGCAGCCTTCAGGACGCCCGACGCGATCGTGGTGTGCTCCACGCGCGACTCCTCACGTGTACGTGTCCGTCAGGTCTGCCGGCCAGCGGGTGGCCGGGTGCTGAGGGACTGGTCTGGATGGGCGAAGGGTGTTCGTCAGCCGACGAAGAAGGCGATGAAGAAGAGGACCAGGCCGAAGATGGCCAGCGCCTCGGCCAGGGCGAAGCCCAGGATGGCGATCGGCTGCAGCTTGCCCTGCGCCTCGGGCTGGCGGGCCACACCGTTGATGTAGGCCGCGAAGATCAGACCCACGGCGATGGCCGGGCCGATGGCGGACACGCCGTAGCCGAGAAGGGTGATGTCACCAGTCACGTCGAATCTCTTTCTGTGTGATGTCCCGGCGGGGCGGCGCCCCGCCGGAGGCTTCGTGTCTATTCAGTTGTGGGTTCTCGCGTGCGCAGTGCTCGTCGGCTCAGTGCTCGTCGGCCAGCGCGCCGCCGAGGTAGGAGGCGGCCAGCAGGGCGAAGACGTAGGCCTGCAGGAACTGCACCAGGGCCTCGAACGCGGTGAGCGCGACACCCATGATCCAGGCCGGGACCGCCACGGCCATGAGGGCCGGGTCCCAGGTCTTGAAGAGGTACCAGCCGCCGACGATGAAGACGACGAGGAGCATGTGGCCGGCGAACATGTTGCCGAAGAGTCGCAGGGCCAGCGTGAGCGGCCGGGTGATGAAGAAGGTGATGAGCTCCAGCATCAGGATGAACGGCTTGATCCAGCCGGGCAGGCCGCTGGGCAGCAGCGAGCCGATGTACCGGCCGAGGCTGCCGTGCTTGCGCAGGCCGACCCAGTGGTACATCACGTAGACGATGAGGGTCAGCCCGATCGGGAAGGCCACGCGCGCCATCGTCGGGTTCTGGAAGAACGGGATGACGCCGAAGAGGTTGTTGAGCAGGATGAAGACGAAGAGCGCGAAGAGGAAGGGCACGAACCGCATGAAGTCGCGGCTGCCGATCATGTCGCGGGCGATGCCGTTGCGGGCGAAGTTGTAGACCTGCTCGGTGTACCACTGGGCTCGGCCCGGGACGACCGCGGCGCGGCGCGTGGTCAGCCACAACCACAGGGATAGCGCGACACCGGAGATGAGGATCAGCAGCATCGGCCGGGTGAAGTAGTACTCCGTCCCCGGGATCGCGAAGAGCGGCTGCCAGAAGTCGCCCGGCGTGGGCGGGAAGTGCCCGCCTTCCTCGGCCATCGGCAGCATCAGCCCAGCGGCCGTGATGGTCGCACTCACGCGTACTCCTTCGCACAGGTTTCGACGGTTGTCGGGGCGGACCCCGCAGGGGGGAACGACGCCGGCGGTTCAGGACGGCACACGGACGTCATGTCCTACCGTACCTGAGCCAGATCACGTAGAGAGACAGCACCATCCCCACGACCACCCCGACGGGCAGCAGGAAACGGGTGTCGAGCAGCCAGTCGGCGAGCCAGCCGAGGCCGCCGAAGGTCAGCGGGCCGGCGAGCAGGTAGCCGATGACGGCGTTGCCGAGGTCGGTCTGCCGCGAGGCGCCCTCGACGTGGGGCTCGGGATAGCTCATCGACCCTCCCCCGGCAGGGTCACGTCCAGCGCGGAACGCGAGCGGAGGTAGCCGACCACGAGGCCGGCCTGGAAGACGAGACCGACGACGATGAAGCCGATCGCCAGCGGCACGACCTGCAGCCAGGTCGTCTGGCCCAGGGACCAGATGACGGCCGCGAGCACGACCATCTGCAGCACGAAGACGGCGAACGCACCGGCCATCGTGGTGGCGGTGGGCCCGGCGAGGACGCCGCGGATGCCGACGACCCCGAGCACGAACACCGCGAGGGAGATGACGGCCCCGAGGAGCGCGGAGACGGCGGCCCAGTGGCCCGCGGCGGCCCAGGCGAGCAGCGGCAGGAGCACGAGGACCGGCAGGGCGGGCACGAGACCACCCACGAGCATCGACCGCAACGGCGTCCGCGCCGCGGCGCGCGGAGGTGCGGTCGTGGTCATCGTGGGGGCTCCTGCACTGGTCGAAGGGGCTTGTGAAAGTTATCACAAGGTGTGCTTCGGCGACGAAACCGCAGGTGAGGAGGCCGCCCCACGGCCCCAGGGACGCCGCGTGAGGACGGTCGCGACGACGAGCAGGAGGACGATCCCCACCACCGAGCCCCACACCGGCAGGTAGGCGAACGAGACGGCGCCCACCGCGATCAGCGCCGACCAGAGGTAGAGGAGGACCACGGCCCGACGGTGGCTGTGCCCGATGTCGAGCAGCCGGTGGTGCAGGTGGCCCCGGTCCGGCTTCCAGGGCAGCTGCCCGGCACGCGTGCGCCGGAAGACGGCGAGCACGATGTCGAGGAAGGGCAGGGCCATGATCGCCACCGGGATGGCCAGCGGCAGCAGGATCGCCGCCGCGGCGGAGGCGCTGGCGAGCGAGGAGCTGGGGTCCACCGACCCGGTCATCGAGATCGTCGCCGCCGCCAGCAGCAGCCCGAGGAGCAGCGCCCCCGCGTCACCCATGAAGAGCCTCGCGGGGTGGAAGTTGTGCGGCAGGAAGCCGGCGCACACCCCGATGAGCGCGGCGCTGATGAAGGTCGCCATGGAGAAGACGTTGGGCGGGTCGAAGTTGGCGCTCACCAGGTAGGACCAGCCGAAGAACGCCGTGGCCGAGATGAGGACGACGCCGGCGGCCAGCCCGTCGAGCCCGTCGATGAAGTTGACGGCGTTGGTGGAGACGACGACGACGAGGATCGTCAGCGCGACCATGACCGGCTCGGGCAGCACGGTGACGCCGCCGATCGGCAGCGAGAGCAGCTGCACGCCGAAGTAGGCCATCACTCCCCCGGCGATGACCTGCCCGGCCAGCTTGGTCAGCCAGTCCAGCTCGCGGACGTCGTCGACCGCGCCGAGCAGGGTGATGACGGCGGCGGCGACGAGCACGCCGTAGAGCTGCGGGGAGGTGTCGAAGAGCTGCCCGTGGTAGGGCAGCTGCGAGCCCAGCAGCACCGCGGCCGCGAAGCCGACGAGCATCGCCACGCCGCCCAGCCGTGGGATCGGCACGGTGTGCACGTCCCGGTCGCGGACCGCGGTGATCGCCCCGACGGCCAGCGCGAGCCGACGGACCAGCGGCGTCGCGAGATAGGTCACGACGGCTGCCGTCAGCAGCACCATGAGGAACTCGCGCACGTCGTCTCTCCCGGCCCCACCGCATACCCCTGATCGGTATGAGGCGGGGCCGCCGGGCTCAGCCGGAGACCGGCTCCGGGTAGGCGGGGTAGCTGGTGAGCAGCTCGGCGACCTGGCCGCGGACCTCGCGGGAGACCGAGTGGTCGGGGTCGGCGTCGCCCTCGGTGACGGCGCGGTGGATGAGGTCGGCGACGACCTTCATCTGCTCCGTGCCCATGCCCTGGGTGGTGACCGAGGGGCTGCCCACGCGGATGCCGGAGGCCACGTTGGGCTTCTCCGGGTCGAACGGGATGGCGTTCTTGTTGAGGACGATGCCGGCGGCGTCGCAGCGGGCCTCGGCGTCGCGCCCGGTCACGCCGACCCCGCGCAGGTCGTGCAGGGACAGGTGGGTGTCGGTGCCGCCGGTGATCGGGCGGATGCCCTTCTCGCCGAGCGACCCGGCCAGGACCTGGGCGTTGTCGACGACCTGCTGCGCGTAGGTCCGGTAGGCGGGCGTGGCGCACTCGGCGAAGTTGACCGCCTTGCCGGCGACCGCGTGCATGAGCGGGCCGCCCTGCATCATCGGGAAGACCGCGCGGTCGATCTTCTTGGCGTGCTCCTCCTTGCACACGATCGCGCCGCCGCGGGGGCCGCGCAGGACCTTGTGCGTGGTAAAGGAGACGACGTCGGCGTGGGGCACCGGCGACGGGATGACCTGGCCGGCGACCAGACCGATGAAGTGGGCCGCGTCGACCCACATGACCGCCCCGACCTCGTCGCAGATCGCGCGGATCCGCTCGAAGTCGATGAGCCGCGGGATGGCCGAGCCGCCGGCGCAGATCATCTTCGGCCGGTGCTCCTTGGCCAGCGCCTCCATCTGGTCGTAGTCGATGTCCTCGGTCTCCCGGTCGACGCCGTAGTGCACGGCGTCGAACCACTTGCCGGAGAAGCTGACCTTGAAGCCGTGGGTGAGGTGGCCCCCGTGGTCCAGCGACATGGCCAGGACGGTGTCGCCCGGCGCCGTGAACGCGCCGTAGACGGCCAGGTTGGCGCTGGCGCCCGAGTGCGGCTGGACGTTGGCGTGGTCGGCGCCGAAGAGGCTCTTGGCCCGCTCGACCGCCAGGTCCTCGACCTTGTCGACCTCCGCGCAGCCGCCGTAGTAGCGGGCGTGCGGGTAGCCCTCGGCGTACTTGTTGGACAGG
>CAZONQ010000114.1:0-8341 GCA_964581125.1 uncultured Ornithinimicrobium sp.
TCGCCCCGAGGTTGCCGGGCTTCTCCACGCCCTGGCAGACGAGGACGAGCGGGTCGGCCGGCAGGTCGAGGTCGGCGCACCGCCGGTCCTGCGTGGCGACGAGGGCGAGGAAGCCGTCCGGGCCCTCGCGGTAGGCGGCCTTCTCGAAGGCCGCCCGGGAGAGCTCCACCAGCTCGGTGCCCAGCGCCCCGACGCGGGCCACGAGGTCGTCCGCGCGCGCCCGCTCCCCCATGAGCTCGGGGCAGTAGAACAGGGTGAGCGGCACGGTGCCCGCGTCCAGGGCGAGCCCGAGCTCCTCATACCCCTCGACGAGGGTGCGCCCCTCCTGCTCGCGGGTGCGGCGCCGCCGCAGCCCCGCGAGCGCCTTGACCCGCGGGTTGGCGGGCGAGGTGACGAGCAGCGGGCGCACCGGCCCAGTGTGGCAGGTCGGCGCGGCGTGGACGCACCGACGGGCGGGACCGTGCAGCCCCGCCCGCCGGTGTGCCGCCCCTGGGGGCAGTCCCGTGGACCTACTCCAGGGTGAGCAGGAGCGCCTCCGTCGCCTGCGTCGCACCTCCTCGCGCACCGGCCCCGCGGTCGCCGTTGGTGAGGACGAGCAGGCCCAGGTCCGGGGTGCTGCCCGGGAACTGGCCGTAGTCGGTCACCGCGAGGCTGCCGCCGCTGTGACCGGCGACGTCCGCGCCCTCGGCGGAGAAGCGCCCGCCGAGCGGGGCGACGACCAGGTCGAGGACCTCGTCGCCCGGGCCGCCGTAGTAGAAGTCGACCGTCGTGACGTCCACGCCCACGTTGGTGAAGACGTCGGACAGGGTCAGCCCCAGCTGCTCCGCGCACGCGTAGAGCACCGTGTTGCCGGTGTTGGTGGCGTGCTCGGCGTAGAAGTACGCGCTCGCCGCGCCCGTCGCGAGGTCGAGCACCCAGCTCAGCTGCCGGCCGTCGCTGATCGTGCTCAGCCCGGAGGCGTCCCCGTTGAACATCGCGTAGTCGTCGACGCCGTCGCCGTCGGTGTCCAGCCCGACGATGTGCCGCACCGGGAGCAGGTGCTGCTGCGGCTCCCACGTGTTGACCGCGAAGGCCCACAGCCAGCCGGCGTCGCAGCCGCCGCCGCCGAAGACCTGCGTCCCGACGGCGCGGATGTCCGGCGTCGGCATGCCCTGCCCGGCTCCGCCCTCGGGCAGGTCGGGGCTGGTGGCGACGAGGGAGAAGACGCCGAGCTGGGCGGTGCCCACCCCGGTGTTGTCCAGGGTGACGACCTGGTCGCCGCCGGCCAGGGTGGCCGGCGAGGCCGTCACCTCGGCGGCCTTGCGGGGCAGGACGTGCCACGGGAGCGTGAGCCGGTCGGAACCGTCGTCGAGGACCAGGTAGCCGTCGTACTCGTCGAGGGTGAGGGTCGACGGGTCGGCCCCGCCGGCGCCCGAGCTCATCGAGTTGCCGCGCAGCTTGGAGCCGTCGACGGTCAGGGTCACGGTGAACGTCGTGTCCCTGCCCTTGCCGGGCCTGACGGTGACCGTGGCCGGGGCCTCCACCGTGACGGCGCCGTTCTGCTCGTCGTCGGCGAACCGGAAGGTCGGCGTCACCGTGTAGGTGCGGGCCTTGTTGGCGATGTTGCGCACCTCGACGGTCCTGGTCAGCGTGACGGTGTCGGTGACCTCGACGTAGCCGAAGCTGAGCGCGGCCGACGGCACGTCGGCGTCCCACGCCACGACGGGCGCGTCGACGGCCTCGTCCACCCGGACCTCGCCGCCGCCGACCCGGGTGATCGGTGCCTTCTCGCCGGTGACCACGTCGTTGACCACGTCGGTCTCGGCGTTGTTCATGAGCAGCGACTTGACCTCGAGAGCGGTGAGGCCGTGACCCACCGAGCGTCCGCCGGTCCTGCCGCCCGGGGTCGTCTTCACGCCCCCGGCGGCGTCCAGCACGAGGGCCGCGGCGCCGCTGACCATGGGCGCGGCGCCGGAGGTGCCGCCGAAGGGCCCCTCGCCCGTGCCGCTGCCGGCGATCGCCGACACCGAGGCGCCGGGCGCCCCGATCTCCGGCTTGATGAGCGTGGTGTCCTCGTGCTGCGGACCGCGCGAGGAGCTGCCCACGACGCTGCCCTTCAGCGGGAGGCCGGTGGCCGGGTCGAAGACGGCCGTGCCGCCGACGTTGGCCCGGAGCACGTCGGCCGTGGCCCGGCTCACCATGAAGCTGGGGATGGTGATGGGGCCCTCGCCGCCGTCGCCGCCCTCGAAGGGGGCCGAGGCGTCCACGAGACCGATGACGGCCACCAGGCCGCCGCCCTCCTGGACGTTGAACGCCTTGAGGGTGAAGTTGCAGTCGCCCCGGTCGACGAGCACGACCTTGCCGGCCAGCGACCCGGGTGCGAACGCCGCGCAGCCGTTGAGGTTGCCGCCGGCGCCGTCGCCGTACTGCACCGGCCCCTCCACGCGCTCGTCGAGCGGGGCCGACCACGGCTGCCAGACGGCCGGGTAGCTCTGGCCCGCGACCTCGAGCATCGGCAGGACGCCCTCGGGCATCGCCGTCTGGGCGACCGAGAGCGCCGTCGGCGCGGCCGCCGGCGTCCCGTTGACGTAGGGCTTGTCGCCGCCGTTGCCGGCGGACGCCACCGTGAGCACGCCCGCGGCCGTCGCGTTGTCCACGGCGGCCGACAGGTCGTCGTCGAAGGGCTGGCCGTAGTCGCTGCCCAGCGACATGTTGATGATGTTGACCCGGTCGGAGAGCCTGCCGTCCCCGTCGGGGTCGACGGCGAACTCCATGCCCTGGATGAGCGCGAGGCCCGAGCACGAGGTGGCGACCGACGAGCACACCTTGACGGCGTAGAGGTCGACGCCGGGCGCCACACCGCCCTCGCCGCCGATGATGTGGCCCACGTGGGTGCCGTGCCCGCGGGCCGGGCCGTCGTCGAGCGGGTCGGGGTCCGGGGCCTCGGGGCCGCCGGGCCAGGCGCTGCCGACGAAGTCGTATCCCCCGACCACCTTGGCCGTGGGGAAGGTCCCCGGCTCGACGACGGCCGGGTCGTTGGCCTCGAACTCGGCGACGTCGCCGCTGCCCCCGAGCGCGGCGTGCGTGTAGTCGATCCCGCTGTCGAGGACCGCCACCTTGACGCCCTCACCCGTCACGCCCGTGCTCTGCACGGCCGCGGCCCCGATGTACGGCACGGTGGTGGACAGGTCGAGCTGGTAGGTGCCGATCGGAGCGATGCGCTCGACCGCCGGGTCCTGCGCCAGGTCGGGAAGGACCGCGGGGTCGACCTCGACGAAGACGGCGTTGAGAACGACCTGCGTCGTCGCCAGGACCTGCGCGTCCGGGTCGAGGGCGCGCACCCGCCTCAGCAGGGCGTCCTGGTCCTGCTGCAGGCGCTTCTTGGCGGTGGCCGAGGCCGAGTCGGGCAGGTCCCGCTCCGCCACGGAGTCGCCGCGCAGGCGCACGACCACGCGGCCGTCCGCCTCGGGGCCGGTGAGGGTGCGGTCGAGGACCCCCGGGCCTGCGGTGTCGTGCACGGGCTGGTCGAGACGCTGGCCCGCGACGCCGGACGGGGCGTCGGCGGGTGCGGCGAGGCGCTCGCCCCGGGCGTCGTCCGGCGCGGCCGAGGCGGGGGCGAACCCTGCGAGCAGGGCGAGGACCATGGCGGTCGCCGAGCCTCCTGCGAGGGATCTGATGGTGGTGGGTCTCATCTCTGGCTCTCTTCGTCGAGGGTCGGATCCAGGGAGGTCTGCTGTGACCTGAGCCACAATGTAGGGTGAGCGGAGTCCCTGGGAAGGGGCTGAGGGCGATTCCTCCGCCCGTCGCCCCGGGCCCCCGGTCCGGTTCGGCTAGGCTCCCGGTCCGTGGAGGAGGGGACGCCCGAGGAGACGCCGGAGCCGACCGGTCCGCTGCACGCTGCCCGCGCCTGGGTCACCGAGAGCCCGACCCACGTGGGGTATGTCGTGGTGGCGGCGGTCCTGCTGCTCACCTGGCCGTTCGGCGGGTGGGCGCCGGCGGCCGAGCCGGAGGCCACGAGCGAGGTGGGCGAGGAGGTGTCGGCCGCTCCGTTCACGGTGACCGTGGAGCGTGCGGTGGCGGGCCCGGCGCTGGGCTATCCGTTCGGGGCGTTCAACCCCGAGATCAACCCCGACCAGGCCGACGACCAGGACGTGCTGCTCTTCGTCACCGTCCGCAACGACTCGGACGAGACCCTGCCGCTGCGGGAGCTCTTCGCCGACACGCTCGAGGTGCACGGCCTCGAGGAGCCGGTCACGACCACCGGTGCGCCGCAGGACGAGGTGAGCGCGTGGAGCGCCGTCTACGACGTCGGCGGCGGGACCCCCCAGCTGGTCGGGGCCCTCGGGCCGGGGCTGGAGCACGAGCTGGTCCTGCAGCAGCCGGTGAGCGGCGAGGCGCCGGAGGAGCTCGAGGTCAGGGTCTTCTCGCGGACCCACCGGCTGAGCTCCGTCGAGGACACGATGATCTGGGCCGACCCGGCGCCTGCCTCGACGGTGACGGTCCCCGTGGAGCGGCCGGAGGAGCCGCTCTTCCGCGCGCCGTGGGAGGACGGGCGATGAGCCTGTGGTCGGCGCGGTGGGCCGGCGGTGCCGGCACGGCCGCCTTCGTCGTGGCGGCGCTGGCCGTCGGGCGGGTCGTGGGCGACCAGCTGCCGGAGCCGTTCGACCGGCTCAGCGCCCCGCGCGAGCACGTCGTGGCCGTCGGCGAGGCGGCCCACCTGCGCACGGCCGACGTCGTGGTCACCGGCACGCACCTGGGCGCGGTCCTCGACGACGGGACGGCCGGTGTCACGACGCCGGGCGTCTGGCTCGTGGCCGACCTGGAGATCACGGGGACCGACGGCGACAGCCGTCTGGGCACCTGGGAGGTCGTCTCCGCGGACGGCACCCGCAGCTGGAGCCAGACCCGGGGCCTGACGAGGACGTGCAGCGTGGCGCCGCCCGGCGTCACGCAGCGCTGCTCGGTGGCGCTGGAGGTGGTGCCCGAGGCGCTGCCCGGCGCGACCCTGCGGCTGGGCACCGTGAGCGACCTGCGCTACGACGACGTCGCGGTCGTCGACCTCGGGCTGACCGCCGAGGACGTCGAGGCTGCGGCCGGCTCCGCGACGGAGGTCGCGCTCGCTCCCACGGAGCTGGTGGTGCAGCCGTGACCTGGTGGCGACGCAACCGGTGGGCCCTGCTGGCCCTGCCCTTCGTCCTGGCGCTCGTGGCGGTCAGCGGCGCCTCGCGCCTGGTCAACTTCTGGTGGCCCAGCCAGCTGCGCGAGCCCGTCGTCGCGAGCGTGGACGAGCCGGTCGCGTTCACCGCGCAGACCTGGGACGACGCCGGCGAGGAGACCAGCATCGACCTCACCGTCTCGGTCGGCCCCACGACGCAGACGCAGGACTTCACCGACGGCGACGGCATGCTGCAGACGGTCCCCTACGTCGAGGGCACCACCGTGTGGCAGACCGAGGTCACCTTCACCGCCCCGCCGGAGCAGGACCCCACGCTGTGCTACGCCGAGGTCGTGGACACGCAGGGGCGCACCACCACCTACGCCACCTCGGCGCTGGGCGCGACCGGCCTGCCGCTGAGCCCGTGCGCACCGCTCTTCTCGCTGTCCCAGGAGGGCCCGCGCGACGAGTCCTGGACGGTGCCCGTGCTGGTGCGCCTGACCTCCGACGTGCAGCCGGCCGAGCTGCGGATCTGGTGGCAGCCCCCGGACTACGTGTCGGTCCCGCTCGAGGTGGCGCCGGAGGACTGACGCCCGATCGGCGCCGCGGACGACCGACGCCCTCGGCCGGGCGGGTCGCCAGCGACGACCCCTGTCCGCCACCCGCTACGGGTCTGCGTCCTGTGGTGACGCAAACCCGTAGCGCCCGACCACCCCGGGTCAGGATCTCCGCCTCGGTGACAGCCCGGACAGCCGGCCACGCGGGGGGGGCGGCGCCGCGGACGACCGACGCCCTCGGCCGGGCGGGTCGCCAGCGACGACCCCTGTCCGCCACCCGCTACGGGTCTGCGTCCTGTGGTGACGCAAACCCGTAGCGCCCGACCACCCCGGGTCAGGATCTCCGCCTCGGTGACAGCCCGAGCTCAGGTTCTCGCTCGCGCGGGGTCAGGTCCCGGCCGGGACGCCCGGTGCGGGCTGCTCCTCACCCTCCATGAGCGTCGGCTCCTCGCGCACGAGGAAGCGGTCGACCGCGGCGGCGACCAGCACCGCCACCAGCACCCAGCTCACCGCCGAGAAGACGATGTCCAGGTAGGGCGCCAGCGCCACCATGAGGTCGGCCTCCACCGGCGGCAGCACGGCGCGCAGGCCGGAGGCCAGCAGCAGCTCGGACTGCCGCGCCAGCAGGAAGACCAGGCACAGCGTGACCATCGGCACGAGCCCGGCGCGCA
Organism: uncultured Ornithinimicrobium sp.; assembly: GCA_964581125.1. Taxonomy (GTDB): domain Bacteria; phylum Actinomycetota; class Actinomycetes; order Actinomycetales; family Dermatophilaceae; genus Ornithinicoccus. The sequence continues at coordinate 6,363 of CAZONQ010000114.1, forward strand.
CCAGCGTCCGCAGGCCGGTGCCGAGCGCGGTGAAGCGCGAGGTGAAGGACGCGATCGGCTGCGCCAGCCAGTCGCGCAGCCAGTCCGGCAGGAGCGAGAGCCGCTGGCGCACGCGCGCCACGGCTACGAGCTCCTCGATCGTGCGGACCCGGCTGGCGATCCGCTCGGGCACGGGCACCTCGGGCGGCTCGACGGGGTCGCCCAGGCTGGTGCCGTAGACGACCGCGCCGACCACGAGCCAGGCGAGCGGCACCACGACGAGGACGTCGAAGTCGCCGAGCACGCCCCATACCCACGAGGTGACGGCGGTGAGCGCGGAGCCGACCGGCCCGAGCAGCCCCGTCACCGCCCCCCAGGCGTCGACGACCCAGTCGACCGCGCGCCGGTCCAGCACCCAGCCCTGGACGCCCGACCACTGGGTGGTGAGCGACTTGGCGGCGAACGCCAGCCAGATCACCTCGAGCCAGGCGGCGACGAAGCCGAAGCCCCAGTGCTTCTCGGGCAGGTCGAGCCGGTCGACCAGCCAGCGCAGCACGAGGGCCGCGACGACGGTGGCGACGAGCACGGGCGTGCCGACCGTGCCGATCGTGCGGTCGGCCATGTCCTCGCCGCCGAAGAAGTTGGTGTTGCGGAACTCGTCGGAGAAGGTCTCGTTGACGAAGCGGCGCATGTCGTCGCGCAGGTAGCCCTGGGCGGCGTAGAGCGCGAGGAACGGCACGAGCGCCCCCGACACGATCCGCATCCGCTGCGTGACCGTGCTCTCGCCCTCGACCTGGACGTGCTGCATCGACGGCACGAGCGTGCGCAGCATGAGGATGAAGGACGTCAGCGTCGCCAGCGGCGCGAGGGTGACGGTGATCGACGCGAGCACCGGGTGCTCGCGGCTCAGCTCGAAGCTGCCCCACAGCACCAGCTCGCGCACGGCCGCGCCGAGCAGGAAGATCACCAGCAGCACCGGCCAGTGGCGCACGAGCAGCCGCAGCCCCTCGACCACGACGACGAACGCGCCGGCGACCGTGCGCCCCACCTCCCGCAGCACTCCCCTCATGGGCGGGAGTGTATGCGGTCGCGCGCCGTGGGCGGGTCGGCCGGCGGGCGGGGGTCTCAGGCCAGCTCGTCGAGGACCTCGGCGAGGGCGTCGACGAGGCCGTCCTCCTCGACCGGGCCGGTGAGACGGTCGGCTGCCTCGACGACCTCGGCCGGGGCCTGGCCCATGGCGTAGCCGCGGGCGGCCCAGCACAGCATCTCGACGTCGTTGCGCTGGTCGCCGACGGCGACGGTGCGGTGCGGCTCGACGCCGAGACGGCGGCGCACCTGCTCCAGGCCGGAGGCCTTGGAGACCCCCTCCGGTGCGAGGTCGAGCCAGGCGCTCCAGCCGACGGCGTAGCTCACGCCGTGCAGGCCGATCCGCTCGACCAGCTCGCTGAACTCCTCCGAGGTGGAGTTGGGGTCGCGGAAGGTGACGCGGGTGACCGGCTCGGCGAGCAGCTCCTCCATCGGCACGACGGTCTGCTCGCCCCACAGCTCGCCCTCGGGGAAGGGGGTGCTGACCTTGAAGCCGACGCCGATCTCCTCGACCGCGACGATCGCGCCGGGCAGCTCGCGCCGGACGAGGGACACGGCCGGCGCCGGGTCGAAGGTGACCACGTCGACGAGGCGGAAGCCGCCGTCGGCGTCGGGGTCGACGTCGACGGTCACGGCGCCGTTGGAGCAGACGACTGGCCGGCCCGGGGTGAGCAGGTCGAAGTGCTCGAGGATCGGCATGGTCGCCACGACCGACCGACCGGTGGCGATGACGACGGTGACGTGCGGCAGGGCCTCGAGGCGGCGCACCGCCTCCTCGACGCGGGGCGAGACCGAGCCGTCGTGACCGATGAGGGTCCCGTCCACGTCCAGGCCCACGAGCAGGGGCGTGTCGCGCACGGGGTGGCGGTCCTCGGCGGGGGTCCTCGTCTCGACGCTGCTCACGGGAGCGAGCC
>CAZONQ010000115.1:0-8338 GCA_964581125.1 uncultured Ornithinimicrobium sp.
CGCGCGACCGGGCAGGGCCGTGGGGTCGGGCAGGGCCGCGCGACCGGGCAGGGCCTCGACGAGGTGCTCCAGCACCCGGACGTCCTCGGAGCGCTCCTGGGGATGACCGACGGCACGTGCGCCTACTGCGAGCGGGCCCTCGGGGCCGCCGGCACGCGCACCGGCGCCGACGCCGACGCCGACGCCGCGGTCGTCGCGCACCACCGGCCCACGTGGGGAGCCGTCGGGGCGGCCGGTGACGTCGACGAGCGGTCCTACCCCTGGCTCGCCGGCGACTGGGACAACCTCTTCCCGGCGTGCGCCGAGTGCGTGCGGCTGCGGGGGCACCGCTTCCCGGTCGTGGGGGAGCGCGCCACCAGCCTCGACGACCTGCCCGACGAGCAGCCGCTCCTGCTCGACCCGGTGGCGGACGACCCGGACCAGCACCTGCGCTACCAGCCGGATGGCACCGTCGCCGCGTTCACCGAGCGGGGCCGGGCGACGCACGACATCCTGGCGCTCAACCGCGCCCACCTGGTGAGGGCCAGGAAGGCACTGCTCAGGCAGATCGTGGCGGGCACGCTGGACCCGACGACCACCGCCTTCCTCTCGCTCCGGCGCCAGCTCGCGGCGACGACGATCGTCGACATCGCCGCCGAGGAGGGGGCCGGACGTCGGGCCACGCCGCCCATCGCGGCCGGACCGACGCTCGCCCCGAGGTCGGCCGCCCTGGGCGGGCGCACGGCATACGACCTGACCGCGCAGATGGGGGAGGCGCAGAAGGAGCACTACTTCCAGACCACGCGGTGGATCGAGCGGGTGGTCGTCAAGAACTTCCGGCCGATCCGCGACCTCGACCTCGACCTGTCGCGCTCGTCGAGCGAGCGGGCGCCGTGGACGGTGCTGCTCGGGGAGAACGGCTCCGGCAAGAGCTCGGTGCTGCACGCCGTCGCGCTGACGCTCATGGGCGGGGAGCAGCGGCGTGCGCTGGGCATCGACGCGCAGCGCTACCTGCGGCACGGCGCGCGCAAGGGCCTCGTCCAGGTCTACCTCGCCGGCCGCACCGACCCGCTCGAGCTCACCTGGGCCCACGGCGACACCGACTTCACCGGGCCCGAGCCGGTGCCCGCGCTGCTGCTCGGCTACGGCGCGACGCGCCTGCTGCCCCGCGACGGCGGGTCCGAGGAGGACGGCCGGGTCGTGCGCGTCGACAACCTCTTCGACCCGCTGCGCGTGCTCACCGACCCGACGAGCTGGCTGCTCTCGCTCGACGACGAGACCTTCGCCGAGGTCGCCGACGGCATCCACGGGCTCCTCGCGCTCGGGCCCGACGACGAGCTGGTCCGCACGCGCGAGACGGTGCGGCTGCGGCAGGGGCGCGGCCGGTCGGAGCTGCCGGCGCTCAGCGACGGCTACCAGTCGATGGTGGTCATGTCCTGCGACGTCCTGCGCAGCGTGCTGACGATGTGGAGCCGGCCGGCGCTCGCCGAGGGCATCGTCCTCGTCGACGAGGTCGGCGCGCACCTGCACCCCCGCTGGCGGATGCGGATCGTCGGGGCGCTGCGCGACCTGCTCCCGCGCGTGCAGTTCGTCATCTCCACGCACGACCCGCTGTGCCTGCGCGGCGTCGTCGACGGCGAGGTGGTCGTGGTCCGCCGCAACGCCGAGGGCGACGTCGTCGCCACCTCCGACCTGCCGCCGGTCACGGGCATGCGCATCGACCAGCTGCTCACCTCCGAGCACTTCGGCCTGGGCAGCACCGACGACCCCGAGGTCGCGGACCTGTGGGAGCGCTACTACCGCCTCAGGGCCGTGGCCCGCCCGGACGCCGGGCAGCAGGAGGAGCTCGCGCGGGTGACCGCCCGCCTCGACGAGCTCGAGCAGCTCGGCACCACCGAGCGCGACCGTCTCGTGCTCGGCTCGGCCGCCGACTACATCGCCCAGCGCCGCGAGCGGGGCGACGCCGCGCCGGCGCGGGACGAGGTGCGGGCCCGGCTCGCCTCGCTCTGGTCCGAGCACCTCCCGGGGGCTCCGGTATGAGGCGCGTCCCCCGTCCCCCCGCGCCCGCCAGCCTCTCCTCGGAGCGGGCCGAGGCGGAGCGGGCGGCCGTCGCCGCGTTCTACGCCGACTGGGACGGGGCGGAGAAGTACGACCGCTACACCGCATACAGGGCGGTCGACGTGAAGAGCGCGCTCGAGGAGGCGTTCGGCGGCAAGTGCGCCTACTGCGAGTCGCCCTACGCGGCCACCCAGCCGATGGCGGTCGAGCACTTCCGGCCCAAGGGCGAGGTGATCGTCGACGGGGAGCGGGTGCCGCCCGGCTACTACTGGCTGGCGAGCGAGTGGACCAACCTGCTGCCCTCCTGCACCGACTGCAACAGCCCGCGCCGGCAGGACCTGCCGACCGGCGCGGCGACCGCGGGCAAGGCCAACGCGTTCCCGCTGTCGTCGGAGCGGACGCGCGCGACCAGGCCCGGCGACGAGGGCAAGGAGTCGCGGCTGCTCCTGCACCCCTACCTCGACCAGCCGGAGAAGCACCTCGACTTCGTCTGGGGGACCGGCTCGGTCGACGACGGCTGGGTGGTGCCGGGCCGCAGCCCGTCCGGGCGGGCGAGCACCAAGGGCCGCGCGACGATCGAGGTGTGCGCCCTGCAGCGGCGCGGCCTGGTGGCCGCGCGCCGGGCCCGGATGCTCGAGCTCGTCGCGCACCTGGAGTCGGTCGTCGAGGCCGCCGACAACGTCGCCAGGCACCCCGACGACGAGGAGCTGCTGCGCCAGTACGAACGCCGCCTCGCCGACGTCGCCCGCCTCGTCGCCGACCACGCCCCCTACAGCGCGATGGCCCTGCAGATCCTCGCCGCCTACCACGACCGCCTCTTCACCTAGGACAGCCATGGACGCCACCCCGACCGGCCCGCACGCGGCGCCCCGCCTCGAGTGCGACATCGTCATGAAGGGCGGGATCACCAGCGGCGTCGTCTACCCGCGAGCCGTCGCCGAGCTCGCGCGCACCTACCGGCTGCGCTCGGTCGGCGGGGCGTCGGCGGGCGCGATCGCGGCGGCGGCCGCGGCGGCGGCCGAGCTGGGCCGGGCGCAGGGCGGCTTCGAGCGGCTCGACCACCTGCCCGAGAGGCTGGCCGCGCCCGGTCCCGACGGACGGTCGACGCTGTCGACGTTCTTCCAGCCGACGCGGGCGGGCGCGCCGCTCTTCCGGCTCCTCGGGGCCGCCGAGGGTCGGTCCGGGACGGCGCTGTATGCGGCGCTCCTCGCCTCGGTCCTCCGCAGCTGGTGGGCCAGGGCCCTCGCCGGTGCCCTCCCCGGGGCCGTGCTCGTCGTCCTCAGCCTGCTCGGGAGCGGCCCCGCGCTGTGGGCCGGGCTTGTCGGCGGGCTGCTGGCCCTCGTGCTCGGCGTCGCGGTCGCGGTGCTGCTGGGCGTCAGGGCGACGCTGGCGCGGGTCGCCGGGGAGGGGTTCGGGCTGTGCACCGGCATGCCGGGCATGGACTCCGGGGAGGCGGCCGCGCTCACGCCGTGGCTCCACGAGCAGATCCAGGAGCTGGCGGGGCGGGGTGACGCTGCGCCGCCGCTGACCTTCGGCGACCTCGACGCCGCCGGTGTCACGCTGCGGATGATGACGACCGACCTGGCTGTCGGCCAGCCGGTGGCCATGCCGTGGCAGGGCCGGGAGCACTTCTTCTCGCCCGAGGAGCTCCGCGGGCTCTTCCCGGCCGACGTGGTCGACTGGATGGTGGCCCACCCGCCGCCGGTGAGCCAGGCCCCGGCGGCGGCCTTCGACACGCAGCTGCGGAGGGCGCAGGCGGAGCGCGTCGGGCTGCGGCCGTGGCCGGCGGCCGAGCATCTGCCCGTCGTCGTGGCGACCCGCATGTCGCTCAGCTTCCCCGCGCTCATCACCGCCGTGCGGCTCGCGGCCGTCGACTGGGGCCGGCCGGAGAACCAGCGGGCCAAGGCGGCCGCCGCGACCTGGCGACGCGAGCACCCGGAGGGCACCGTCGAGGAGGCGCTCGCCGACCTGCCGGCGCCGACGTTCGCCGACGTCTGGTTCACCGACGGCGGGTTGTGCGCCAACCTGCCGGTCCACTTCTTCGACACACCGCTCCCGCGGCGTCCGACCTTCGCCTTCAACCTGGGGCCGTTCCCGCCCGGGCGGGAGAAGTCGGCCGACCAGGCCGACAACAGCTATCTGCCGGTGCGCAACCAGGCGGGGCTGCAGCGGGCCTGGACGACGCTGCCGACCGAGGGCGCCGGGGCGTGGGCGGCCTTCGGGATGCGGCTGGTCAGCACCGCGCGCGAGTGGGTCGACGCCGCCCAGCTCGTCCTGCCCGGCTACCGCGACCGGATCGTCACCGTGCAGCACGACGACTCCGAGGGCGGCATGAACCTGTCCATGCCCGAGCGGGTCGTGCGCGACCTCGCCGAGCGCGGCCGGCTCGGGGCCGTCAAGCTGACCGACGCCTTCGCGGGGGAGCGGCCCGGCGAGACGCCGGCGTGGGGCTGGGACAACCACCGGTGGGTCCGCTTCCGCACCGCGACCGCGGGGCTCTCCGGGTGGCTGGCGCCCTTCCTGCAGAACTACCACGAGACCACCTCGGGCGGCACTCCATACCCCGACCTCGCGGGACCGGACGCGGAGGCGGAGCTGCCGTCCTACACGCCGACCGCGCGCGACCGGGCGCTCATCAACGAGCGCACGGGGGCGCTCGTCGCGCTCGCGGAGGAGTGGGGCGGCGACGGGGCCATGACGACCACCGCGCCGAGGCCACGGCCCCGGCTGCGGCTCGTGCCCGACGACGGCACGGGACAGGACTGAGACCGGCCGCGCGCGACTCACGTACGTCCGTTGTCCCGTCCTCGTGATGCATCACGAGCACGGGACAACGAGCGCACGTGAGTGGGGCCGCTCGCGCGGGAGCGCTCCACGAGCCGCGCGCCGCGCTGCTCCCGGCCGACGCCGGACGCCGCCCTGGCCACGGTGGGCCCACCCGTCACTCGAGCGATACCGCATACCTCGATCCTGGTGACCCACAGGTAGCGTTGGCCGGGTGACTGCCGAGACCACCCGACCGACCCCGCCCGTCGCGGCGCGCCGAGACACCGTGCGCGCCCACCACGGCGAGGAGGTGACGGACTCCTACGAGTGGCTGCGCGACAAGGAGGACCCGCAGGTCATCGCGCACCTGGAGGCGGAGAACGCCTACACCGAGGAGATGACCGCGCACCTGGAGGGGCTGCGCGAGGCGGTCTTCGGCGAGATCAAGGGGCGCACCCAGGAGACCGACCTGTCGGTGCCGGTGCGGCACCGCGACTGGTGGTACTACACGCGCACCGTCGAGGGGCAGCAGTATGCGGTGCACGGCCGGGTCGCGGTCGGCGACGGCGACGGGGAGCGGCCGGAGCTCGACCCGGGGAGGGCGCCGGAGGGCGAGCAGGTGCTGCTCGACGGCAACGCCGAGGCCGAGGGGCTGGAGTTCTTCTCGCTCGGCGCCTTCGACGTCAGCGCGTCGGGGGACCGGCTCGCCTACGCCGTGGACACGACCGGCGACGAGCGCTTCGACCTGCGGATCAAGGACCTGACGACCGGCGAGGTCATCGACGAGGCCGTGACCGGGATCGGCTACGGGACCGCGTGGTCGGCCGACACCGCCTACATCTTCTACACGCGGGTCGACGACGCCTGGCGGCCCTACCAGGTGTGGCGGCACGAGGTCGGGGCGCCGGCGCACACGGACGTGCTCGTCTACCAGGAGGACGACGAGCGCTTCTGGATGGGCGTGGGCACCTCCCGCGACGACCGGCACGTGGTGATCGGGCTGGGCAGCAAGAACACCTCCGAGTTCCGGCTGCTGTCGGCCGAGGACCCGCTGGGGGAGTTCCGCGTCGTCGCCCCGCGCGAGGAGGGCGTCGAGTACGACGTCGAGCCGGCGGGCAACCGGCTGTGGATCGTGCACAACCGGGAGCACCGCGACTTCGAGCTGGCGTACGCACCGCTGGAGAGCACGAGCGCGGACGACTGGCGCACGATCCTGCCGGGGGAGGACGGCGTGAGGGTCTCCGGGGTGGAGGCCTTCTCCGGTCACCTGGCCGTGTCGCTGCGGCGCGACGGCCTGACCCAGGTGCAGATCCTGCCGCTGAGCTCGGCCGGGCTGCCGGTGGGCAGCGGCTACCAGGTGCCGGTGGAGGAGGAGGTCTACTCCATCGCGACCGGCGCCAACCCCACCTACGACACCGACACCCTGCAGGTGGTCGTCGAGTCGATGGTGACGCCGCGCAGCATCTACGACCTGGACCTGGTCAGCGGCGAGCTGGACCTGGTCAAGCGCCAGCCGGTGCTCGGTGGCTTCGACCCGGCCGACTACCAGCAGCACCGGCTGTGGGCGACCGCCGAGGACGGGACGAGGGTGCCGATCTCGCTGGTGGCCCGCAAGGACCTCTCGCCGGACGGCAGCAACCCGGGCCTGCTCTACGGCTACGGCTCCTACGAGATCTCGATCGACCCCTACTTCTCGGTGGCGCGGCTGTCCTACCTGGACCGCGGCGTCGTCTACGCGATCGCGCACGTGCGCGGCGGCGGCGAGATGGGCCGGGGGTGGTACGAGCAGGGGCGCCTGGAGCACAAGCGCAACACCTTCACCGACTTCGTCGCCTGCGCCGACCACCTCGTCGAGTCCGGCTGGGTCGCGTCCGACCGGCTCGGGGCCGAGGGCCGCTCGGCCGGCGGCCTGCTCATGGGTGCGGTGCTCAACCTGGCGCCGGAGCGCTTCCGCGCCGTGCACGCCGGCGTCCCCTTCGTCGACGCTCTGACCACGATCCTCAACCCCGCGCTGCCGCTGACCGTCGGCGAGTGGGAGGAGTGGGGCAACCCGGTCGAGTCGGCCGAGATCTACGACATCATGCGGTCCTACACGCCCTACGAGAACATCCGCGAGGCGGACTACCCCGCGATCCTGGCCACCACCGGCCTCAACGACACCCGCGTCTTCTTCGTCGAGCCGGCCAAGTGGGTCGCCCGCCTGCGCGAGACCGTCACCAGCGACCCGGCCGAGCGGCCCGTCCTGCTCAAGACCGAGATGGTCGCCGGGCACGGCGGCAAGACGGGACGGTATGACGCGTGGCGCGAGACGGCGTTCGAGATCGCCTTCGTGCTCGACCAGCTGGGGGCGGCCGGGCAGCCTGCGTAGGTCCCGGCGCGGTCCTCCCCGCCGGGGCGTCCGGCGTGCCAGGATCCTGCCCATGGAGGGCGCCGAGGTCCGCAGGCTGGTCGAGCTCGAGGCCGACCACTGGTGGTACCGCGAGCGGCGCCACCTGCTGCGCCGCCGCGTGCGCGGCCTCCCGCCCGGTCGTGCCCTGGACGTCGGGGCGGCCGGCGGCGGCAACACCAGGGTGCTGGAGTCGCTGGGGTGGGGGGTGCTCGCCCTCGAGTGGACCGCCGAGGGCGCGGCCGTGGCGCGCGAGCGCGGGCTGGCCGTGGTCCGCGCCGACGCGCAGGCGCTGCCCGTCGCCGACGCCTGCGTCGAGCTCGTCACGGCGCTCGACGTCCTCGAGCACCTGCCCGACGACCGTCGCGCCGCCGCCGAGATCCACCGCGTGCTCCGCCCCGGCGGCGTGCTCGTGGCCGCGGTGCCGGTCGACCGGCGGCTCTGGTCCGAGCACGACGTCGCGGTCGGGCACGTGCGCCGCTACGAGCCGGCCGACTTCCTCGCCCTGCTCAGGGGCGCGGGTCTCGAGATCGTCGAGGCCAGGTCCTGGATGGTGCTGCTCCGGCCGGTCGTCGCCCGCCGGCGCAGGAGCGCGCGCGGCAGCGACCTGCGGGAGCTGCACCCGCTGGTCAACGCGGGGCTCACGGCGGTGGTCCGGCTCGAGCGGCTCCTGCCGGTCGGCCGGGCGCCCGGCGTGTCGCTCCTCGTGACCGCCCGCCGGCCCCTCGCCGCGGGTCGGCCCTAGCCCACCTCGCAGGCGGGGGCGTCCCTGAACGCCTTGGCCGCCCGGTCGTAGGGCTTCATGAGCTTCGGGGCCTCCTCGACCTCCTCGATCCACCACTCGTAGTACTCGTCGGGCGGGGTCTCGGACTTGACCGCCATCTGGTCGACGTGGTCGCTCCAGTCCTGGTTGACGACCGCCCCGGTCCGGACGACGTCGGCCAGCAGGACCGACCGGTCGACGCAGGCGGTGGCCGCGTCGGCGTAGTCCTCGTCGAGGGCGTCGACGTCCAGGTCGGCGCAGGCGCCGGAGACCTTGTCGTAGGCCTTCTTGGCGGTGTTGAAGGTCTTGACGTCCCTGGGGCCGTACTTCTTGTTGGCCCAGTCCTTGCCCGCCTCCTCGAAGGTGTACTCGCCGCTGTCGATCTT
>CAZONQ010000116.1:0-8338 GCA_964581125.1 uncultured Ornithinimicrobium sp.
GGCACGGGCTCAGAAGCCGAGGCGGTCCAGCTGCTTGGGGTCGCGCTGCCAGTCCTTGGCCACCTTGACGTGCAGGTCGAGGTAGACCCGGTGCCCGAGCAGCCGCTCGATCCCCTGCCGGGCGGTGGACCCGACGGTCCGGAGGCGGGAGCCGCCGCGGCCGATGACGATGGCCTTCTGGCTGGGCCGCTCGACGTAGACGTTGACCCGCACGTCGCTCATCGGGTCGTCGTCGGGGCGACCCTCGCGGGGCACGATCTCCTCGACCTGCACCGCGAGGCTGTGCGGCAGCTCGTCGCGCACGCCCTCCAGCGCCGCCTCGCGCACGAGCTCGGCGATCATCACCACGGTGGGCTCGTCGGTGAGCTGGTCCGGCGGGTAGAGCTGCGGCGACTCGGGCAGGTAGGAGGCCAGCAGGTCGGCGACCTCCTCGACCTGCTCGCCGCTCACGGCCGAGCAGGGGATGATCGCGGCCCAGTCGCCCAGCCGGTCGATCGCCACCAGGTGCTCGGCCAGGCGGTCGCGCCCGACGGCGTCGGCCTTGGTGGCGATCGCGACGACCGGCACCCGGCGCACCCGCTGCAGGTCCGCCAGGTCGCCGGCGATGAAGGTGTCGCCGGGGCCGATGCGCTGGTCGGACGGCAGGCAGAAGCCGATGACGTCCACCGACAGCAGCGTCTCGCGGACGAGGTCGTTGAGCCGCTGCCCGAGCAGCGACCGCGGGCGGTGCAGGCCGGGCGTGTCCACGAGCACCAGCTGCGACTCGTCGGTGGTGCGGATCCCCCGGATGGTGTGCCGGGTGGTCTGCGGCTTGGAGGAGGTGATGGCCACCTTGCTGCCGACCAGGGCGTTGGTCAGGGTCGACTTGCCGGCGTTGGGTCGCCCGACGAGGCAGGCGAACCCGCTCCGGTATGGCGTGCTGCCGGGACCGGCGTCGTGCTCAGCGGGCACGGGTCACCTCCGTGGGCTCGGGGCCGGTGCGGTGGTCCGGCTCGTCGGCGTGCTGGTCGTGCTCGTCGTGGGCCGGGTCGTCCTCGAGCCTGCGCACGAGCACGGTGGCCACGCGGCGTCGCCGCCCCGCCATCCGCTCGGCGGTGAGCTCGAGACCGGCGACGACGCCGACCGCGCCCTGGATGGGCACCCGGCCGATGGCGGTGGCGAGCAGCCCGCCCACCGAGTCGACGTCCTCGGAGGCGATCTCCACGTCGAAGAGGTCCGCCAGGTCGTCGACCGGCAGGTTGGCGGGCACCCGGACGAGCTCGGTGCCGTCGTCGGCGACGACCGTCTCGACCTCCACGTGGTCGCGGTCGTACTCGTCGGTGATCTCGCCGACGATCTCCTCGAGGATGTCCTCGATGGTGACGAGACCGGCGGTGCCGCCGTACTCGTCGATGACGATCGCGACGTGCTGGCGGGCCTGCTGCATCTCGCGCAGCAGGTCGTCGACCCGCTTCATCTCGGGGACGCGCTGGACCGGGCGCATCACCTCGGTGACCGGGACGGTGAGGGCCGAGCCGGAGTTGGAGTTGACCTGGCGGGCGACGTCCTTGAGGTAGAGCATGCCGAGCACGTCGTCGGCGTCCTCGCCGACGACCGGGATGCGCGAGAAGCCGGAGCGCAGGAAGAGCGACATCGCCTGGCGCAGCACCTTCTCCGCCTTGATCGAGACGAGGTCGGGCCGCGGGACCATCACCTCGCGGGCCACGGTGTCGCCGAGCTCGAAGATGGAGTGGATCATCTCCCGCTCCTCGTCCTCGATGACCGCCGACTCGCCGGCCAGGTCGACCAGCTCGCGCAGCTCGGACTCCGAGGCGAACGGTCCCTCGGCGTAGCCGCGGCCCGGCGTGACCGCGTTGCCGAAGACGACGAGCAGCTTGGCGACCGGCCCGAGGAAGGCGCGCAGGAGGCGCACGACGGGGGCGGCGAGCAGCGCCACCGACTCGACGTGCCGGCGGCCGAGGGTCCTCGGGGACACGCCGACCACGACGAACGACACGACGGCCATGATGCCGGTCGCGACGAGCGCGGTCTGCCAGTGGGAGTCGGTCACCATGTCCACCGCGACGGTGACCGCCACCGCCGTGGCGGCCTCGGCGGTCCCCCGGACGAAGGTGGCGACCGCGAGGTAGGGCGAGGCGTCACCGGTGATCCGGACCAGGGCGGGCGCCCCGCGGCGGCCCTCCTCGAGGAGCTGCTCGGCGCGGTGCCGGCCCGTGCGGATCAGCGCCGTCTCGCCGGCGGCCAGGAGGAAGGCGACCACCGTGGTCAGGACCGCGACCACGACGAGCGGGGTCATGTCGTGCCCGCCTCCGGCGCGGCGGTCGTGGTCCTCCCCCGCTCGGCGAGGAAGGTCAGCAGCAGCGTGCGCTGCAGGTCGAACATCTCCCGCTCGTCCGCCGGCTCGGCGTGGTCGAAGCCGAGCAGGTGCAGGATGCCGTGCGTGGTGAGCAGCAGCAGCTCGTCGCCGACGGCGTGGCCCGCGGTGGCCGCCTGCCGGCGGGCGACGACCGGGCAGAGGACGACGTCGCCGAGCACGCCGGGCGCTGGCTCCTCGTCGGGTCGGCCGGGGCGCAGCTCGTCCATCGGGAAGCTCATCACGTCGGTCGGCCCCGGCAGACCCATCCACCGCTCGTGGAGGGCCGCCATCGTGTCCTCGTCGACGAGCGTGATCGTCAGCTCGGCCAGCGGATGGACGCGCAGCCCGGCGAGCACGTGCCGCCCCAGGTCGGCCAGCTCCTGCTCGGGGACGGGCGAGGGGACCTCCCCGGACTCGTTGAGGACCTCGATGCTCACGGCTCGGCGCGCCTCCCCCGGTGCCGGGCGTCGTAGCGGCCGTAGGCGTCGACGATGTCGCTGACCAGCCGGTGCCGCACGACGTCCTGGCTCGTCAGCTCGGCGAAGTGGATGTCGTCGACCCCGTCGAGGATCTCGCGCACCACCGACAGGCCGGAGCGGGTCCCGCCCGGCAGGTCGACCTGGGTGGTGTCGCCGGTGACGACCATCCTGGAGCCGAAGCCCAGGCGGGTGAGGAACATCTTCATCTGCTCCGGCGAGGTGTTCTGCGCCTCGTCCAGGATGATGAACGCCGAGTTGAGGGAGCGGCCGCGCATGTAGGCCAGGGGGGCCACCTCGATCGTGCCGGCCGCCATGAGCCGGGGGATGGAGTCCGGGTCGACCATGTCGTGCAGCGCGTCGTAGAGCGGGCGCAGGTAGGGGTCGATCTTGTCGTTGAGGGTGCCCGGCAGGAAGCCCAGCCGCTCCCCCGCCTCGACGGCCGGACGGGTCAGGATGATCCGGTTGACGTCCTTGGCCTGGAGCGCGGCGACGGCCTTGGCCATGGCCAGGTAGGTCTTGCCGGTGCCGGCGGGGCCGAGCCCGAAGACGATCGTGTGCTCGTCGATGGCGTCGACGTAGTGCTTCTGGTTGAGCGTCTTGGGCCGGATGGTGCGCCCGCGGCTGGAGACGATGTTCATGGTGAGCACGTCGGCGGGGCGCTCGGAGGTGGAGCTGCGGAGCATGCCGATCGAGCGCTCGACGGCGTCCCGGTTGAGCGGCTGGCCGGCGCCCGCGACGGAGAGCAGCTCGTCCACGAGGCGCTCGACGAGCGCCATCTCGCCGGAGTCGCCGGAGAGCCGGAACTCGTTGCCGCGCACGTGCACGTCGACCTTGGGGAAGGCGCGCTCGATCGTGCGCAGGAGCTCGTCGCGGGGACCCAGGAGCGCCACCATGGGCACCTCGTCGGGGACCACGACGGTGTGGGTCGGGACGGTCCGGTGCTCGGGCTGCGGGTCTGTCATCGTCCTCCCAGTCTAAGCGGGGCGCGAGCGCAGGGCGCCCACGATCGCGAGGGCGCCCACCAGCGCGGCCACCCCGAGGGTGCCCACGAAGGAGGCGTGCGGCTGGGTGGCGTAGAAGTAGCCGAAGACCACGCCGGTGAGGGCGAGCGCGACGGCGCCGGTCAGGGACTCCCCGACCTGGAGCGCCGAGGAGTTGCGGCCGATCTCGGGCACCGGCGACAGGCGCATGACCAGGAGGGTCGTCGTGGGGTAGGCGGCGCCGACCCCGAGCGTCGCGACGCCGTAGACGACGATCGGGACCCAGCCCGACCAGCCGAGCCACACGGCCACGGCCAGCAGCACCATCATGGAGGCGAAGACGAGGACCCCGAGCAGCATGAGGCGGTAGCGGTCCACGCGCTCGCCCAGGCGCCCCTGGACCCACGAGCCCAGGGCCCACGCGACCGAGGCCACCGCGAGCACCGCCCCGGCCTGCGCCGGCGAGTAGCCGTGCTCGTCGCGCAGCATGAGGGGCAGGTAGGCCTCGGCCGCCAGGAAGGACCCGCCCATCGCGGCGCGGACCGAGATGACCGACGGCAGGCCGCGGCCCATGACGAGGGTGCCGGCGGGCAGCAGGCGCCAGCTGGCGACCGCGACGAGGACCAGCACGAGCGGCCCGACGAGCCGCTCGACCCCGTCGATGCTCTCCCCCGCCATGTTGAGGGTGCCCACCCCGGCGGCGGCGACCACCGCCCAGATGATCGTCGAGGGTCGCAGGTAGGGGGCCTCCTCGCCGGCGTGCGTGGCCCGCAGCGCGCGCGAGAACAGCAGCAGCGCCAGCAGCGCGAAGGGCGCGACGCCGAGGAAGACCCAGTGCCAGGTCAGGTGCTCGACGACGAGGCCGGTGAGCAGCGGGCCGGCCAGGCCCGGCACCACCCAGGCGGCGGCCAGCAGGGAGAAGACCGCCGGCCGGCGGACGTCCGGGATGCGCTGGGCGATGACGACGTAGACCGCCACCGTCGTCAGCCCGCTGCCCAGGCCCTGGACGGCCCGGCCGAGGACGAACATCTCCATCGACTGCGCCAGCCCGGCGACGACCAGGCCCAGGGTGAAGGTCAGGACGCCGACCACCGTCACGGGCCGGGGTCCGCCCCGGTCGCTCCACCAGCCGCCGACGATCATCCCGACGACGCTGGTGGCGACGGTGGCGCCGAAGGCCATGTTGTAGAGGTGGTAGCCGTCCAGGTCGGCGGCGATCGTCGGCATGGCGGCGCCCACCGCGATGTACTCGAGGGCGAGCAGCGCGATGAGCGTGGCGGCGCCCACGGAGGCGCTGCGCAGCCCCGGCGAGAAGATCGAGCGGGGCACGTCCTGCACCACCGGCGGCACGTCTGCCTCCACGCTCATCTCCATCCTCCCAGGGTGTGCAGGGTGGCCAGCGCGGCGGCGCCGGCCGTCGAGGTGCGCAGCACGGTCCTGCCGAGCCGCACGGTGCGGGCGCCCGCGCCCTCGAGGGCGTCGAGCTCGTCGGGCGCGACCCCGCCCTCCGGACCGACGACGAGGAGCACCTCGCCCTCCGGGGGCAGCTCCACGTCGGCCAGCGCCGCCCCGGCCTCCTCGTGGAGGACGAGCGGCAGGGCCGCGGCCCGGACCCGCTCGACGAGGCCGGCACGGCCCACGACGTCGCCCACGACGGGCACGCGCGAGCGGCGGGACTGCTTGGTGGCGGCGACCGCGGTCTGCTGCCACTTGCGCAGGGCCCGGTCGCCGCGCTCGCCCCGCCAGCGGACGATCGAGCGGTCGGCCTGCCACGGCACGACCTCGTCGACGTCGAGCTCGGTGGCCGACTCCACGGCCAGCAGGTCGCGGTCGCCCTTGGCGAGCGCCTGCACGAGGACGAGCCGCCGGGCCGGCTCGGGCTCGTCGCGGACCTCGTGGACGGTCAGGTCGAGGGCGCCCCGGTGGGCGGCCGCCACGGTGCACGTCGCCACCCGGCCCGCGCCGTCGGACAGCAGCACGGGCTCACCGACGGCGAGCCGCTGGACGTCGGCGGCGTGCCGACCCTCCGGCCCGTCGAGGTGGACGGTGCCGGTGGGGTCCGGGAGGGTGCCGGTGGCGACGAGGAAGAGGGGCGCGGTCACGGACGTGTCGTCATCTGCCGCGCAGGGCGTCCCAGAGCTTGCCGGCGCGGCCCTGCCCGTGGGCGGCCACGGCCATCCGGGCCTCGGGCCGGGTCTCCCCGCGGTCCTCGGCCAGCTGGGACAGCAGGGCGCGCTGCTCCTCGCTGAGCCGGGTCGGCACCCGCACGTCCAGGTGCACGACGAGGTCGCCACGGCCGGCGCCGCGCAGGTGCGTGACGCCGTGGCCGGGCAGCGTGACGGTCTCGCCCGGCTGCGTGCCCTCGACGACGTCGATCTCGGTGGGCCCGTCGAAGGTGTCGACCGGCAGCGTGGCGCCCAGGGCCGCGGCGGTCATCGGGACCTCGACGGTGCAGTGCAGGTCGTCCCCGCGCCGGGTGAAGGTGTCGTGGGGCTCGACCGCGACCTCGACGTAGAGGTCGCCGGGGGCGCCGCCGAAGGGGCCGACCTCACCCTCCGCGGCGAGCTGGATCCGGGTGCCGGAGTCGACGCCGCCGGGGACCTTGAGGGTCAGGTCGCGCCGGGTGCGCACGCGCCCCTCGCCGGAGCAGTCGAAGCAGGGG
The DNA here is from genome assembly GCA_964581125.1 of uncultured Ornithinimicrobium sp. Taxonomy (GTDB): domain Bacteria; phylum Actinomycetota; class Actinomycetes; order Actinomycetales; family Dermatophilaceae; genus Ornithinicoccus. Next base: position 6,478 of record CAZONQ010000116.1, read on the forward strand.
TGCTCGATGACGTCGCCGTAGCCGCGGCAGGCCTGGCAGGGCCGGGAGGTCATCACCTGGCCGAGGAAGGAGCGCTGGACCTGCTGGACCTCGCCGCGGCCCGCGCAGACCTCGCAGGTGCGGGTGCCGCTGCCGGGCTGGGCCCCCGACCCGGTGCAGGTGGAGCAGCGCACCGCGGTGTCGATCGTGAGGGTCTCCTCGCCGCCGAAGACCGCCGTGCGCAGGTCGACGTCCAGCCGGACGAGGGCGTCGTGGCCCCGCTGCACGCGCGAGCGCGGCCCGCGGGCGCCCGCGGCGGTCCCGCCGAAGAAGGCATCCATGATGTCGCTGAAGGTGAAGCCCTGGCCGAAGCCGCCCGTCGCGCCGCCGTAGGGGTCCTGCCCGCGGTCGTAGGCCGCCCGCTTGCCGGCGTCGGAGAGGACGTCGTAGGCCTGCGAGACCCGCTTGAACTCGGTCTCCGCCTCGGCCCCGGGGTTGACGTCGGGGTGCAGCTGCCGGGCCTTCTTGCGATAGGCCCTCTTGATCTCCTCCGCGCTGGCGTCGCGGGAGACTCCGAGGTCGGCGTAGTAGTCGTTCACGGCGTAGCAGGTCCTTGGGTCGGGTGGGGGGTCGGGCTGTCAGGGGGTGCAACGGTCTGCGGGCCTCTGGTATGCCGCAGCGCGCGGTGGTGGCTATCCGTCGAGGATCTCGGCCACGTAACGGGCCACGGCGCGCACCGCCGCCATGGCCTGGGGGTAGTCCATGCGGGTCGGCCCCACGACGCCGAGGCCTCCGGCGACACCGTAGCGGGTGGAGACGACGGAGGTGGTCTGCAGCGGGGCGTAGGCGTTCTCCGCCCCGATGCTCACGGCGACGTGCTCGCCCTCGCCGCCGCCGGCCAGCCCGCCCATGAGGCGCAGCAGCACGACGTGCTCCTCGAGGGCGTCGAGGACGGAGGAGAGCGAGGTCGGGAAGTCGCTGCCGACGCGGGCGAGGTTGGCGGTGCCCGAGAGCACGACGCGCTCCTCGGTCTCCTCCTGGAGCGCCTCGCCGAGGGCGGAGGCCACGGCCTCGGCGACGGCGCGGTCCTCCGGAGCCACGGCGTCGACGACCGCGGCCATCCGCGCCGGCGCGGCGGTGAGGGCCAGCCCGTCGACCTCGGCGTTGACGAGGGCGCGGAGCCGGGCGACCAGCTCCTCCTCCCCCTCGAGGTCGCGACCGACGTCGATCACCCGCTGCTCGACACGGCCGGTGTTGACGATGAGGACGACCATGAGCCGGGTGCCGCCGAGCGGCACGAGCTCGACGTGGCGGACCGTGGAGCGGGAGAGCGAGGGATACTGCATGACGGCGACCTGGTGCGTCAGGCTCGACAGCAGCCGGGTCGTGCGGCCGACGACGTCGTCGAGGTCGACGGCCCCGTCGAGGAAGCGCTGGATCGCGGTCCGCTCGGCGCGGGTCAGCGGCTTCACCGACGACAGCCGGTCGACGAAGAGCCGGTAGCCGGCGTCGGTCGGCACCCGCCCGGCGCTGGTGTGCGGGGCGGTGATCAGCCCCTCGTCCTCCAGCGCCGCCATGTCGTTACGCACCGTGGCCGCGGAGACGCCCAGCTGGTGGCGCTCGAGCAGCGCCTTGGAGCCCACGGGCTCGGAGGTGCGGACGTAGTCCTGCACGATGGCGCGCAGCACCTCGAGACGACGGTCGTCGCTCATGCCCCGGTCACCTCCCCTGGCTCGGCGTCTGGCACTCAGCAGCTCTGAGTGCCAAGTCTACGCGTCCGGTGCAAACCGGGGCCGGCGGCGCGTCGGCGTGCGCCTACGATGACGGCATGACCGAGGTGCGCATCGAGACCGACAGCATGGGCCAGGTGGAGGTTCCCTCC
>CAZONQ010000117.1:0-2364 GCA_964581125.1 uncultured Ornithinimicrobium sp.
TGCTCGACCCGGAGGACAACGTCGAGGCCGGCGTGGTCATCATGAAGACCCTGCTCGCGATGACCGACAAGGACGACCACGCGATCGGCGGCTACTACCAGGGCCTGGGCAGCGTGCGCCAGCACGGCCTCTTCCCGGACACCCGGCAGTACGTCCGCAACATCCGCTACTTCATGACCACCCTCTGACAGGGGACGCACCTCCCACGGTCCCGGCCCCCCGCTCCGTAGAGTGGAGGTCGTGAGCGCCCCGACCAACCCCGTCATCGACTCTGTCGTCGACGGTCGCTACCAGGTCGAGGCCGAGCTCGCCCGCGGCGGGATGGCCACCGTCTACCGCGCGCGCGACCTGCGCCTCGACCGGCCGGTCGCCCTCAAGGTCATGCGCGAGGACCTCGCGCGCGACGACACCTTCGTGCGCCGCTTCGTCCACGAGGCCCGCGTCGCGGCCCGCCTGCAGCACCCGCACATCGTCGGCGTCTACGACCAGGGTGAGGACGACGACGTCGTCTTCCTGGCGATGGAGCTGGTGGAGGGCCGCACGCTGCGCGACGTCATCACCCACCGCGCCCCGCTGTCGACCCGCCGCGCGCTGTCGTTCGTCGTGCCGGTGACCGAGGCGCTCGCGGTCGCGCACGCCGGCGGCCTCGTCCACCGCGACGTCAAGCCGGAGAACGTGCTCATCAGCCACCGCGGGCAGGTCGTGAAGGTCACCGACTTCGGGCTCGCGCGGCTGGACGGCAACCCCAACGCGACGACCGAGATGCTGTGGGGGACGGCCGCCTACCTCGCCCCCGAGCAGGTCGAGCACGGCACCGCGGACCCGCGCACCGACGTGTATGCCGTGGGTCTCCTCCTGCACGAGCTGCTCACCGGGACCAAGGCGTTCCCGGGCGACGACCCCCTGCGGGTCGCCTACGAGCACGTCCACGGAGGTATGCCGCACGCCCAGGACCTGGTGCCCACCGTCCCGTGGGCGGTCCAGGACCTGATCCTGCGCGCCGCGGCCAACGACCCCGACGACCGGCCCGCCGACGCCTCCGAGCTGCTCACCGAGCTGCGCGCCCTCGAGCGGTCGCTGTCCGACGAGGAGCTCGACGCCGTGCCGGCCCTGACGGACGACACCGTGCCGGTGGGCACGGTGGGCGAGCCCACGCAGGTCGTGCGCACCGGCGGCGACCACGGCGGCCCCGGCCCTGAGGCGACCCGGCAGTTCCCGGTGCCCGACGCCCTCCCTGCGCCCCAGCCGGTCGGGGACGCCCGCTTCGCCCGGACCAGCGGCAACCGCCCGCCCGCCGCGCCGCCCCGCCAGCGCCGCCGCTCCCGCGGGGGTGCCGCCGCGTGGGTGCTCGGGCTGCTGCTCGTGCTGCTCGCGGCCGGGGGCGGCTACGGCTTCTGGTATCTCACCGAGGGGCCCGCGGTGCACTCCGAGATGCCCGTGGTCGTCGACCTGAGCGAGGCCGACGCCCGGGCGGCGCTCGACGCCGTGGAGCTGGACCCGGTCGTCAGCCGCGACTACTCCGAGGACGTCCCGTCCGGGACGGTGATGTCCGCCGAGGTGGAGCCCGGCACCCGGCTGCGGCACGGGACCGACGTCGGGATCGTCGTCTCCCAGGGGCCCGAGCGGTATGAGGTCCCCCGCCTCGACGGGTCGACGGTCGAGGAGGCGGCCGCCGCCCTCGAGGAGGCGCACCTGGTCCTCGGCGAGCAGACCACCCAGCACGACGAGACCGTCCCTGCCGGGCGGGTGATCAGCTCCTCCCCCGCGGCCGGCGAGCCGCTCAAGCCGGGCAGCGAGGTGTCGGTCGTCGTGAGCGACGGCCCCGCGCCGGTCGACGTGCCCGACGTGGTCGGCAGGAGCCAGGAGGAGGCCTCGACGATGCTGCAGGAGGCGGGGCTCACCGTCCACGTCCAGCCCGACCGGGTCTTCGACGACGAGGTGCCCGAGGGTGCCGTGGTCAACCAGTCGCCAGGGCCGTCGAGCGTCGAGCGCGGCACGACCGTGACGATCGTGGTGTCCAAGGGCCCGGAGACCGTCGTGGTGCCCCAGCTGGTCGGCATGCAGTTCCGCAAGGCGCAGGAGGAGCTGGAGGCGCTCGGCCTCAAGGCCAAGCGGGAGGACATCGCCGGCGGCTTCTTCGGCACCGTGCGGGAGCAGTCGGTCGAGCCGGGCACCGAGGTGCCCAAGGGCACGGAGATCCTCGTCCGGGTCGTCTGACCACCGGCGCTCACGGGCCATCCCCCGGCGCCGGCACTCACGCACCCCCGGCACCCGCTGGCGGTCCCGCCCCCAGCACTCACGCACCCCCGCCCGGCACTCACGTACGGCCCCGCCCCGGCACACCGGCCCGCCCCCGGCACTCAC
>CAZONQ010000117.1:2464-8336 GCA_964581125.1 uncultured Ornithinimicrobium sp.
CCCGGCACTCACGTACGGCCCCGCCCCGGCACACCGGCCCGCCCCCGGCACTCACTCACGGTCCCGGCCCCGGCACACCGGCCCGCCCCCGGCACTCGCGTACCGTCGTTGTCGAGAACTCGTGATGCAGCACGAGTCATCTACAACGACCGTAGGTGAGTGGTCCTCGGGCCCGCCCGCCCGCCCCGGCACACTGGTTGGCCCCGGGCACTCACGCACGGTCCCGCCCCCTGGCGCTCACTGGCCGCCCCCGGCACTCACGTACGGTCCCGCCCCCGGCACACGGTCCCGCCCCCTGCACTCACGCACGGTCCCGCCCCGGCACACTGGCCCGCCCCCGGCACTCACGCACGGTCGTTGTCGAGAACTCGTGATGCAGCACGAGTCATCTACAACGACCGTAGGTGAGTGGTCCTCGGGCCCGCCCGCCCGCGTCCAGGCCTCGGGCCCGCCCGCCCGCGTCCGGCCCTCAGTCCTGGTGCGCCCAGCGCTCCTCGAGGTCGGCCCGGCCGCGCGGGTGGTAGCCGCGCTGCTCCCACCAGCCCTCCTGGGGGTCGCGGTGGTAGGTGATCTCCAGGACCCACTTGGGCCCCTTGAAGCCGTAGAGGTGCGGCAGCACCACGCGCGCCGGCCAGCCGTGCTCGGGAGCGAGCGGCTCGCCGTCGGCGTGCGTGGCGAGCATGGCTTGCGGGTGCGCCAGCTCCTCCAGCGGCAGCGAGGAGGAGTAGCCGCGGGCGGCGGCGAGGAGTACGTGCCCCGCGTCGTCCGCCGGCGGCTCCAGGTCGAGCAGCGCCGCGAGCGGCACGCCGCCCCAGCGGACCGACGGCACCGAGTGCCGGTCCACGCAGTGCAGCGGCGCGTCGAGCTCGGCGAAGGGCAGGTCCTGCAGGTCCGCGAGGCCGAGGACGGTCCTGCCGCCGCTGCGGGTGGCCCCGGCGAGCACGAGCCGCCAGGCCGCGGGGTCGATCACCGGGACCCGGCCGTAGTGGGAGGGTCTCCAGCGGGTGGCGGGGCGCTGGCCCGGCGGCAGCGCGGCGTCCTCCGGCGGGGTGCGCGGGCCCGGCTGCCCGGCCACGTCGCCCTAGGCCCCGGGCCCGGCGGCGAGCAGCGCGGAGAGCCGGTCGGCGGCGTGGTCGGTCATGGCGTCGTCGACGTCCAGGTGCCAGACGAAGCGGGCGTGGCGCACGTCGGTCGGGTAGCCCAGGACCCCCTCGGCGGCCGCCGCCTCGACGAAGCCCGCGCCCGTCCAGCCCGCGGCGGCGACGTCGACGACGAGGATGTTGGTCTCGACCGTGGCGGGGTCGACCGCGCCGGGCACGGCCTCGGCGAGCGCCTCGGCGGTGCGGCGGGCGCGCGCGTGGTCCTCGGCCAGCCGCTCCACGTGGTGGTCGAGGGCGTGCAGCCCGGCAGCGGCCAGGACGCCGACCTGGCGCATGCCGCCCCCGAGACGCTTGCGCCATACCCTCGCCTCGGCGACGCGCGCGGCGGTGGAGGCGAGCAGGGAGCCCACCGGGGCGCCCAGCCCCTTGCTCAGGCAGACCGAGACGGTGTCGGCGCAGGCGCCGTAGTCGGCGAGCGGCACACCGGTCGCGACGTGGGCGTTCCACAGCCGGGCGCCGTCGAGGTGGACGCCGACGCCGGCCTCGCGGGTGGCCGCGCGCAGGCGGCGCATGTCCTCGAGCGGCTGGACCGTCCCGCCGCCGAAGTTGTGGGTGTTCTCGACGACGACGCAGGCGGTGCTCACCTGGTAGGGGCCGCCGTCGGGCACCATGACCGCGAGCGCGGTGCCCACGTCGAGCAGGCCGCGGTCGGCCACCCAGCTGCGGGTCGTGATGCCGGAGAAGGCGGCCGCGGCGCCCAGCTCGGCCCGGAGCACGTGGGCGAGGTGGTCGGTCACGACCTCCTGGCCGGGGCCGGCGTGCAGCCGTAGGCCGACCTGGTTGGCCATCGAGCCGGTCGGCATGAAGAGCGCCGCCTCGTGGCCGAGCAGGGCGGCGACCCGCTCCTCCAGCGCGGCGACCGTCGGGTCCTCGCCGTAGACGTCGTCGCCCACTTCGGCGTCGACCATCGCCGCGCGCATCGCGGCGGTGGGCCGGGTGATCGTGTCGGAGCGGAGGTCCGCGACCACCTGCGGGGCGGACGGCATCTAGCGGACCCCCTCCTCGAGCATCTCGGCGACCACGAAGGCCAGCTCGAGGCTCTGCTGGTGGTTGAGCCGCGGGTCGCACAGGGTCTGGTAGCGCAGGCCCAGGTCGCCCAGGTCGACCGGGTTGACGCCGCCGACGCACTCGGTGACGTCGTTGCCGGTGAGCTCGACGTGGATGCCGCCGGGGTGCGTGCCCGCCTCGGCGTGCGAGGCGAAGAAGCCGCGCACCTCCTCCACGACGTCCTCGAAGCTGCGGGTCTTGTGGCCGCTCGGGGAGGTGAAGGTGTTGCCGTGCATCGGGTCGCACACCCAGCTGACGCGCGCCGCCTCGTCGCCGAGGGAGGTCAGCAGCGCGGGCAGGACGTCGCGGATCGTCGAGGCCCCCATCCGGGTGATGAAGGTGAGCCGGCCGGGCTCGCGGTGCGGGTCGACCTTGTCCATGATGCGCAGCACCGTGTCGCGGTCCGCGCCGGGGCCGAGCTTGACGCCGACGGGGTTGCGGACGCGGGAGACGAAGTCCAGGTGCGCCCCGTCGAGGTCGCGGGTGCGCTCCCCCACCCAGACGAAGTGGCCGGAGGTGTCGTAGAGCAGGCCCGTGCGGTGGTCGCGGCGGACCATCGGCCGCTCGTAGTCGAGGACGAGCGCCTCGTGGGCGGAGTAGAACTCGACCCGGCGGGTCTCCTCGGAGTCGGCGACCCCGGACGCCTCGAGGAAGCGGACGGCGCGGTCGATCTGCGCGGCCATCTGCTCGTAGCGCGCCTGCGCGGGCCCCTGGATGAAGCCCTTGTTCCACGAGTGGACGCTGCGCAGGTCGGCCAGGCCGCCGCCGGTGAAGCCGCGCACGAGGTTGAGGGTGGAGGCGCTGGCGTGGTAGGCGCGCAGCAGCCGGTGGGGGTCGTGCCGGCGGGCCTCGGGGGTGAACTCGAAGCCGTTGACCATGTCGCCGCGGTAGGAGGGCAGCGTCACCCCGTCGCGCGTCTCGGTGTCCGCGCTGCGCGGCTTGGCGAACTGGCCCGCCATCCGGCCGACCTTGACGATCGGCATCCCGGCGCCGTAGGTGAGCACGACCGCCATCTGCAGGATCGTCTTGAGGCGGTCGCGGATGTTGGGGCCGGTGACGTCGGCGAGGGTCTCGGCGCAGTCGCCGCCCTGGAGGGTGAAGGCCCGGCCGGCGGCCACGTCGCCCATCCGGGTGCGCAGCGCGTCGCACTCGCCGGCGAAGACGAGCGGCGGGTAGGTGGACAGCACGGCGAGGACCTCGGCCAGCTCGGAGGGGTCCTCCCAGGTCGGCTGCTGCGCGGCGGGGAGGTCCGGCCAGTCGATGGTCGGCGTGCTGCTCCCCGGAGGTGCTCCGGCGGTCTCGGTGCTCACCCGCCCCATGATAGGTCGCCCGCCGGTTGCCGCTGACCCGGTGTCAGGCGTCCTCGTCGGGGTCCCGGTCGTCCTCGTGCCGCTCGGGGTCGGCGGGGTGGTGGCGGCGGGCCGCGAGCCCCTCGCGCGCGCGGTCGGTGGCGTCGGCGATGCCCTCGCGCGCCCTCCCGGCCGCCCCGGCGAGACCCTCGCGCGCCCGGTCCAGGTCCTCGCGGGCACGGTCCAGCCCCTGGCGCGCCCGCTCGGCCAGCCGCTTCTTCACCGAGGCGGCGTACTCGTCGACGTACTCCTGCCCGGACAGCCGCTGCAGCTCGCGCATCACCTCGTCGGTGATCATCCGCAGGGCCTCGTGGTTCTCGGTCTGCCCGGCCAGCTCGGGGTGGTGGACCGGGCGTCCCACGCGCACCCCGACCCGGACGATGTTGGGGATCTTCTGACCGGTGGGCTGGGCCTTGTCGGTGTCGATCATGGCGCACGGGACGATCGGGACGTCCGCGGCGAGGGCGAGCCGGGCCATCCCGGTCTTGCCGCGGTAGAGCCGGCCGTCCGGCGACCGCGTCCCCTCGGGGTAGATCCCGAAGAGCTCGCCCCTGCGCAGCACCTCCAGGCCCGCCTCGAGCGCCGCGAGCGCGGCCCGGCCGCCGGAGCGGTCGATCGGGATCTGCCCGGTGACGGTGAAGAAGGTGCGGCTCAGCCATCCCTTGACCCCCGTGCCGGTGAAGTACTCCTGCTTGGCCGGGAAGGTGATCCGCCGGTCGACCAGCAGCGGCAGGAAGATGGAGTCGGAGAAGGACAGGTGGTTGCTGGCCAGGATCGCCGCGCCCTCGTCCGGGATGTTGTCCTTGCCCTCGATCCACGGCCGGAAGACGAGGCGCACGGGGGGACCGACGACGAAGTGCTTGAGGATCCAGTAGATCACGGGGCAGCTCCTTCGTCGTGGGCCGGAGGCTCGCGCAGACTCTACCGCGCCGCCCGCCCCCTCGCGGTGCGCGTGGGAGGATGGGCGGGTGGACCCGACGCCCCGCACCTCGCCCCTCCCCGAGGGCCGGAGGTATGTCGTGCCCGCCCGCCCCGGGCGGTGGGTCCCGTGAGCGAGCGCGACGACCGCGACCCCCGGGACGGCCACGAGGACCGCGAGGACGTGGACCGGCGCTTCCGCGAGATCGTCGCGGGGCTGGACCGCGAGCTGCCGCCCCGGACCCCGCCCGGCGGGCCGAGCCACCTGGGCCCCGGCACCCCGGAGGGCATGGCGACCGACCACCGCTCCTACGAGCCGCCGGAGGAGGACGACCACTTCGTCCCGCCCCGCCCCGACCCGCTGCCGGCCGGCGACCTCCACTTCTGGGCCATCCTCGTCGGGCTCGTCGTGGGGCCGGCGCTCATCCTGCTGTCCGCCGTGCTGCCGGTGCTGCCGACGGCGTGGACCGGCGTCGGGGCCCTGCTGACGCTCGTCGGCTTCGTGCTGCTCGTGCTGCGCCAGCCGCGCCGCCGCCGGCACGACGGCGACTGGGGCGCCCGCGTCTGACGCGCGCCGCTAGAAGGTGAGGTCCACCCACACCGGGAGGTGGTCGGTGGCGTCCGCGAGCGGCATACCGTCGAGGAGGGCGGTGTCGCCCGGCCGGGCGGCGACGTGGCCCCGGGAGAAGATCGCGTCGAGCCGGTGCTGCGGGCGGGCGGCCGGGAAGGTCGGCCGGTCCTCGGTCACCTCCGTCAGCTCGCCGGCGACGATCCCCCACGCGGGCCCCGTGTGGTCCTCGTTGAGGTCGCCGCCGACGACCAGCGGGCCGCCCGGGGACTCCGGGGCGGCCTCGGCGAGCTCGCGCAGCACCGTCCCGACGTGCTCGACCCGCTGCTCGCCCCTGAGCGAGAGGTGGACGGACACGACGGTCACCTCCGGCCGGCCCGGGAAGGCGACGGTGGCGACGGTGTAGCTGCGCGGGTTCTCCCGCAGCCCCACCCGGAGCCGACGGTCGCGCGAGTCGCTGGCGAGCACGCGCAGGCTCGTCATCAGGCTCGTCCCGCTGACCAGCCGGGTCCGGCCGGACCACAGCATCCCGGCGGAGCGGGCGAACGCGCTGATCGCGTAGCTCGACCCGGGGTAGCGCGGCACCTCCTGCAGCAGCAGCACGTCGGGGTCGATGGCCCGGACGACCCGCGCCGCGGCGTCGCCGTCGTCCTTGAGCCCGCGCAGGTTGTAGGTCGCCACGCGCAGGGGTCGTCCGTCGGAGGTGTGCGGCATGCCCCCATCTTCCCGCACGCTCAGCGCGCCCGGGACGCCGCCCCGGGCGCCGCGGGCGGGGCCGCCGCCCGGGCCAGGTCCGCCGCGCCGACCAGGCCCGCGCGCACCCCGAGGGC
>CAZONQ010000118.1:0-8285 GCA_964581125.1 uncultured Ornithinimicrobium sp.
GAGGCGAGGAAGACGTAGGCCGGCGCCAGCTCGACCGGCTGCGCGGCGCGCCCGATCGGCTGCCCCTGGCCGAACGTCGGCAGCTTGTCCTTGGGCTGGCCCTCGGCCACCTGGAGCGGGGTCCACACCGGTCCGGGCGCGACGACGTTGACCCGGATCCCCTTGGGCGCCAGCTGCTTGGCCAGCCCTTTGGCGAAGTTGTTGATCGCGGCCTTGGTCATCGCGTAGTCCAGCAGCGTGTCGCTGGGGCTGTAGGCCTGGACCGAGGAGGACATGACGATCGTCGAGCCCGGGCCCAGGTGCGGCACGGCCGCCCGGCACATCCAGAACATCGCGTAGATGTTGGTCTTCACGGTGTTGTCGAACTGCTCGTCGGTGATGTCGGTGATCGACTCCGACCAGGTCTGCCGGCCGGCGTTGATGACGAGCGCGTCCAGCCCGCCGAGTCCGTCGACGGCGCGCGCGACGATGTCGTCGCAGGTCGCGCGGTCGCGCAGGTCGGCCGGGATCTGCACGCAGGTGCGGCCCTCGGCCTCGATGACGCCGGCGATCTCGGCGGCGTCCTCCTGCTCCTCGGGCAGGTGGTTGATGGCCACGTCCGCACCCTCCCGGGCGTAGGCGACCGCCACGGCGCCGCCGATCCCGGAGTCGCCCCCGGTGACGAGCGCCCGGCGGCCGCTGAGCCGCCCGGTCCCGCGGTATGACGTCTGCCCCCGGTCGGTCTGCGGCACGAGCTCGGCGTCCAGGCCGGGCTTGGGCTGGTCCTGCTTCGGGGGTGTGATGTCCGGGTGCCTCGTCACCGGGTCGTCGAAGGTCAGCTGGTCCTTGTCGTCGGTGGTCGTCATCTCCCCATGCCAGCACCCCCGCGTGCCGCCCGCATCCCGAGCCGTCCGGCCCGACCGGTCGTGGACCACCGCGGCGTGTGGTCCAATGTCGTGGTCCAGAGCACTCGGGGGCCGTGGATCCGATGGAGCAGAACAGCTGATGCAGCAACCTGGCGGAGCACCGCCCGAGGTCGCCCGCCTCCGCCGGGCGATCGACGAGCAGGCGCGCCTGCTCACCGGCCCGGACGTGTCCGACGTCGTCGCGGTCCGGGTGCGGCGCGCCCTCGACAGCACCCGCGACCTGGTGGACCTCTCCGGCGAGGAGGCCGTGCGCGACCTCGCCGGCCGGGCCGTGGCGTGGGTCGCGGAGGCGGTCGGGGCCTTCCAGCGGCTGCCGCGGGACTTCGCCCGCGGCCACGCGGTCGTGGGCGACCACGCGCCCCTGCTGCGGGTGGTCGACGACCTCGACCTCCTCGGCCTCACCCTCGACCACGCCTACGACGCCGCGCACCGGGAGGACGCCGAGGCGCTGGGGCGCCAGCTCGGGGTCCTCGTGGAGCGCTTCCCCGCCGGCACGGACGCCGCCGCGCTCGCCGAGACCGAGGACCTGGACCCGGACGACCTCGACGGGCAGGTCGTCCGGGACCACGGGCTCGAGGTGGGCGAGGACGGCATACCCCGGCTGCCGGTGCCCGAGCAGCCCGACCCCGACCACGAGACCGAGGAGGGCCAGTGAGCAGGTATGCCGTGTCGCCCCACCCGCCCGCGGAGCCGGGCCTGCTGCCGCCCGACGAGACGACCGACCGCTACCTGTCGGACCTCGCGCGGTGGCGGCTGCGCCGCCAGCACGAGCTGCAGGCGCTCGACGAGCTGACCCGCACCCACCCGGACCGGGAGGCGCTCAACACCGACGTGACGTCGTCGATGACGCTCTTCCACGCGATCTCCCAGCGGCACGACCTGCTCATGGCGACGTGGGAGGACGCCCAGGGCGGCGAGGGCGAGCGCGAGTGGGTGGCGCAGCTGATCTGGGGCGTGCTCGAGATGCCGGACGGCGACGCCGAGGCCCTCGCGCTGGCGCTGCCCGACGCGATGCGGCTGTCGGACGCGCTGGCCGGGTCGCTGCGCGCCCGGGTGGGCGCCGACGGAGAGGCCACGCCGCAGGAGCGGCTGGCTGCGCTGGACCGGGAGGTCGAGCGGGTGCGCGGCGAGCTGGAGGACGCCGACGGCGACGTGGCCGGGGACCTGTCCGGGCGCCTCGAGGAGGTCGCCGCCGACGTCGCCGCGCTGCACGACGGGGACGAGCCCGACCTGGCCGAGGTCGGTGCGGTCCAGTCCCGGCTCGCCGCGGTCGACCGGGAGGTGGTCGTCGCCGCCGCCAGCCACGCCCACGAGCACGCCGACCGGGCGCAGGCCGAGGCCGAGCGGGCGCACCTGGTGGCCCGCGGCGAGGCCGTGCGCAGCCTGGCCCAGCGCGTCCTCGACAGCGTCCGCCCGGCGCCGCGCCTCGGCATCCCCGACGTCACGGCGCTCGGCGAGGTGCCGGAGGACGACGAGGCGGTGGAGGCCTACGTGGTCAACCTCGAGCGGGTCGGCCGCGCGCTCGACCAGGCGCACGCGACCTACTCGGCGGCGCTGGCGGAGTACGCCGACCTCGCCGACCGGGCCGAGCGGCTGGCCAAGACGCTCGCCGGCTGCGGGGCCCCGACCAGCGTCGACCTGGCCGGGATGCTCACCGCCGCCAAGGAGTCGCTGCACACCCGGCCGGCCGACATCCAGCGGGCCTCGGCGCTCATCGCGGCGCAGGAGGCCTACCTCGCCCAGCTGAGGCCCGACGCATGACCGCGCGGGACGACGAGCGCGGCCACCGCGTCGAGCCGGCGCGGCCGGTCGGCGCCGAGCCGGCGGTCGAGGAGACGGCAGTCGAGTGCCCGCACTGCCACGCGACCAACGTCGGCGACGGGCCGTTCTGCGGGTCGTGCGGCTACGACTTCGTGACCGGCTCCGAGCCGGGCCCGACCCGGCCCGGAGCGCTCCCGGCCGACCCGGAGGAGGGCGAGGGCGGCGAGGGCGAGGGCGAGGACGCGCCGCCGGTCCCCACCGCGCTGCAGGCCGCCGAGCCGCTCGAGGCCTACATCGACCCGGGCCGCGACGCGGACGACATCGAGCTGCCCACGACGGCCGAGGAGGTCGGGCTCGACGAGTCCGACCTGCAGCGGCGTCCGCGCGTGCCCCCGCCGACGCCGCCGTCCCCCGGCCAGGCCCACGAGGCCCACGAGAGGCCGGCGCACCGGCCGCCCTCCCGCGAGCGCGACACCGGGTGGGTCGCCGAGATCTGGGTCGACCACGCCTGGGCGGCCACCCGCGAGTCGGACCAGCCCGTGCCGGACGCCGGACCGCCGGAGGTCGTGCCGCTGACGACGGACAACCTCGTCATCGGCCGGACCAACCTCGAGCGCGGGCTGCACCCCGACCTCGACGCCGGCACGGACGCGGGCGTCTCGGTGCGCCACGCCCAGCTGACCAGCGACGGCCACCGGTGGTGGGTCGAGGACCTCGACACCTCCAACGGCACCTGGGTCAGCACGGTCGGCCTGCCGCTGCCGGAGAGGCCGGTCGAGCGCGGCCTGCGGGTCGAGATCGACGAGGACGACCGGGTCTTCCTGGGCGCCTGGACGCGGATCGTCGTGCGCCGCCGGGAACCTTCCTGACCTCGGCCCCTGCGGACACGTATATCTGATCCACCGCACGGATCAGATATACGTGTCCCGAGGGGGGCCGGCCTGACCTGCCGGAACGGCTCACCCGCCCCAGCCGGGCACCCGGTCGGCCCGGGCGCGGCCGAGGTTCCACCCCAGCCAGTCGTCCTGCTGCGACGGCACGTGCTGGCGGCCGATGACGTCCTGCGCCATCTCCGCCGGCAGCCCGGCCTCGATGACCGGCGTGGCGTCCGGACCGAGGGTCGTGAGGTAGTCGAGGTCGATCTTGCCGGTCTCCTCGTAGCGCTCGATGTTCTGCCGGGCGATCCACGCCTCGGGGTTGGCCAGGCCGATCCCGAGCAGCATCACCGCGCCCGTCACGAGCGCGGCCCGCGGGATCCACCAGCCGGAGAGGCGCACGCCCGCGGCGAGCACCATGACGACGACGAGGCCGAGCCACACCTCGAAGGCGTCGGCCAGCACCCGCAGCACGGTGAACCCGAACGCCTGCTGGTAGACCGCCATCCGGAACAGCGCCGACGCCACGACGACGAGCGTGAGCAGGCACAGCACCCCGAGGGCGGCGCGCAGCAGCAGCCGCTGCCCCGGCGTCTCCCGCGGCGCCTTGCGGACGGTGAGCGCGACCGTCACCAGGGTGAGGGCGGTGGCGACGGTGAGCTGCCCCATACCCTGGTGGACGTAGTCCGCGTAGCTCATCCCGGTGGTGCGCAGCACGAACTCGTGCCCGCCCCACATCGCCGAGGCCTGCGCGACGAGGAAGACCGCGAAGACCGCGAGCACGACGCCGACCGGCACCAGCCACTCCCACGTGCGCGCGACCGGGCGGGCGGCCGGGAGGGCGAGGCGCTCGACGCGCGGCGGGTTGAGCGCGAGGTAGCACGCGGCCAGCACGACGCCGCCGACGAAGAACCACACGAACGAGCGCAGCACCAGGCTGTCGGCGATCTCCACGCTCGGCAGCACGCGCTCGGCCCACGAGCCGAAGATCGCGTCGCCGGAGGCGAAGAGCCCGCCGAAGACGACCAGGGCGACGAGCGAGACGGCCGCGGTCCGCACGACCGGCCAGAGCAGCCGGTGCCGGCTGGCGACCGAGAGCGTCCGGCCCAGCAGCGGCAGCCCGCGGATCCCGCTGAGCACCCACGCGGCCGCACCGGCGAACATCGAGGACAGGTGGCGCGCGTCGGTCAGCGCGGTCGTGACGAGGGCCGCCGCGGCGAGCAGGCCCAGGACGGACACCCACTCGGCGCCGCGGAGGACGAGGAGCGAGCAGAGGCCGACGCACAGCGCGGCCGACAGGACCGTCCACGCGCGCCGGCGGTGCACCGAGAGGGCGAGGACGAGCGCGCCGGCGGCCAGCAGCACGATCGCGGTGCCGAGCCCGAGGTTGCGGTAGGGCAGCACCGCCGCGGCGAGCGCACCCACCCCGACCGACGCGACCAGCGGCAGCGGTGCGCTGCGCAGCCCTGCGCGCTCGGGCCACACCGCGCCGAACACCCCGTCGACGACGGAGGGGGCCGGAGCCGGCTCGGGTGCAGGTCGGTGGTCGACGGGTCGGGCTGTCACGGGGGTCTCCTCCTGGGTCGGTCGCGCCGGGGGCGCGGGGGCGGGGGTCTGCGGTGCGGCGGCCGGCGCGGACGTCCCGTCGGCGGGCAGGAGCGCGCGCACGCGCGCGCCGGTCGTGCCGGGGGCGGGCCGGAGGACCTCGAGGGTGCCGCCGTGCAGCTGGCAGACCCAGCTCGCGATGGCCAGGCCGAGGCCGGTGCCTCCGCTGCTGTCGTCGCCGACGCCGTAGCGGGTGAGCACCCGCTCGGCGAGCTCGGGCGGGATGCCGGGCCCCTCGTCGGTGACCTCGAGCGACCAGCGGTCCTCCGGCTCGCGCGCGGCGCGGACGTGCACCGTGCCGCCGGCGGGGCTGTGCCGCACGGCGTTGTCGAGCAGGTTGGCGACGACCTGCGCCAGCCGCGCGGGGTCGCCGGTGACGACGAGGTCGGCCGGCTCGACGGCGGTCTCGACCCGCACGCCGCGACCGGCCGCGTGCCGGGCGCCGTCGACGGCGGTCTCCGCGACCGCGGCCCCGAGGAGCTCGTCGACCCGCACGGGGCCGAGCTGGAGGGACGCCGCTCCCCCGTCGACCCGGCTGACGTCGAGCAGGTCGCCGACGAGCGAGCTGAGCCGCTCGGACTGGACGAGGGCGGTCTGCAGGGCGGCGTCGTCGGGGCGGACGACGCCGTCGACGAGGTTCTCGAGCAGGGCGCGCTGGGCGGCGAGCGGCGTGCGCAGCTCGTGCGAGACGGTGGCGACGAGCTGCCGCCGCTGCTGGTCGGCGTCCTCGAGGTCGCCGGCCATCCGGTTGAAGGCCCGGGCGAGCGTCCCGACCTCGTCCGCCGAGGTCGCCGCCACCCGCACCGAGTAGTCCCCACCCGCCATCCGTCGCGCCGCCCCGGTCATCTCGCGCAGCGGCGAGGTCATGCCGCGGGCCAGCCACTGCGTCACCCCGAGGGCCGCCGCCAGGGTGACCGGGAGCGTGAGCCAGACGGGCACGCCGGCGCGGCTGCCGACCTGCAGGACGACGACCGCGGCCAGGATGCTCAGCGCGACGAGCAGGCCGATCTTGACCTTGATCGAGGCGACGCCGTCCAGCGGGCGCTCGGCGCCCTGCCGCACGGGGCCCTGCCGCTCCCCGCGCCGGTCGGCGCCCGGGCCGGTCCCCACCTCAGGCCTCCAGGGCGTAGCCGACGCCGTGCGCCGTCCGCACCCGCCCCGCGCCGATCTTGGCCCGCAGCGACTTCACGTGGCTGTCCAGGGTGCGGGTGCCGCGGGCGTCGGCCCAGCCCCACACCTCCTCCATGAGCGCCTCGCGCGGGTGGACCGTGCCCGGCGTCTCCGCGAGCACGGCGAGCAGGTCGAACTCCAGCGGCGTCAGGTGCACCGCCTCCCCCGCGAGGCTCACCCGTCGGGCGGCGCGGTCGACGACGAGGTCGCCGACGCGCAGGGCGGGCGGGGCGGCGGCGGCCAGGTCGGCGGCGCGGTCGACGCGCCGCAGCAGCGCCTGCACCCGGGCGACGACCTCGCGCATCCGGAACGGCTTGGTCACGTAGTCGTCCGCCCCCACGCCCAGGCCCACGAGCACGTCGGTCTCGTCGACGCGCGCGGTGAGCATGAGCACCGGGACCGGGCGCTGGGACTGGACGCGACGGCATACCTCGAGGCCGTCCATCCCGGGGAGCATGAGGTCGAGGAGCACGAGGTCGGGGGCCGTCCGCGCGAACGCCGCGAGCGCCTCCGGCCCGTCGAACGCCCGCTCCACGCGGAAGCCCTCGGCGGTCAGCCGGTCGGTCAGCGCCTGGTTGATCGTCGGGTCGTCCTCGACGACCAGCAGCGTGCGGGCGGTCCCGCTCTCCTCGGTCATGCCCCGAGCCTAGGAGCGGCGCCCCGCGCGACGTGGGTATGCCGTGTGGAGATTGTGTGAAGGCCTCGCCCCCGCGCCGGGGCGCCTCGGTTGCGGTCCCGGCGGCCCCGGGCGAGGCTGGAGGTCATCCCCGCATCCCTGACCCGACGGAGAACGACGATGTCCCACCGCCACCAGCCCGCCCGCCCGCTCCTGACCCTCGCCGCGGCCGGAGCCCTGGCCCTCGCTCCGGTCGGCGCCGCCGCAGGCGCCCCCGGCGACCCGGGCAGCCCGCGCTACACCGAGGGTGCCGCCGGGGCCGGCGACCCCTACTTCCCGCTGGCCGGCAACGGCGGCATCGACGTCGAGCACTACTCGCTCGACCTGCGCTACACGCCGCCGGCCGCCGCGCCCGCACCGCTCGAGGGCGAGCTGGACGCGACGGCGACGGTCACGCTCACGGCGACGCAGGACCTGCGCTCCTTCAACCTCGACCTGCGCGGCCTGGAGGCCACCCGGGTCGTGGTGGACGGCAAGCCGATGCGCTTCCACCAGGAGGACAACGAGCTGGTCGTCCAGCCGCGGCCGATGCTCAAGGCCGGCAGGACCGTGGAGGTCGTCGTCGACTACGGCGGCACGACGACGCGGCCGACCGACGTCGAGGGCGCGCTCTACGGCTGGGTGACGACCCGCGACGGCGCGATGGTGGCCAGCGAGCCGGACGGGGCGGCGACCTGGTTCCCGAGCAGCGACCACCCGACGGACAAGGCCAGCTACGACTTCGAGATCACGGTGCCCGAGGGCCTCGTCGCCGTCGCCAACGGGCTGCTCGAGGGCTCGACGACGGACGACGGGTGGACGACGTGGTCGTGGGACGCGCCGGACCCGATGGCCGCCTACCTCGCCACCGCGAGCGTCGGCAACTACGAGCTGGTCCAGGAGACGACGGCCGACGGGCTGCCGATCATCAACGCGATCGACGAGGACCTCTCGCCGGCCAGCCGGGCCACGACCGACGCCAGCCTGGCGCAGGTCGAGGACATGATCGAGTTCTTCGAGCCGCTCCTGGGCGACTACCCGTTCGTGGCCTACGGCGCGATCGTCGACGACGACTCGGTGGGCTACGCGCTGGAGACCCAGACGCGGTCGATCTTCAGCCGCTCGGCGGGCGAGGGCACGACCGCGCACGAGCTGGTCCACCAGTGGATCGGCGACGACGTCAGCGTGCACCGCTGGGCCGACATCTGGCACAACGAGGGCTGGGCGACCTACGGCACGTGGCTGTGGACCGAGCACCGCGGCGGTCGCACCGCCCAGGCCGCCTTCGACGGCGTCATGGCCACCCCGGCCGAC
>CAZONQ010000119.1:0-8132 GCA_964581125.1 uncultured Ornithinimicrobium sp.
ACGCCCCGCGGCCCGCCGGACTCGACGAACCGCGTCACCGCCTCGATCTTGGGCAGCATCGACCCGACGCCGAACTCCCCTGCCTCCACGGAGCCGCGCAGCTCGGACACCGCGACGCGCCCGAGCGGCCGCTCGTCCGCGGTCCCCCAGCCCAGCACCGCGTGCTCGACGTCGGTGGCGATGACCAGCAGGTCCGCGCCCACCATCCGGCTGAGGAGGTATGCCGTGAGGTCCTTGTCGATGACCGCCTCCGCCCCGCGGTAGCCGCCCCGGGGGTCGGGCACGCAGGGGATCCCGCCGCCCCCGGCGGCGACCACGAGGAAGCCGTCGGCCAGCAGCGCCCCGACCGCCCGCGCGTCGAGGATCTCCTGCGGCTCGGGCGAGGCGACCAGGCGACGCCAGCCGCGGGGGCCCTCGTCACGCCATACCTGCCCCTCGGCCTGCTTGGCGGCCGCCTGCTCGGCGCTGCGGTAGGGGCCGACCGCCTTGGTCGGCGTCGCGAAGGCCGGGTCGTCCGGGTCGACGAGCGTGCGGGTGACCAGGGCGGCGACCGGCTGGTCGGTGCCGTGCTCGGCGAGCCGCCGCTCGAGCGCGTTGACCATGGTGAAGCCGATCGTGCCCTGCGTCTGCGCGCCGCACCAGTCCAGCCCGACGGGGGTCAGGTGGCTGGCGGAGAGCTCGTTCTTGAGCAGGATGTTGCCGACCTGCGGGCCGTTGCCGTGCGTGACGACGACCTCGTGCCCGTCGGCGACGAGCCCGGCGATGTGGCGGGAGGCCTCCTCGATCGCGGCGCGCTGGTCGTCCGGGCGCGAGCTGCCGTCGGTGGCCGTCATGGCGTTGCCCCCCAGGGCGACGACGATCCTCATGGTGTCTCCTCCTCGGTGCCGCGCAGGCCCTGCGCCCACGTGGTCGGCGGTCGGCCGAGCAGCCCGGCCAGCGGTGCGGGGTCGGCGGTGAAGCCCGACTCGTCGTAGGCCCGGAACATCGCGAGCAGGTCCTCCCGCGCCGACGGCTCCAGCCCGCGGCCCGGCCCCGCGGCCCACTCCTCCAGGCTCTGCCGCTCGGCGCGCACGGGTGCCCCGAGCACCTCGCCCGCCTGCCGGGCCAGCTCCTCGACGGTCAGCTCCTCCGGCCCGCCGAGCTCGACGGTGGTGCCCGGTGCGACGTCGCCGGCGAGCGCCGCGGCGGCGACCTCGGCGACGTCACCCAGGTCGACCAGGCTGAAGGGCCGGTCCAGCGCGTAGGGCACCCGCAGCAGGCCCGCTCGGGCGGCCGTGGTGAGGTTCTGCTGGTAGGCGCACGGCCGCAGCACGACCGCGTCCGGGCAGACCGCGCGCACCGCCTCCTCGGCCCGCCCCTTGCGCACGTGGTGCGCCATCCGGGTGTCGTGCGGCGCCGCCACCGAGTGGTAGACGACCCGCCCGACACCCGCCCCGCGGGCCAGCTCGGCGGCGCGCGCCATCGCCTCCGTCTCGCCCGGGTGCACGTTGGGCACGAGGAGGTATGCGGCGTCCGCCCCCTCGAGCGCCGCGGCCAGCCCCTCCCCGGTCGTCACGTCGGCGACGTGCCAGGCCAGGGCGGGCTCGCTGCCGCTGACGGGGCTGCGCGAGGTGCCGCGCACCGCCAGGCCGCGGGCGAGCGCGGCCCGCACGACGGCCCGACCGGTCTTGCCGGTCGCGCCGACGACGGTGACCGTCGTTGTCGGGGCCGCGCCGCCCGTGCTCATGTGCGTCCGTCGTCCGTCTAGAGCCAGTCGACGTCGGCCGAGGTGGCCCCGCCGGAGAGCCGGGCGTAGCCCGGGCCGCGGTCGAAGAAGGGCTCCTCGCCCCGGGCGGCGCGGCGCTCGGCGCGCAGCGCCTCGGTCGCCTCGGCGTCGATCACGGGCTCGTCCTTGGTGCCGGAGGCGACCACGCCGTAGTCGTCCCGGGCCCCGTCGAAGGACACCTTGCCCCAGCGCAGGTCGCGCTCGACCTCCTCGACCGGCCGCTCGAGCGGGTCGCCCCAGCCGCCGCCGCCGGTCGTGCGGATGCGGATGACCTGCCCGGCCTTGACCGGCTCGGCGTCGGCGAGCGCGTCGACGTAGCGCTCGTCGGGACCGCCCGGGTCGATGCAGACCTCGAAGGGCCGCCCGGCCTTGCCGCCCTTGACGCCCCAGCAGGCCAGGATCGAGCGGTCGGCGATCGACATGAAGTTGGCGTCCTTGAGCATCCGGATGTGCTTCTCGTAGCCCAGCCCGCCGCGGTAGCGCCCCGGCCCGCCGGAGTCGACCGCCAGGCCGAGCCGCTCGACGAGGAAGGGGAAGCGCGACTCGGTGAACTCGGTCGGCAGGTTGCGCGAGTCGGGCACGACGTGGATCGTGTCCTCGCCGTCGGCGTAGTAGCGCCCGCCGGAGCCGCCGCCGAGCACCTCGCGCATGAGGTAGTCCTTGCCGTCCCGGTCCTTGCCGTAGACGCCGGTGTAGCGGATCGTCTCCTGGTCGGCCGGCATCCGCCCGTCGACCGCCTTGGCCACGACGCCGGCGAGCACGCCGAGCAGCCGCAGGATGACGAAGGTCCGGGCGTTGGTCGGCGCCGGGAAGATCGGCGTGAGCAGCGTGCCCTTCTCGGGGAACTTCATCTCGATGAGCGGGACCACGCCCTCGTTGACGTCCAGCTCGGCCATCCGCTCGGGGGTGTCGGCCAGGTTGCGCAGGATCGGCGCCAGCCACTTCTTCAGGAAGTTGCCGTCGGCGTAGTCGCCGCAGTGGTTGATCGGCCCCTTGGCCTGCGGCGCGGTCCCGGTGAAGTCGATGACGATCTTGGGACCGTCGTCCGGCCCGCCGGTGCTGGTCTTGGTCAGGGTGATCCGCTGGGTGTGCAGCTTGGGCTCGTCGACGCCGTCGTGCTCGGCGTAGTCCTCCCAGACGTACTCCCCGTCGGGGATCTTGGAGAGGATCTCGCGGCGGTAGGTCTCGGTCGTCTTGTCGAGGATCGCCTGGAAGGCGGCCTCGACGGTCTCCCGGCCGTAGCGGGCGAACAGCTCGGACAGCCGCGCGGCGCCCATGAGGCACGCGGAGCACTCCGCGTCGAGGTCGGCGGCGAGGGACTCCGGCATGCGCGAGTTGCGGGTCATGATCCGCAGCGCCGCCCTGTTGGGCACGCCCTGGTCCCACAGCTTGATCGGCGGGACCATGAGCCCCTCCTCGTAGACGCTCGTCGCCGCCGAGGGCATCGAGCCGGGCGTGGCGCCGCCGATGTCGTCGTGGTGGCCGAAGGCCTGGACGAAGCAGACGACCTCGCCCTCGTGGAAGACCGGCACGGTGACGCACAGGTCCGGCAGGTGGCCGATGCCGCCCTCGGACTCGTAGACGTCGTTGTGGAAGAAGACGTCGCCCTCGCGCATCGTCTCGAGCGGGAAGTCGCGGACCACGGGGTGGACGAGCGCGCTGTAGGAGCGGCCGGTGAGCTTGCGCAGCTGGCGGTCGTGGATGCCGGCGCGGAAGTCGTGCGCGTCGCGGATCATCGGGCTGCGGGAGGTGCGGGCGATCGCGGTCTCGACCTCCATCTCGACCGAGGCCAGGGTGCCCTGGACGATCTCGACGATGATCGGGTCGACGGCCGGGGCGGCGGTGGGCGTGGTCATGTCAGCGCTCCTCGTTGACGGACGGCCGGTTGATGATGAGGTTGCCCCAGGCGTCGACGCGCAGGGTGAAGCCGGGGTGGACCGGCACCGTGGAGCCGAACTCCTCGATGACCGCGGGTCCCTCGACCACGTCCCCCTGGCGGAGGTGAGGCCGCCAGAAGACGGAGGTCTCCACATACCCCTCGTCCGCGTCGAAGCAGACCCGGCGGCTGCCGGTGCGCGCGCCCGAGGGGTCGCCGTCGCCGGCGTCGATGGTCGGCAGGGTCGGGCGCGTGATCGGCCCGACGCCGGTGACGCGCAGGTTGACCCACTCGACCTCCTGGGCGCCGTCGCCGCGGAAGTCGTAGCCGTAGAGCGCGCGGTGGGCGTCGTGGAAGGCCTCGGCGACCTCCTGCGCGGCGGCCGCGTCGAGCTCGCCCTCGGGGACCGGGACGCGGACCTCGAAGGCCTGGCCGACGTAGCGCAGGTCCGCGGTGCGCTGGAAGCGGTGCTGGTCGGCGGTGAAGCCCTCGACGTCCAGGGCGTGCGCGGCGCGGCCGGTGAGCTCGTCGAACGTCGCCCGCAGCGCGTCGAGGTCGAGCGTCGCGTGCCGGGTGACCATCGTCTGGACGTAGTCGTTCTTGACGTCGACGGTGAGCAGCCCGAAGGCCGACAGGTTGCCGGGGTCGCGCGGCACGATGACGCCGGCGAGACCGAGGATGTCGACGAGGCGGCAGGCCAGCAGCGAGCCGGAGCCGCCGAAGGTCGCCAGGGTGAAGTCGCGCACGTCGAGGCCGCGCTTGACCGAGATCTGGCGCAGGGCGTTGGCCTGGTTCCACGCGCTGATCTCCAGGATGCCGGCGGCGGCGTGCTCGAGGTCGAGGCCGAGGCGGCCGGCGATCTCCTCGACCCCGGCGCGGGCGGCGTCCACGTCGAGCGGGATCTCGCCGCCGAGCAGGTGCGGCGGGATGCGGCCGAGCAGCAGGTGCGCGTCGGTGATCGTGGGCGCGCCGTCGGCTCCGCCGTTGCCGTAGCAGAGCGGGCCGGGGTCGGCGCCGGCCGACTGGGGGCCGACCTTGAGCGAGCCCTCGGGGCTGATCCAGGCGATCGAGCCGCCGCCCGCGCCGACGGTGACCACGTCGATCATCGGGACCTTGGAGGGGTAGGCGCCGACCGTGCCCTCCGTCGTCAGCGTCGGCTCGCCGCCGAGCACGACCGAGACGTCGGTGGAGGTGCCGCCGCCGTCGCAGGTGAGGACGCGGTCGAAGCCGGCGAGGCCGGAGATGAGCGCCGCGCCGAGCGCGCCTGCGGCCGGGCCGGAGAGGACGGTGGTGATCGGCTGGTGGACGACCTCGTCTGCGGAGAGGACGCCGCCGTTGGACTTCATGATGTAGAACGGCAGCTCCCGGGGGGGCTCGCCGCCGGGCTCGTCCCCGGCGTCGTCGCCCGTCCCGGTGTAGGCCCGGAGGCGCTCGGTGATGTTGCTGACGTAGGCGCCGACGCGGGGCTTGACCGCGGCGTCGACGAGGGTGGTCATCGAGCGCTCGTACTCGCGGTACTCGCGCAGGACCTGGCTGGAGATCGAGACGACGACGCCGGGGATCTCCTCGCCGAGGATGTCGCGCATCCGCTCCTCGTGCGCCGGGTTGGCGTAGGCGTGGAGGAAGTTGACCGCGACCGTGCGCACGCCGCGGTCGGCGAACCAGCGGGCGACGGCCCGGGCGCCCTCCTCGTCGAAGGGGCGCACCTCGTTGCCCTCGAAGTCGAGGCGCCCGCCGACGGTGCGGACCATGTCGGCGCTGGTGATGCGCGGCGGCTTGACCCAGAAGTAGGAGTTGCCGTAGCCGTCCGGCACCGCCTGCCGCGCGATCTCGAGGACGAACTCGTAGCCCTCCGTCGTGACGAACCCGACCTGCTCGATCTTGCCCTCGAGCAGCTGGTTGGTCGCCACGGTCGTGCCGTGCGAGACGGCCGCGACGTCGGTGCCCTCGGCGCCGAGCACCTCGAGGACCTTGTCGATGCCGTTGATGAAGCCGTCGGCGGGGTTGGCGGGGGTCGACGGGGTCTTGGTCGCGGTGATCGTCCCCGCGTCCTCGTCGAAGGCGACCACGTCGGTGAACGTGCCACCGGTGTCGATGCCGATCCGGATGCGCCGGCGGGCTGCTGTGCTCATCGATGGTCCTTTGGTGCGGCTGCGGCTGTTGGCTCGATTCAAGCCGAGGACGGCGCCCGGGTCGTCGTCAGGTCCTGCCGACAGGCCACCCGGCCGTCGTCAACTTCTGCCAGTGGGTCGGCGCGCTCAGCGGCGCCCGCGCGCACGGGCGCCGACGAGGACCCCGAGCAGGGCCACGGCGGCGCCGACGACCATGCCCTTGACGAAGCCGTCGTCGCCGCCGGGCAGGGAGGCCGCGCGGGCGGGGCCGGCCGGGGCGGACGCGGAGGGGGTGGCGCCGGTGGCCGTGGTGGCGCCGGCGCCCGGTGCGTCGGACCCGTGCTCGACCTCGCCGCCGCCGCTCGCACGGCGGACCAGCTCCTTGTCGATGTTGGTGAAGAACTGCCCGGCCAGCCGCTTGGCGACACCGCTGAGCATCCGCTGCCCGACGCCGCCGACCGGGCCGCCCACGACCGCGTCGGCGGTCCACGTGAGGTCGGTGCCGCCGTCCTCCGCGGGCGCCATGGTGACGGTGACGTCCGCGTTGACCGTGCCGGGCCCGCCCGCGCCGGCGAGCGACATGACGAAGGACTCGTGCGGCACCTCCCGGGAGAACGTCGCGGTGCCGTCGTAGGTCCCCCGGATCGCGGCCACCCCGGCGCTGACGGTCATCTCGAAGCTGCCGGGCGCGACCTCCCGCATGGCCTGCGCGCCGGGCAGGGTCGCCAGCAGCACCGCCTCGTCGTGGAACGCCTCCCAGGCGGTCGCGGGGTCGGCGGACAGGTGGTTGCTGCCCGAGATCTGCATCAGGACTCCTCGTCGTCGGTGGTCGTGCTGGTGGTGCCGGCGGTGGTGGCCCCGTCCGGGGCCGCGCCCCGCCGGGCGGCGCGCAGCTCCCACAGCTCGTGGGGCGAGATCGGCATGCGGGTCACGGCGAAGCCCTCGGCGTCGGAGATGGCCGAGGCGATGGTGGCGGCGACCGGGATGGTGCCGGCCTCGCCGGCGCCCTTGATGCCGAGCGGGTTGAGCGGGCTGGGGGTCTCCAGGTGGTCGGTCTCGATCTGCGGGACCTCGGTGGCGAAGGGCATGAGGAAGTCCATGAACGAGGCGTTGAGCAGCTGCCCGTCGGCGTCGTAGACCATCTTCTCGTAGAGCGCGCCGCCGACGCCCTGGGCGACGCCGCCGTGGACCTGCCCCTCGACGATCATCGGGTTGAGGAGGGGACCGCAGTCGTGCACCACGGCATACCTCAGGATCCGGATGTCGGCGGTGTCCGGGTCGGTCTCCACGATCGCGGCGTGCATGCCGTTGGCGAAGGTCGTGCGCACCGGGGAGAAGAACTGGCTCTCCTCCAGGCCGGGCCGGTCCTCCTCGGGGATCGGCGGCCGGGACTCGTCGCTGGCGCCGCTGAACTGCGTGGCCGCGCGGGCCGACTCGTCGAAAGCGTAGCGCAGCGGGTTGGCCAGCACGGCGACGGTCTTGAGCGGGATCTGCGCCTCGGGCGCGCCCTTGACGCTGACGATCCCGTCGGCGATCTCGAGGTCGTCGGGGTTGGCCTCGAGCGCGTCGCCGGCGATGCGCAGCACCCGCTCGCGCAGCTTGCGGGCGGTGAGGAGCATCGCGTTGCCGCTCATGACGGCGCCGCGCGAGCCCCACGTGCCGACCGAGTAGGCCATGCGCCGGGTGTCGCCGGTGGTGACGTGCACGTCCTCGATCGGCACGCCGAGCTCGTCGGCGACGATCTGGGCGAAGACGGTCTGGTGGCCCTGGCCCTGCGTGGTCAGGCCGGTCGCGACGTTGACCCGCCCGTTGGTCTCGACCTCGATGTGGCCGCCCTCGTAGGGGCCGGCGCCGGTGCCCTCGACGTAGCAGCCCAGGCCGATCCCGACCTGCCGGCCCTCGGCCCGGGCCTGCGCGCGGTAGTCCTCGAAGTCGTCCCAGCCGATGAGCGCCTTGAGCTTGTCGAGGCTGGTCGGGAAGTCGCCGGAGTCGTAGACGCCGAGCCGCCCGTCCTGCAGCACCAGGCCCAGGTCCCAGGGGAACTCGTCGGGCTGGATGAAGTTGTTGGCGCGCACCTGGGTGCGGTCCATCCCGAGCCTGTCGGCGATGGCGTCTATCGTCCGCTCCATGAGGAAGGCGGCCTGGGGGCGCCCCGCCCCGCGGTAGGGCGTGACGATGACCGTCGTGGTGTAGAGGGAGGTGAAGGTGACCCGGAAGTTCTTCAGCCGGTAGGGGCCGGGGATGTGGGTGGCGGTGTTGAGCGGGACGATGACGCCGTAGGGCAGGTAGGCGCCGTGGTCGTGCCACAGGTCGGCCTCGAGGCCGAGGATGACGCCGTCGTCGTCGAAGCCGACCCGCACGTGCTGCAGCATCTGCCGCT
>CAZONQ010000120.1:0-8101 GCA_964581125.1 uncultured Ornithinimicrobium sp.
GGGTTGCGGTGCGGGCGACGAGCCGAAGGGTGGGCAGAGACTTGACGACGTAGTCGGCGGACATGGTGTGCTCCTTCTCGATCATGCGGAGCCTCGCCTCGACCGCCGCCAGCCGGGTGCTGACGGCGCGCGCCTCGTCCTCCAGCTCGACGCGCCGCAGCCGCAGCATGCCGCGCAGCTCCTCGGGACCGACCTCCTCGGCCAGGATGCGGCGCACCTGGTCGAGGGAGAAGCCGAGGTCCTTCAGGGCGACGAGCCGGTTGAGCCGGTGGAGCTGCTCGGGGGAGTAGGAGCGGTAGCCGGTCCACGGGTCGACCTGGTCGGGCTTGAGCAGCCCGAGCTCGTCGTAGTGTCGCAGCATCCGCACCGACACCTGGCCGAGTCGGGCGAAGTCCGAGATGTACATGCCTCAGTTGTCCCTCCTGACACGGTGTGAAGGTCAAGCCTGACCCTTCTGGCCGTGCTGAAGGACCTTAGTGCCCGGCGATGATCCTCGGGCCCGCGTGTCGTCATACCTCGAGAGGGTGCCGACCGCCGGGGCCCGTGACCAAGGAGCGACCATGACGACCACGCTGGGGAGCATCATGCTCGGCACGAGGGACGCGGAGCGGCTGCACCGCTGGTACACCACGGTGCTGCCGCCCGAGTCCGACGACGTCCAGGACCACTACCGCATCCTGGGCTACGCGGGCTTCTACCTCTTCATCGACGAGCGCGACGACGTCCGGGACTCCCACCCCGACCCCGCCCGGACGCTGCTCAACTTCGAGGTCAGGGACGCCCGTGCCACGACCGACCTCATGGAGGCGGCGGGCACGCGCTGGGTCGCCCCGCTCGAGGACCGCGACGGCAGCCTCTTCGCGACGGCGACCGACCCGGACGGCAACTACGTCCAGGTCATCCAGCTCAGCCCGGAGCACCTGGCCCAGATGCAGACGACCCCCGCCGGCACCCGCCCGCCGGCCGGAATGGTGGTCGACGAGGCCTTCAGCGGCTTCTCGGTCGACGACGTGGCCGCCGCCGCGGCCTTCTACGGCGACGTGCTGGGGCGCGGGCCGACGTGACCGGGGGGCCGATGGAGATGCTGGAGCTGCGGGTCGGGGGACGTCCGGTGCTGGTCTACGGCAAGGGCGAGGCCCACGAGCCCGCCACCTTCACCGTGCTCAACCTGCCGGTCGTCGACGTCGAGAGGGCGGTGCGGGAGCTCGCCGACCGGGGCGTGGGGTTCCTCCGCTACGACGGTATGGAGCAGGACGAGCTGGGCATCCACCGCGGCGGCGGTCCGTTGATCGCCTGGTTCGCCGACCCCGCCGGCAACGTCATGTCGGTGATCGAGCGCCCGTGACGCGGGCGCCGTCGTGGGCGCGGCTAGTCCGAGAAGCCCTCGAGCCCCTCGCGCGTGGCCTGGTCGAGCGTCTCGGTGAAGAACGTCACCTGCAGCCCGGGTGCGGCGGGCACGTCCAGGCGCGAGTTGACCGAGCGCCACGGCGTGAGCCGCGGCTCGGCCACGAGCTCGGCGCCGGCCTCCACCGCCCGGACGGTCGTCGCCGAGGCATCGTCGACCTCGAGGGCCACGCGGATCCGAGGGCTCGGCCTGCCCTCCGCCTCGACCTCGTCGATGAAGCGCTTGTGCGGGCCGTTCGCGATCTCCAGGGTCGCCCGGCCGGCGTCGAGGATGACCACCTCGGCGCCCTCGGCCTGCGAGAAGGAGGCCTGCGGCGGCATCCCGAGGGTGTCCCGGAAGAGCCTGCTGGCCGTCTCGTAGTCCTCCGCCTCGATCACGATGCGGAGCTGCCGGACGGTGGGACGGGCGGTGCGTTCGTGCGTGTCCATGCGGGCAGTGTGCGACCTGACACCAGTGTCAGGTGCCAGTCCTCGGCTCGGGCGGGAGCGCCGTCTCGGCCTCCAGGGCGAGGAGGGTGTCGATCTCGCGGTCGAGGTCGCGGCGCTTGTGCCGCAGCCGCTCGACCTCTGCCGCCAGCAGCTGCTCGAGCGCGCCGGTCCGCTCATCCTCGGGTGCCTCCAGGCAGGGCAGCAGCTCGCCGATGGTCCTGCTGCGCAGCCCGGCTGCGAAGAGGTGCTGGATCAGGATCACCCGCTCCACCATCGTCTCCTCGAAGTCGCGCCAGCCGCCGGGCGTGCGCGAGGACCGGATCAGCCCCTGCTCCTCGTAGTACCGCAGCGACCGCGGGCTCACCCCGGTGGCGTCCGCCAGCTCACCGATGCGCACGTCATACCTCCTGACCGCAGAGGGTGACCATCCTGCCCGGTGCGCGGCGTGCGGAGGTGTGCCAGCATGCCGTCGCATGGGGACGGACCGACGGGAGCGGATGCGGCGGCGCTACCTCAGCCTCGGGCTGGGCGAGCTCGTCGCGGCCGCCGTCTTCGCGGGCGTCGCGGTCACCACGGTGGCGCCCGCGCTCGACACGACCGGGCGGCGGGCGCTGTGGGGCGCGCTCGTCCCGCTGCTCGTCGTGCTGGTCCAGGCGGGCGTCTACTGGTTGCTCGCCAGGGGCTGGGTGCTCCGGTCAGGTATGCCGTCCGCGCTCGCCTCGGTCTTCCGGACCCTCAAGGTCGTCGACGTGGTGCTCCTCGTCGCGGGGCTGGTCGTGGTGCTGGTGTGGTGGCCCTCCCGGCCGCTCGTCGCGGTCCTCGTCCTCGCCGTCTGGGTCTTCGGCCTGGTCGAGTACCTCAACTACTTCGTGGCGCGGCTCGCCTACCCGCCGACCGGGTGGCTGCGCGAGGTGAGGCGGTGGCGGACGCCACGGCTGGTCAAGGACATGCGGACGCAGATGACCGCCTGAGCCGATGTGGCTCGACCACGGCCTTCACCGCCGTCGTCCGGCGGCACCGCGACCGAACCCCTCCGAGCGGCGAGCGAGACTCCATACCCCGAGGACGATGATCACCTGGATCACGAGGAGGACGGCGGCCGGCGCGACGTCGGACCACGCGAAGGCGACGCCCGCCTGGAGGGTGCCGATGCCCGAGGCCACCGGGTAGAAGAGCGGCCAGAGCACGACGAGGTTGCGGACGAGGGCGAAGACGACCGCGAAGACGACGGCGAAAGCACCGAAGCCGAGGGCCGTCGCCAGGGGCACGGCGCCCACGTGCTGCAGGGCGAAGCCGGCGCCGGTCAGCGCGATGGCCGGCAGCCAGCCGAAGGCACGCTCCCAGCGCAGGTAGAGCCAGCCGAAGACGAACAGGGGCTCCCACAGGACGAGGAGGTTGCCCAGCAGGTGCGGGGCGACGGGCACGCCCTGCTCTCCCGCCAGCGTGACGAGCCGGTAGGCGGACCCGGCGCCGAGGAGCGCCGACACCACGAGCGAGGTCAGCAGCCAGCCGCGTCGGACGCCGAGACCGGCGAGACCCTCGCGCCGCCACCAGAGGACGGTGACGGCGGGGACGACGGTGCCGACGACCACGATGCCCGCCCACAGGGCCCAGATGTTCCAGGTGGTGCCCGCCCAGTAGCAGAGCCAGAAGGTCACCAGGCTCAGCGCAGCGACGAGCGTGTCCCCGCCAGGTCGCCAGGTCGCCACCGGTCGTCGGGTGCGCTCGGGGCCGGCGGCAGGGTCGGTCGTGCCGGTGAGGTCGGACGGCGCGGGCGGAGTCGACATGGCGCCACCGTGTCATCGACCTGTCGTGGTATCAAGAACCCACGCCCGGCTGGTCAGCCGTTCGTCTTGGCGTAGTACTCAGACCACTTGGACCGCCCCTTGTCATAGACGTCGCTCCAGGCCTCGCGCTTGATCTCGTAGGACGCCGACCAGTTGGACCGCTTCGCCTCGTAGGCGTAGGCCCACATGTCACGCTTGAGCTTGTAGAGCGAGGACCACAGGTCCGTCTTCTCGTCGTAGTCGAGGTGGCCGTCGGCCCCGAGCCGCTCGGCGACCTGCATGGCGCGGTCGCCCTGCCGCTCGGAACGCTCCATCAGCCGGGTGCCGACCTCCTCGGCGTCCTCCATCTTGGCCGAGCCCTCCTCCTCGATCCGGCTCAGCTCGGTGTTCTTCCACTCGTCCCAGGCGGCCATCATGCGCGAGTACTCCTCGTCCCAGTACTTCTCCAGCTCGGCCTGGGAGTCGGCGTGGGTGTAGTCGCCGCCGCCGGCCTCCGCGATCGCGCGCAGCGCCGCCTCGTCGGCACCCTCGGTCTGGAAGCCGATGACGTTGACGATCGGCTTGACGCCGCTGTCGGCCAGGTCCTGGGCGGCGGCGACGGGGTCGCCCCCGCAGGTCTCGAGGCCGTCGGTGACGACGTAGACGATGCCGTCGGTCGCCTCCTGCGGGATGTCGTCCTCGGCGGCGGTGATGGCGGCCGCCAGCGGCGTCCAGCCCGTCGGGCGAACGGACTCGAGCCGGTCGACGAACGTGTCCGAGTCGGCCGAGCCCTCGTAGACCGTCTCGGTCGAGCGGCACGACACCTTCTTGCCCGCCGTGGTGTTGTCGCCCTCGTGGCCGTAGACGCGCAGCGAGACGCTCGAGCCCTCCGGCAGGGCGCCGACGAAGGTGGTGATCGCCGCCTTCGCCTCGTCCATGCGGGTCCCCGACCCGGACCGTGCGGCCATCGACCCGCTCGCGTCGAGGACCAGCGCGAAGTGGTTGGTCCCGACGGCCTCGCTCGCGGGCGGAGCAGCGCCCTCGGTGGGCTCGGCGCCGATGTCGCCCAGGCTCGGGTCGAAGGTGATCGCCGTCTTCAGGTCGTCGGCGAGGTCCTCCTGCAGCTGCGCGCGGATGGCCTCCTCCCACTCGCCGGGCGTCGAGGGGTGCTGCGCCACGACGGCCTCGACGACGGCGTCCTCGTCGTAGGCGTCGCCCGCGAACGGGCCGGGCTCGTAGAGGAACTCCTTCTCGATGTCCGTCAGCTCCCGCGGCGCGTCGGGCCACTCGACCGGGACCAGCCCCGCGGCGCCCTCGTGGCGCGGCGTGGACGTGGTGGCCGGCCCGGACGGCTCCTCGGTGGTCCGCGCGGCGGCCTCGGCCTGCTGCACCGGCTCGTTCTCGTCGAAGGTGGCGCGGTCCTGGTCGCCGCAGGCGCCCAGCAGCAGGGTCCCCACCAGCACCGCGGGGACCGCGGTGGTGCTCAGTGTGCGTCGCATCGTTCTTCCTCCAGCTCGTTCTTCGGTGCGTGCGTTCACTGCGTCCGTCGGGGCGGGTCGACGATCGGTTGCACGCGGCGGCAAAGATTCTTTCGGTGAGCGCCTACTCGGTCACCGTCAGCTCGTGGACCGCCTCGATCTCGCGGCCGTCGGCGTCCTGCCCGCGGAGCGTCAGGTGCGACGGGCCGGCGGACCGCGCGGTGACGGTCACCGACGCCAGGTCGGGCACGTACCGGCCGCTCGGCAGCGTCCAGATCCAGCTCTCCAGCCCGCTCACCGACGCCGTGAACGTGACCTCCTCGCCCACGGCGACCCGCGTCGGCCCCTCGATCGCGACGCTGGCGAGCGACGTCCGGCTCGGCGGCTCGTCCGGTCCGCCCACGAGCAGGCCGCCGGCCACGCCGACCACCAGGGCCGCGACCACGGACGCGAGGAGTATGGAGAGGCGCTGGCCGCGCGGCCGGCCCACCCCGGTCGCCGGTCGGGTCGGGCGTGCCTCGGGCGGGCGAGGTGGTTGGAGGGCGTGCTCGACGTCGGCGAGCCAGGCGCCCACGTCCGCGTGCCGGTCATCGGGTGAGGGCGACCGGCCCCGGGTCAGGACCTGGGTGAGCGCTGACGGCACGTCCGCGCCCTCGGCGAGCCAGGCCAGCAGGGCGGACAGCGACCACAGGTCGGCGCGCGTGTCGACGACGCCTGCGCCGACCTGCTCCGGCGGCCGGAAGCCGGAGGTGCCGGCGGCCACCGTGAGGCCGGAGTTGAGGGCCAGGTCCTTGCACATGCCCAGGTCGGCCAGGAGGAGCCGCTCGTCGGGCCGGGCCACCGAGGCACCGGTCGTGTCGGGGGCCGGCTCCGGGTCGCCGGGGGCGGAGATGAGCAGGACGTTGCCGGGGCTGAGGTCGCGGTGGACCAGCTGCGCCTCGTGGACCGCCTCGACAGCGGCGGCGAGACCGCGGGCGACGACGAGCAGGTCGGCGGTGGTGGCCGTCCAGCCGGAGGCGCGGAGCCGGCGGACGCGCTCGGCCAGGGTGCCGCGGTCGGCGTGCTGGAGGACGAGGAACGGCTGCTGCCGCCCGGACTCGCCGACGTCGTGGACCGCGACCACGTGCGGGCTGTTGATCCTTCGCAGGCTGCGGCCCTCGGCGATGAAGCGCTCGCGGACCTCGGGGTTGAGGCTGTGGTTCTCGGCCAGGACCTTCAGCGCCACGGTGTCCTCGAGCCAGTCGTCGGCGGCGCGGTGCACGGTGGCGAACGAGCCGACCCCGATGACCTCCTCGAGCCGGTAGCGCCCGATCCGGCCGACGCTGCCCGTCACACGTCCTCCCGCGGGTCGCCGACGCCGGAGGCGACCATCGCGCGACCGCGGGCGATCTGCGACTTCACCGTGCCGAGGCTGCGGTCCAGCCGCTCGGCGATCTCGGCGTAGGGCAGTCCTTCGAGGTCTCGCAGCACCACCGGCTCCCGGTAGAGGTCCGGTAGCGAGGCGAGCACCTCGCGCACGGTGGCGCGGGTGGCGATCATCGAGCTGATGCGTGCAGCCGGGGCGAGGTCGTCCGGAGGCAGCGGAGCTGTCGCGCGCTGCCGACGCAGGTGGTCGACGACGCGGTTGCGGACGATGCGGTGCACCCACGTCGTGATCTTGGAGTCACCCCTGAAGCTGCCGATGCTGCTCGCTACCGAGATGAGAGTGTCCTGGCTGACGTCGTCGATCGCGGCGTCGTCGAAGAGCGCCGCTCGAGCGAACCGCCGCACCACCCCAGAGTCGTCGAGCCGCTCGAGGAGGAGCTCGGTGGCGACGTCGGACTCGGCGGCTGCGCGCAGCGCGAGCTCCTGCAGCACCGTCTCGTCGGTCGCCGGGACGCCCTGGAGCGCGGTCCGGGCCGCCGTGCCGTCCCCCTCGTCCAGGGCCTCGCCGAGATCACTCAGCTGCTCCTGCATGGTCCCGATGCTAGCCGGGTCGGGGCACCCGCTCCGGCCCCCGCTCGTGACCGGGCCGCCTACCGCTCCCCGTTGAGCAGCTCCGCCAGCACCTGCGCCTCGCTGATCTCGACCGCCCTGCTGGCGGTGAGCACGGTGACGCGGCCCTCGTTCTGCAGCCTCCGGAGCCGCGCGAACGCCTCGGCCTGCTCCCCGTCGCCGTCGAGCTCCTGCTCGTAGCGCCGCCCGAACTCCTCCCACCGCCCGGGGTCGTGCTTGTACCAGGTGCGCAGCTGCGTCGAGGGCGCGACCTCCTTGAGCCACTCGTCGAGCTGCGCGCGCTCCTTGCTCATGCCGCGCGGCCAGATCCGGTCGACGAGCACGCGCGTCCCGTCGTCCTCGCCCGGCTCCTCGTAGATCCGCCTGACCCGCACCTTCGCCCTCGTCATCGGATCACCTCCTCGCCCTCCCTTCATACACCGTCCGGAGGAACGACGCGGCCAGACGGGGATACCCGCCCCCTGGACGCGGGCGGGCAGGCAGCGGGCCGGACCCCGTCGCTGGCACAGTGGAGCGGTGGGCGACCACGAGGTCTCGTCGAGGCGCCCCACCTGCCACCCCGGACGTCGGCGCCGTCGTGTCTCCGCGCGTCAGCAGGTGGCGAGCAGCGCCGGCACCAGCACGTCGTTGATGTTCCACCGTCCGGGGACCGAGCTGACGTCCCGCCCGGTGACGCCGAGCGAGACCTGCCGCGAACCGTCGGCGCTGGTGAACGCCACGCTCAGCGTCCCGTAGGACGCGCCGTCGTGCCCGTAGAGCCACTGCGGCCCGTCCGGCGTCGAGCACGGGTCCGGCAGCCGGTAGACCCCCAGCCCGTAGTCCATCAGCTCCGACGTCACCGGCGTGAGCATCTCCTCCACGAGCGCGGGGTCGACGAGCTCACCGGAGACCAGCGCCTCGGTGAAGGCGTTGAGGTCCGCCGTCGTGCTCACGACCGCGCCGGAGGAGCGGAAGATGTCCGGGTCGAAGCCCTTGAGCTCGAGCCAGCCGTCCCCCAGCCACGCGTCCTCCTCCAGGGCGGGGTTGGGC
>CAZONQ010000121.1:0-6151 GCA_964581125.1 uncultured Ornithinimicrobium sp.
CGCGCGCTCTGCACGTCCTAGTAGGCCGCTGCCGTGGGGCGGACGACCGGCACGAACGCCGGGACGGCCTGCCGGGGCTGACGTCGGGGCACCCGTCGCCGGACCGGCCCCTCCACCGGTCCGCCGGCCAGCGCCCTCTCGATGATCGCGAAGACCTGCTCGGTCTCGATGAGGAAGGCGTCGTGGCCGTAGGGCGAGTCGATCGTCGCCAGCCCCCGGCAGGCGGGGGATCCGGCGACCACGGCACCGTCGGCCGGGGTGAAGAGCCGGTCGCTGCTCACGACGCCGACCGTCAGCTCGGCCGTGATCCGGCGCAGGGCCGCGTCGACCCCGCCGCGGCCGCGCCCGACGTCGTGGGAGTTCATCGCCTCGGTGAGCACCAGGTAGGAGTTGGCGTCGAAGCGGCGGACCAGCTTGGTGCCGTGGTGCTCGAGGTAGGACTGCACGGCGTAGCGGCCGCCCCGCAGCGGGTCCTCGCCGTCCTGGCCGTCCCGCCCGAAGCGCAGCGCCAGCTCGTCGGCCGTGCGATAGGTCGCGTGCGCGATCTGGCGTGCGACCGCCAGGCCCTGGCGCGGCCCCGGCCCGGGGTAGTAGTCGCCGCCGTGGAAGGCGGGGTCGAGCCGGATCGCGTGCAGCTGCGGCACGGACCAGGCGATCTGGTCGGCCGTCGCCGCGGCACCCGCGGCGAGCACGACGCACCGGCGCACCCGCCCGGGCAGGCTGACCGCCCACTCGAGCGACCGCATACCCCCGACCGAGCCGCCCACCACGAGGGCGAAGGCGTGGATGCCGAGGGCGTCGGCGAGCAGCGCCTCCGCGCGGACCTGGTCGCGCACGGTGATGCGGGGGAAGGACGAGCCCCAGGGGCGGCCGTCCGGCGCGGGCGAGGACGGGCCCGTCGTGCCCCCGCAGCCGCCGAGCACGGCCGGGGCCACGACGAAGTAGCGGTCGGTGTCCAGGGGCGCCCCCGGGCCGATCAGCCCCGGCCACCAGCCCGGCGTCGGCTGGCCCGGCCCGCGCTCCCCGACGACGTGGCTGTCGCCGGTGAGCGCGTGCAGGACCAGCACGGCGTTGTCCCGGGCCTCGTTGAGCCGGCCCCAGCTCTGCCAGCTGACCCGCACGTCCTCGAGGACCTGGCCGGACTCGAGCGTGAGGTCGCCGACGACCTGGGAGCGGCGGCGGGACGGGGCGGCCGTGGTCATCGGTCAGGCCGCCTCGTCCTCGCCGGTGACGCGCGCCGCGGCCTCGAAGCCGGTCTGCAGGTCGGCGAGGATGTCGTCGATCCCCTCGATCCCGACCGCCAGCCGCACCAGGCCGGGGGTGACGCCGGCGGCGAGCCGGGCCTCCTCGGTGAGCTGGCTGTGCGTGGTCGACGCCGGGTGGATGACGAGGCTGCGGACGTCGCCGATGTTGGCCACGTGGCTGTGCAGCTGCAGCGCGGAGACGAAGGCCTTGCCCGCCTCGACGCCGCCGGCGATCTCGAAGGCGAAGACCGCGCCGGCGCCGCGGGGGAGGTACTTCTTGGCCAGCTCGTGCGACGGGTGGTCGGGGGAGCCGGCGTAGATGACCTTCTCCACCTGCGGGTGGTCCGCGAGCCACTGGACGACGCGGGCGGCGTTGTCCACGTGCCGCTCGACCCGCAGCGACAGCGTCTCGATGCCCTGCGCCAGCAGGAAGGCGTTGAACGGCGAGATCGCCGGGCCGAGGTCGCGCAGCAGCTGCACGCGTGCCTTGAGGATGTAGGACAGGTTGACCCCGAAGATGCCGTCCTTGCCGAGCGTCTCGGCGTAGACGAGCCCGTGGTAGCTCTCGTCCGGCTCGGTGAAGCCGGGGAAGCGCTCGGTGCCGTAGTCGAAGTTGCCGCCGTCGACGATGACGCCGCCGATCGAGGTGCCGTGGCCGCCGAGGTACTTCGTCGCGGAGTGCACCACGACGTCGGCGCCGTGCTCGATCGGCCGGGTCAGGAAGGGCGTGGCGACCGTGTTGTCGACGATGAGCGGCACGCCGACCTCGTGCGCGACGCGGGCCACCTCCTCGATGTCGAGGACCTCGCCGCTGGGGTTGCCGATCGTCTCGCCGAAGAACGCCTTGGTCCGGTCGTCGGCCGCCGCGCGCCACGACTCCGGGTCGGTGGGGTCCTCGACGAAGGCGACCTCGATGCCGAGGCGCGGCAGGGTGTGGGCGAAGAGGTTCTGCGTGCCGCCGTAGAGGCTCGGGCTGGCCACGACCTGGTCGCCGGCGCCGGCCACGTTGAGGATCGCCAGCGTGATCGCGCTCATGCCGGAGGCGACGAGGAGCGCGCCGACGCCGCCCTCGAGGTCGGCGACCCGGTTCTCCACGACCTCCTGGGTCGGGTTGTTGATGCGCGTGTAGATCGGGCCGAGCTCGGCGAGCGCGAAGCGGTTGGCGGCCTGCTCGGCGTCGGAGAAGACGAACGACGTCGTCTGGTGGATCGGCAGCGCGCGCGACCCGGTGACGGGGTCGGGGGTCTGGCCGGCGTGGATCTGGCGGGTGGCGAAGTCGGTGTAGGTCATCTCTGCGCTCTCTTCGGGGCTGGGCTCAGGGGGCGGTGGGGGCAGGGTGGGTGGCACTCTGCTGAGCCCGCCTCGGCAGCGCAGGTATGGGGTGTCCCGGGTCCGCGTCCAGGTCGCCCGGGTGCGTCGCGACGTCGCGAGCGCAGCTGCGAGGGGAGGGCTCAGCAGCTGCGCATTCGACGACGTGCGGTGGTCATGGGCGCAGTTCTAGCAGAGCCTCGATGCCGAAGTCAATGCGGCTCCGCGGACCCATTGCGGAGGCGAGATGAAGGATCTGCGGCACATGACGTCATACGGGTGGAAGGTTCGGGGGCGAGCCGTGCCTACGGCAGGTCGACCGCCCAACCGCCCTCGAGGCTGTCCAGGTCGAACCTCGCCAGCCCCTGCTGGTCGAGGGTCCACAGCTCGTCGCCGATGACGATCGTGCGCACGGGCGCGTCGCCCCAGCCGCCGCTCGGCGGTCCGGTCGGGACCCGCTCGTCCTCGCGCAGGGTGCCCGCGCCCACGTCGAGCGCGACGACGCCGCCGAAGGTCTCCGGCTCCTCGAGGTCGTCGCCGGCGGACTCGGACCAGCGCGTCATCGGCAGGAACGCCTGGCCGGTCGCGGGCCAGAAGGTGAAGGCGCGGTGGTCCCACTCGACGGGGGACCAGCCGTCCTTCCAGGTGAGGACCGCGGTCTGCTTCGGGGCGGTGACGTCCCGCACGTCGAAGAGCGAGGCCTGCAGGCCGCGGGTCCGGCCGGTGCTCTCGTCGGCGTCCTGGCCCACCCCGAGCAGCCAGCCGTCGGCGACCGGGTGCAGGTAGGCCGAGTAGCCCGGCACCTTGAGCTCGCCGGCCAGGCGGGGCGCGGCCGGGTCCGAGGTGTCGACGAGGTAGAGCGGGTCGGTCTGGCGGAAGGTGACGACGGCGGCCAGGTCGGCCGAGAGGTAGCGCACGGCCTGGATCTGCTCGGTCACGCCGAGCCCGTCGAGGCGGCCGGTCTCGGCGAGGGTGCCGCCGTCCTCGCGCAGGACGACGAGCGAGGACTGCGACGGCTGCGAGGCGCCTGGCGGGTCCGTCGTGGTGGCCACCCGCAGCACGCCGTCCTGCTCGTCGAGCGCCCACTGGCTCAGCAGCCGGCCCTCGACCGACCCGGAGGCGACGTAGCCGGTCGTGCCCGGGTCGGAGATGTCGAAGGCGTGCAGGTCGGTGCGCACGGGCGTGCCGCCGGCCGGCCGCGCGCCGTCGGCGACGCCCGCCCAGGCCCACAGGTCCCACGGGCTCGTGGCCACGACGACGCGGTCGGTCGAGGCGTAGACGGTGTCGCCGGAGGCGACCAGCCCGGTGCCGGAGGTCGGCTCGGGCGTGCCGGAGGACAGGTCGAAGGTGAGCACCGACATCGTCGAGAGCCCGGCCGGGTCGCGGGGCCGGGCGATCTCCTCGCAGCCGAGCAGGCGGTCGGTGGAGGTCACCTGCCCGTCGGCGTCGAGGGTCTGCACGTGCGGCACCCAGTCGTCGATGGTCGTGGCGCGGACGAGCGCGCGGTTCTCCTCCTCGGCCTCCTCCTCGGCGGCCAGGGTGTTCTTGCGCGGCTGGGTCTGCTCCAGGCCGGGCGGCTCGGTGACCATCACCAGCCGCACCGTCCCGTCGACCATGCGCGCCGAGCGGTAGGAACCCTCGACCCGCACGGAGCCGAGGGTCCGCGGCGCGGCGGGGTCGGACAGGTCGACGGTGAGGACGTGCGTGCGGCTGGAGCCGAAGGGCAGGAACCGGTGGTCGACCGGCTGCGCCCACGACCACTCCTCGCCCAGCACCACGAGCGTGCCGTCGTGCAGGAGCAGCTCGACCGGGTGGACCTGGTCGCTGCGGCCCGGCATCCGGATCTCGGAGACGACCGTCCGCGTCGTCGCGTCCACCACGCGGACCCGCCCGTTGAGGACGGTGACGATCACCCGGCCGTCGGTCTTGACCAGGTCGGCCTCGTCGACGCCCTCCTCCTGGACGTTCGTCGTCGAGTGCTCGCGCGCCGCGGCGCCGCCCGCGCCGGAGTCCGCGCCCGCGGCCGAGTCCTCGACGGCGACCTGCCCGGCGTCGGCCGGGTACGCCATACCTCCCCCGAGGCCGTAGGGCGTGACCAGCTGGAGCGCGTTGGCCTGGTAGTAGGTGAGCAGGCCCGTGCAGTCGTCGAAGGGCGCGAGCAGCCCGGAGCTGGCGGGCAGCGCCGTCACCGCGGCGCGGGCCGCCGTCTCGTCCCACGGGCCCGGCGCTGCGGGGGAGGGGCGCTCGGGCGCGGGCGCGCACGCGGAGAGCGTGAGCGCGGCGGCGAGCGGGAGGGCGGCGAGGAGACTGGTCGGACGAGGCATCGGTGGCCTCCGGTGGGCGGGCGGACGGCGGCGTCCGCGGGGTCGTTGACAGCGGTATGACGTGGCGTCGACGAGGGCGGTTCCGTCGCCTGCTCGCGGGTCCGGGGAGCGCCCGGGCCGGGTGTAGCGTCGAAGGACCATGACCTCCCCGCAGACCACCCCGCACGCCGCGCTCGCCGAGCGCTTCGACCGGATGATCGCCGTCCGTGCCGAGCACGAGCGGCTCACCGCGCGGCTCGCCGCGCTCGCCCCGCAGGTGCGCGAGGCCGACGAGGAGCTGGACCGGCTGGGCGCCGCGCTGAGCAGGGAGAAGGAGGACGTGCGCCGGCTCGAGGACTCCTCGCCGTCCCGGCTGTGGGCGTCGCTGCGGGGCGACCTCGCCGAGCGGCTCGACCGGGAGCGGGCGGAGGCGGAGGCGGCGGACTACGCCTACGCCCGGGCCCTGCGCGCGCGGGAGGTCCTCGGGCGCGAGGTCGAGGAGCTCGAGGGACGACGCGCGGCGCTGGGCGACGTGGAGAGCGGCTACGAGGAGACGCTGGTCGAGGTGCACCGGCTCGCGCAGGACGCCGACGGCGCGCTGCTGCGCGACCGGGCCGCCGAGGCGGGGCGCCGGCTCGAGGACGTGCGCTGGCGCCGCGAGCTCGACGAGGCGCTGGCCGCGGGGCACGAGGCCAGGGGTGCGCTCGTCGAGGCGCAGGAGCGGCTGGGCAAAGCCGGAGGCTGGTCGACGTGGGACACCTTCGCCGGCGGCGGGATGCTCTCCTCGATGCTCAAGCACGGCGAGCTCGACCGGGCGACGCAGCACCTGGACCGCGCGGCCGCCGCGCTGCAGCGCTTCTCCCGCGAGCTGACCGACGTGGAGCTGCCCGGCGTGGACGCGCCGGTGGTCGACGGGCTGTCGCGCGGGCTCGACATCTGGTTCGACAACTTCCTCACCGACATGATGGTCGGCGACCGCATCGCCCGTGCCCGCAGCCAGGTGGACGAGGCGCTCGAGCAGGTGGAGGCGACGCTGACCAGGCTCGCCGAGCTGAGGGCCGGCCTGCGGTAGGCGCCCCCCTCCTGCCCCCCTCCTTCCCCCCTCCTCCCTCCTCCCTCCTCCTCCCGACCGGGCGCACGCTCTGCACACCCCCTCCTGCCCGACCGGGCGCACGCTCTGCACACCCCCTCCTCTTTCCGACCGAGCGCACGCTCTGCACACCCCGTCATGCCCGACCGGGCGCGCGCTCTGCACGCCCCCGTCATGCCCGACCGGGCGCGCGCTCTGCACGCCCC
>CAZONQ010000121.1:6251-7939 GCA_964581125.1 uncultured Ornithinimicrobium sp.
CCCCGTCATGCCCGACCGGGCGCGCGCTCTGCACGCCCCGTGACGTGCCTCGGTCGCAATCCTCTGGCCATCAGGGGTCTGTGCGGGGGATGCTGGTGGCATGACCGACCCGACACCTGACGGCCCGGACCGTCCCGACGAGACCCGGCGGCCCGAGCCGCCACCACCCGGACCCTCCGGCGCCGGGCCGGGCGACGACGTCTGGGGCGTGCGCCCGCCGGCGCTCGGCGACCAGGCCCCGCCCACCGGTACGCCGCACGGGGGTCCCTCGGCGAGCGGCCCCGGTCCGTCCGCGAGCGGCTCCGGCGGGACCGGCAGCAGCCCGGGCTCGGGGTCGCTGGACCGCAGCTTCTCGGTCCTCAGGCGCTCGCCGCTGCGCCGCGACACCTCCGAGGGGGTCATCGGGGGCGTGTGCGCCGGCATCGCGCGGCAGCTCGGCGTCTCGGTGGCCGCCGTCCGGATCGCGACGGTGGCTCTCGCGCTGTTCTTCGGCAGCGGCGTGGCCGCCTACCTCATCGCCTGGGCGCTGCTGCCCGACGACGACGGGGACACGCACCTGGAGCAGGGCGTCAAGGGCGGCGAGGGCGGCTCGATCGCGCTCCTGGTCGTGGCCGGCATCGCGGCGCTCGGCATGCTCGGCTCCCTCCTGGACGGCCTGCGCTGGCTGGCGCCGGTGGTCGTCACCGCTGCGATCGTGGCCTACGTCGTCCACGCGAGCTCGAAGAAGGGCGACGGCAGCTAGCGCCGGGCACGACTGCGCCGGCAGACCCTGTCCCTGGGGTCCGCCGGCGCAGGACGGTGGTCGGGGCACGGCGTGCGGCCCGGACCGTGACCGTCAGCCGTGGTTGTGGGCGGAGGAGTGTCCCTTCTTCCTCATCACCACGTAGACCACGGCGGCGGCGATGCCGACCGGCACGAGCCAGCCGAGACCGTCGAAGATCGAGGCGAGGATGCCGAGGGCGGCGAGCCCGCCGAGACCGAGCACGGCCAGGCTGGCGGCGCTGCCGCCCTTGACCCCCCGCTCGGCGTGGGTCGTGCCCGCCTGGTCGGGCAGCAGGGCCCACAGCAGCAGGTAGGCGCCGACGCCGGTGCCGAAGAACAGGGCCAGGGCCACGGCGGCCACGCGGACCGCGGCGACCGAGACGCCGGTGCGCTCGGCGATGCCGGCGCACACGCCTCCGATGACGCCGTGGGTGGTGTCACGGTGCAGCGGCGCCTTCCTGAGGGTGTCGAACCCGCGGTCGAGCGAGCTGCGGCCGGAGCCACCCTGCGGCCCGGGGCCGGTCCCGTAGGAGCCGGTGCCGGGTCCGGTGCCGTAGGGGCCTCCGTGGGGGGTGTCCTGCGGGGTGCCGGAGCTCGGCCGCGGGCCGAGCGCCGGCGGGCGCTGCACGCCCCAGACGTCGTCGGCCGGCTGCGCGGCCGGCTGGGGCGGGACCGGGGGCGGCGTGCTGCCGGAGTGCTCCGGCCGGGTCTGCTGGATCTCGTTCATGCCTCCAGCGTGCTCCACGCAGGGGTGCCGGGTCATCGGGGCTGACAACCGGATCCGGTGGGGGGACAACCCCCGTCCCGACGCCGGGGACGCCGCGGCCGGGGCGCCCGCGTGGACGTCCCGGCCGGGGGGCGGGGCGGGCGCTCAGAGGTTGATCATGTGCCCGGCGATGCCGTGCATGGCCTCCTTGAGCGCCTCG
>CAZONQ010000122.1:0-7897 GCA_964581125.1 uncultured Ornithinimicrobium sp.
GGACGAGGTCCGTGTCGGCGGCGTCGGCCTCGGCGGCGGTCGGGGCGGCGGCGTCGCCCGCGCCCGCGTCGTCCGCGGCGGGGGCACCGGCGGCACCAGCACCCGCGGCACCAGCACCCGCGGCACCAGCACCCGCGCCGTCGCGCCCCGCGCCGTCACCGTTGTCGATGACGACGATCGGGGTGCCGACCTCGACCTCGTCCCCCTCCTGGGCCAGGATCGCCGTCACCTCGCCGTCCCACGGGATCGGCAGCTCGACGAGCGACTTGGCGGT
Organism: uncultured Ornithinimicrobium sp.; assembly: GCA_964581125.1. Taxonomy (GTDB): domain Bacteria; phylum Actinomycetota; class Actinomycetes; order Actinomycetales; family Dermatophilaceae; genus Ornithinicoccus. The sequence goes on from CAZONQ010000122.1 coordinate 275, forward strand.
CTCGACCTCCACGACGATGTCGTTGGTCTTCACCGTGTCGCCGACGGCGACCTTCCACTGGATGATCGTGGCCTCGACGAGGCCCTCGCCGGGGTCCGGGAGGTTGAACTGCGGCATGGAGGCTCCTTCAGCGGCGTGCGGCGGCGCGGTGGCCGGGTGCGGGGTGGCCGGGCGCGGGGATGCGGGGCACGGTCAGTAGTTGAGGACGGTGTCGACGGCGTGCAGCACCCGGTCGAGGTCGGGGAGGAAGACCTCCTCGTGCCGGCTCGGCGGGTAGGGGATGTTGTAGCCGCCGACGCGCAGCACCGGCGCCTCGAGGTGGTAGAAGCAGTGCTCCTGCACCCAGGCCGCCATCTCCGCGTGGATGCTGGTGAAGGTCGGCGCCTCGGACAGGGTGATGCACCGTCCGGTCTTGAGCACCGAGGCCTCGATCGTCGCGGTGTCCATCGGCGAGAGCGAGCGCAGGTCGACGACCTCGACCGACGCGCCGTCCTCGAGCTCGGCGGCCTGGGCGGCGGCGAGCGCGACCTTGACCATCGGGCCGTAGGTCAGCACGGTCACGTCGGTGCCCTCGTGGCGCACGACGGCCTCGTCGAGCCGGTGCGGGGCGTCGGCCAGGTCGGGCACGCCGCCGCCGAGGTCGAGCACGCCGCGCTCGTGGTAGCGGCGCTTGGGCTCGTAGAAGACGACCGGGTCGTCGGAGGCGATCGCCTGCTGCATCATCCAGTAGGCGTCGTCCGTGGTCGACACCGTGACGACGCGCAGGCCGGCCGTGTGCGAGAAGTAGGACTCGTTGGACTCGCTGTGGTGCTCGACCGCGCCGATGCCCCCGCCGTAGGGGATGCGGATGACCATCGGCAGCCGGAGCTTGCCGAGCGAGCGGTAGTGCATCTTGGAGACCTGGCTGACGATCTGGTCGAACGCCGGGTAGACGAACCCGTCGAACTGGATCTCCACGACCGGGCGGTAGCCGCGCAGCGCGAGCCCGACGGCGGTGCCGACGATGCCGGCCTCGGCCAGCGGCGGGTCGATGACGCGGTCCTCGCCGAAGTCCTTCTGCAGGCCCTCGGTGATCCGGAAGACGCCGCCGAGCTTGCCGATGTCCTCGCCCATGAGCAGGACCTTGGGGTCGCGCTCCATCGCGGCGCGCATGCCGGCGTTGAGGGCCTTGGCGATCGTCGTCCGCTGGGCGGTGCTCGTCGGGGGTGCGGCGGTGGGAGTGGTCATGGTGTGTTCCTCCTCAGTCCTCGAAGCCGGCCTGGTAGGCGGCGAACTCGGCGGCCTCCCGCTCGACCAGCCGGTGCGGTTCGGCGTAGACGTGGGCGAACATCTCCTCGTGGCCCGGGTCGGGCATCGTCTGGCACGCGTGCCGGATGCGCCTGGCCAGCGCGTCGGCCTCCTCGTCGACCTGCTCCAGCCAGGCGTCGTCGACGACGCCCTCGGCCAGCAGGTACGTGCGCATCCGGTCGATCGGGTCCTTCTTCTTCCAGATGTCGACCTCGGCGGAGATGCGGTACTTCGTGGGGTCGTCGGAGGTGGTGTGCGCCCCCATCCGGTAGGTGAACGCCTCGATCAGGGTCGGCCCGCCGCCGGAGCGGGCGCGCTCGAGCGCGGCGCGGCTCACGGCGTAGGAGGCGAGGACGTCGTTGCCGTCCACGCGGACGCCGGGGAAGCCGAACCCGTCGGCCCGCCGGTAGGGCGGCACGCTGAACTGCTTGTCGTTGGGCTGGGAGATCGCCCAGTGGTTGTTCTGCACGAAGAAGACGACCGGGGCGTCCTTGACCGAGGCGAAGACGAGCGCCTCGTTGTAGTCGCCCTGCGCCGTGCCGCCGTCGCCGGTGAAGGCCATCACCGCGGTGTCCCGCTCGGGGTCGCCGGTGGCGTAGTCGCCGTCGCGCTGCACGCCCATCGCGTAGCCGACCGCGTGCAGCATCTGGTTGCCGATGACGATCGTGTAGAGGTGGAAGTTGTTCTCGTTGGAGTCCCACCCGCCGTGGTTGACCCCGCGGAACATGCCGAGCAGGTTCTCCGGCGGCACGCCCTTGCACCAGGCCACGCCGTGCTCGCGGTAGCCCGGGAAGGCGTAGTCCTGCGGCCGCATCGCCCGGCCGGCGCCGACCTGCGCGGCCTCCTGGCCGAGCAGGCTGGGCCACAGCCCGAGCTCGCCCTGGCGCTGCAGCGCGAAGCCCTCGGCGTCGACGCGGCGCACGAGGATCAGGTCGCGCAGCATCCCCCTGAGGGCCTCGTCGTCCAGGTCCTCGAGGTATGGGGTGTAGGGGCTGTTCGTGTCCGTCACCTCGACGCGACGGCCGTCGGCGTCGAGGAACTGGACCATGTCCGGGCCGCCGTCGGTGATGTCCTTCTCGGGCGGCTCGTGCGCACCCCGGGCGGGGGTGCCGTCGGGCTGGGTGCCCTCGAGGGTGCTTGGCGCGGCGGACCGCGCGACTTCCTCGTCGCTCAACGCTGGCTCCTTCATCTCACGGCTGGTGCCGCGGCGTGACGGGACGGCTTCTCGTCGTCAGGTTACCGCACACGGAAAGCACCCCGGACCGCCCGGGGAGGCCGTGCTGGCACCCCTCCCGGGGCCCCTCAGCGGGTCGGCAGGACCTCGGTCAGGAAGGCCTCGGCCTGGGCCCACGCCGCGCGGCTGGCCGCCTCGTGGTGGAAGAGCGGGTGCGGGTTGTCGAAGGCGTGCCCGGCACCCTCGTGCAGCTCGAAGCGGACCTGCCCGCGGCTGCCGCCGGCGGTCACGGCCTCGCGGACCTGCTCCACCTGCTCCATCGGGATGTAGGCGTCGTCGGTGCCGAAGACGTGCAGGCTCGGGCACTCGACGTGCCCGGCCAGGTCGAGCAGCCCGGGCAGAGCCGAGCCGTAGAAGCTCACCAGCGCCGCCACCGGCACCTCGGCCTGCGCGGCCGACGCGGCGACGTTGAAGGCGAGCCCGCCGCCGAAGCAGAAGCCGACGAGCCCGACCCGGTCGGCGTCCACCTCGGGCAGCGCGGCGAGGGTGTCGCGCGCGGCCAGCCCGTCCCGGACCGCGAGCGGCCAGTCGACCTGCCCGACGAGGGCCATGCCCTGCTCGAGCAGGTCGTCGGCGTCGTCGGGCACCTGCTCGACCGGAGGGTCGAGGCGGGCGTAGAGCTGGGGTGCGAGCACGGCATACCCCAGGGCGGCGAGGTCCTCGCAGCGGGACCGGACGTAGCCGCTCAGCCCGAAGATCTCCTGGAGCACGACGAGGCCGGGGACGGGCGCCTCCGAGGAGGACGCGTCGGGCAGCCAGAGCAGGCCGGGCAGCGGCCCGTCCGCGCTGCGGACCTCGTGCTCCACCGGGCCGCCGGTGACCGCCACGTCAGTCCCTCGGGTCCGGGAGGAGCATGTCGACCACGAGCGAGACGGCCGAGATGACGATCGCTCCGAGGACCGCGTCCCAGAAGAAGCTGTCGACGTGGAAGTCGAGGCCGATGGCGCCGCTCAGCCACGAGGTCAGCGAGAGCATGATCGCGTTGAGGACGAAGAGGAAGAGGCCGAGGCTCAGCACGATGAGCGGCAGCGAGAGCAGCTTGAGGATCGGCTTGACGACGGCGTTGAGCACGCCGAAGACCACGGCGACGCCGAGCAGGGTGAGGAAGAAGCGGCTCCCCTCTCCCCCGATCTCGATCCCGTCGAGCAGGTAGGCCGCGACCCAGATGGCCACGGCGTTGGCGACGATGGTCAGGAGCATCTTCATGGGGCCATCGTGGCACGGACGGGCCTTCACTACCCTGAGGTCATGACCGAGCCGTCCGCCAGCCCCGTCCGCCTGCGGCCCGTCCTCGCGACGGTGCCCGCCTACACCCCGGGGCGGCCGCCCGCGCCGGTCGAGGGCGTCACGGCCTACAAGATCTCCTCCAACGAGAACCCCTACCCGCCGCTGCCGTCCGTGCTGGAGGCGGTCGCCGGGGCCGCGTCGTCCCTCAACCGCTACCCGGACATGGGCGTGACCGAGCTGACCGCGGCGCTGTCCGAGCGGCTCGGCGTGCCCGCGTCGCACATCGCGACCGGCACCGGCAGCGTCGCGGTGCTGGGGCACCTGGTCGCCGTCACCTGCGAGCCGGGCGACGAGGTCGTCTACGCCTGGCGCTCGTTCGAGGCCTACCCGATCGTGGTGGCGCTCTCCGGCGCGACGTCGGTGCAGGTGCCGGTGGACGCCGAGGCGCGCCACGACCTCGACGCGATGGCCGCCGCGATCACCGACCGCACGCGCCTGGTCGTCGTCTGCACCCCCAACAACCCGACCGGCCCGGCGGTGCGCGAGGACGAGCTGCGGGCGTTCCTGGCCAAGGTCCCGCCGCACGTGCTGGTGGTCATCGACGAGGCCTACCTGGAGTTCACCACCGACGAGACCGTGCCGGACGCGCTGGCCATCTACCGCGACCACCCCAACGTCGCCGTGCTGCGCACGTTCTCCAAGGCCTACGGCCTCGCCGGCCTGCGGGTGGGCTACGCCGTGGCCCACGATGACGTCGCCACCGCCGTGCGCAAGGCCGCCACCCCCTTCGGCGTGACCGACCTCGCGCAGAGGGCGGCGGTCGCCAGCCTCGACGCCTACGACGAGCTCGAGGTGCGGGTCAAGGAGCTCGTGGCCGAGCGCGAGCGGGTCGTCGGGGCGCTGCGCGAGCAGGGCTGGCAGGTGCCCGAGGCGCAGGGCAACTTCCTGTGGCTGCCGCTCGGCGACGACGCGGTGCCCTTCGCGCAGGCCTGCCAGGCGCGGGCCATCACGGTGCGCCCGTTCGCCGGCGACGGCGTGCGCGTGTCGATCGGCGAGACCGAGGCCAACGACCGCTTCGTGGCGATCGCCGCGGAGTGGCTGCGCAGCCGCTGAGCCCGGCGCCCCTCAGCCCGCCGCGTGCCGGTCGGCGTGCCGCAGCACGGCGCGCGTCAGCCAGCACGCGGCCCACGTGACGACCCAGCTGGTCAGCAGGATCACCACCGAGGCCGCCATGATCCCCTGCCCCTGGAACTCCACGGCCAGGTCGAAGAACCACGGCACGGTCATGCCCAGCATGCCCGCGACCCCGAGCACCCACGGCTTGGACGTCTTGCCCGCGACGAGCGTGGCCGGCACCGCGACCGCGACGAGGGTGCCGTAGGCCATCACCAGCTGGAACGGCTCCCCGAAGCCCCGGCCGACGCTCCACGACTGCCCGGAGATCCAGCCCAGGACCCCGCCGAGCAGCATGATCACCCACCCCTTCGCGGGGTTGCCGGTGACGACCGCGCTGGCGCCGCGCGGGGAGAGGGACACCTCAGGCGCCCTGCCGGACGACGTCGAACGGCGCGGCGCTGGAGAGCCGCTGCTCGATCCCGCGGGTGACGAACTCCTTGGCGGCCTGGGCGGCCTCCCACGGCGTGTCGCCCAGCCCGAGGCGCGCGGCGACCGCGGCCGCGAGGGTGCATCCGGCACCGGCCACCTGCGCGCCGTCGCCGAGCTTGGGCGCGGAGAGGACCTCCACCCGCTCGTCGTCGACGTAGACGTCCACCGCCTCGTCGCCCGGGAGGTGGACGCCGCCCTTGGCGAGCACGGCCGCGCCGGAGCGCTCGTGGATCCGCCGGGCCGCCTCGGTGAGCTGGTCGACGGTGTCGATCTCGGTGAGCCCGGACAGCGACATCGTCTCGAAGTGGTTGGGCGTGACGAAGGTCGCCAGCGGCAGCACCTGCGCCTTGAGGGCCTCGTCGGTGTCCAGCGCGGCCCCGGGCTCCTGCCCCTTGCAGATGAGGACCGGGTCGAGCACGACGTGCCCGAACGGCCGCTCGGTCAGGGCCCCCGCGACGGTCCGGATCGTGGCCGGGCTGCCCAGCATGCCGATCTTGACGACCTCGAGCTGGTCGCTCGGGTAGGCCGTGGTGATCGCCTCGAGCTGGTCGCTGAGCACCTCCGGCCCGACCGCGCTGAAGCGGTGGTCCCAGTCCTCCTTCGGGTCGAAGGAGACGATGCAGGTCAGCGCGACGCAGCCGAAGACGCCGTGCGCCTGGAAGGTGCGCAGGTCGGCCTGCGCGCCGGCCCCTCCGGTGGCCTCGGAGCCGGCGATGGTGAGGACGACGGGTGTTGGCGTGGTGCTCATCCCCCGATCGTGCCACGATCCGGGCGTGAGCCAGTTCTCCGGGCCCGCGGGCGGGCTGCGGGCAGAGCTCGGCGAGGGACCCTTCGAGGTCTCCGGGACGGCCTGGGCCGCCACCGGCGTCGTCACTCGTGGACGGGAGTGACCGCCTGGCCGGCGTACTCGACGACCTGACCGGGGCGGATCTGCGTGCCGCGCCGCATGACGGTCTCGCCGTCGACGGTGACCTCGCCGTTCTCGATGACCATGCGCGCCATCGCCCCGTCCTGGACGAGGTTGCCGAGCTTGAGCAGCTGGCCGAGGCGGATGGACCCGTCGCGGATGGGGACGGGGTCGGGGTGGGGCGAGCTCACGGCATACCTCCGGGCCGGGGCGTCAGGACTGGTCCTCGGAGACCAGGGAGGGCTCCAGGAGCGGCTGGTGCTCCTCGTGCTGCTCGATGTAGGACCGCACGAAGGGGCAGGTCGGCCGCACGTGGAGCTTCTGGGCACGGATCTCGCGCAGGGCCTCCTCGACGAGCCGGCCGGCGATGCCCTGATGACGCATCGCGGGGTCGACCTCGGTGTGGTGCAGGTCGACGGTCCCGCCGGTGACCGTGTAGTCCAGGCGTCCCACCTCGTCCCCGCCGCGCTGCGCGACGAATCTGGAGGCGGCCGGGTCGTGCACGATGTCCACGTTGGTCATGCGTCCAGCGTAGACGTTCACAGCCAGCCGACCCGTCCGGCGAGCGCCGCGTAGCCCACGAACGCCACCACGTCGAGCGTCGTGTGGGCGACGACGAGCGGCATGACGCGCCGGGTGCGGGTGTAGACCCAGCCGAGCAGCAGTCCCATCGCGACGTTGCCGAGGAAGCCGCCGAAGCCCTGGTAGAGGTGGTAGCCGCCGCGGATCAGCGCCGAGGTGACGATCACCGTCCACGTGCCCCAGCCGGCCTGCGTCCACCGGCGGAAGAGGTAGCCGACCATGACGACCTCCTCGAGCACGGCGTTCTGGGCGGCGGCGAGGAGGAGGACGGGCACCGCCCACCAGACGTCGGCGAGGTTGGCGGCCGAGACCGTGGTGTTGATGCCGAGCTCGCGGGCCAGCAGGTAGAGGCCGAGGCCCGGCAGGCCGATGACCGCCGCCAGGCCCAGGCCCAGGAGGAGGTCGCGCACCGGGCGGCGCAGGTCGAGACCCATGGCGTGGCGCGGTGCGGGCGACGGGGCGCCCGGGTCGCGGGCGGCCCCGGTGCCCGGGTCGCGGGCCAGGAGGTGGAGCGCGAGCAGCACGGGGACCAGCGCGAGGGCGATGCCGGCGAGCTGGTGGGCCAGGTCGAGCCAGGGCCGGTCCGGCGTGACGCTGGTGTTCATCGACGTCGTCTGGGACGCCAGCGGGGCCTCGGCGGTGAGCTTGCGGAGCAGGGAGAGGACGGACCAGACGACCGAGGCGCCCAGGGAGACGCCGAGGACGAGGACGGTCTCGACGACGAGGGTGCGGCGCGTCGGTGCGGTGGTCACCCCGTCAGGGTAGGACCTGGCCCGTCGTC
>CAZONQ010000123.1:0-7838 GCA_964581125.1 uncultured Ornithinimicrobium sp.
GCCGCGGCTCGGGCGTGGCCTCCTCTGGCGGGAACACATCTGGGTAGCCCGGTCTAGCTTTCGTCAGCAACCCAGAACAGGCCCACTCCTGACCTGCTGACGCTGGCGATGCCGCTGTCGAAAGTCCATTCAGTAGCGGGGGTCCACGCCCGAGCACCGGATCCAACTGGGTCGCGGCTGTTGGTGGCGTAGCGGGCGCCGTGTTCTCCGGTGACGCTGAGAAATCTCTCCGCGAGCCACTCCGCGCGATGCAGCGGCATCAATTGCGACTGGTACGCCATGTCTTGATGCAGTAGGGACACCAGCACCTTCCTTGCCTGGCGGGCACTCACCTCCACCCATGCCCGGCCCAACGGCGCGAGTCCGGCGGCCGTCGCGACCTGATCGAACGAGGGAAGTGCTCGCCCCGGGCAGCAACATGGAGCCAAAGCGGTTTTGGTACTTGAGCGGGGTCTGGTTGTTCATGCTGCGGTCTGCTCTCGTCCTCGGGTGAGGGCGATGTGGACCAGTATGCGGGTCTGGTAGTTGTCCATGTTGCGGAATCCGCAGGCGACGCGCTTGGTGTTCTTGATGATCCGGTTGAAGCCCTCGGTGCGGGCGTTGCTGACCCGGTGGAGCAGGGCGGTCAGGATCGCTGGCCACCAGATGCCGATGGTGGTGGCCAGCCGGGTGGTCTCGTCCATGTGCGCGTCGGCGGCGGCTTCGTAGAAGTCGGCCAGCGCCCACCGGATCCGTGAGGGCTCGGTCTGGGCCAGCAGGATCCGCAGGCGTTCCTTCACGGCCCAGGCGGCGGCGATCTCGTTGGTCGGGTCCTCGGCGGCGAACGTGGCCCGTAGCCGGGCCCACTGCGCTGCCTGGTCGAGAGGTGCTCGGCACCGGTGAGCAGCATCTGCCGGTTGACCCAGGTCGCCTCCTTCGTGGTGCCTCGGCGCCCGAGCCGCTCCCGGGTGACCCGTTGGCGTACCTGGGTCACCACCGTGTTGCCCAGGGCGACCAGGTGCCACTTGTCGACCGCGATCGCCGCGTGCGGCAACGCGGTGCGGATCCCTGCGGCGTACGGAGCAGAAGGGTCGATCACGACCAGCTCGATCCCGTCCCGGAAGGCCTGGGTCTGCAGGGCCAGCCAGTCGACCACGCAGGCGCCGGAGCGTCCCGGGGCCAGGCCGAGCAGCCGGCCGGGGCCAGTGGTGTCGGCGTTCACGAAGCTGGTCATCCACGGGTCGGTGCGTCGCCATCCGGCCTCGGCCAGCACCCACCGCACGGACCTGGCGCGGGTCTCGTCGATCCCCAGCACCCGGGTCGGCTCCGGCTCGGGCAGGACCTCCTGTGCCAGGCAGGTCACCGCCTTGTTCACCGTGCGCCAGGACAGTCCGTACTCGGCACCGACGTCGCTGACGGCGCGGTTGCTGGTCGCGACCGCCTCGGCCGCGCGGCGCCGCAACCGGGCCGTCACCCTGGCCCGAGGTGGGATCGCGCCCGCGGCCTGGGTAAACGAGCGGCGCGGGCACAACGCCTCGGCGCACACCAGGCGCCGCTTGTGCCACCACAGGTCCACGACCTGCCCGCTGGCGGGCAGGTCCTTGACCCGCACCAGCGGGCGTTCCTTGACCAACGAGGTCAGCACCCCGCAGGCCGGGCAGGCGCCCTCCCGGGCTCTCATCTCAATCACGACCCGCACCTGGTCGTCGGCTTCCCGCTCGACACTGGTGACGACGAACTCGTCCTCCAGGCCGAACAGCACTGACGTATCGTCAGACATGCCCGTGGCTCCATCAGCTGAAGGTGGTTAGAGACCAACAGCATGACTGGGGCCACGAGCCCTCACCTACCCAGGGCCCACCCCGCTCAAGTACCAAGAACCCCCTTTCGTGTGGACCAAGACCGCCGACGAAATCCTCAAGAAGGCCAACCGTCAGCCAACTTCAAACACGGCCCACTAGTGACCTTCCAGTTCTTGAAGGTCATCGTAGGTCATGAGAAGCGGGTTCTTGCAGGCCCCTGTCGGGAATGAGCCACGACCTGGCCCTCGGTAGAAAGGGTCCCACTGGCTCGCTGACCGATTCATGACCTGCGCCCTGTACGACTCCAGTGACACAGGTTCGGCCGGTGTGAATCCTTGGTCGACCAGGCACTCGTAGGCCCGCACGGTGAGTGCGTAGAGGTATTCGATCTCGGCATCTGTCATGACGTACGGTGTGGCAGAAGCGAGTTCTTCCTTACTCGGCTGAGGATCGCACTGAGCCTCGGCGGCGAGGTATGCCTCGTGCTGCTCGGGCAACCCCGCTCCCTGAACAGCCACTCCGCCGTCGGCCTGTACCGTGGCCGGGAACCCAAGATCCGTCATGCAGGACGCGTAGTCCTGCTTCCACTGGGCTTGGCTCTTCAAGCGTTCAGCCCAAGCTTGGGGCACGGGGGGTAAGGGGGTGGTCGTCGGGACTGGGCTCGAGGTGGAGGGCGGATCGACGCTGTCCTGCGCGTCGCAGGCACCCAGTGGGACGAGGATGGCCAGGACAACGGAGATCAGTCCCCAACGGTGATGTGGGCGAGTCAAGGTAACGTGCCGTAGTTAACGGTCTGAATCCGCAAAGCCGCTTCCGTCTCCGCAATAGCCGTACGTGCCTGGCTTGTCCAGGACTCCATATATGTATCCGTGGTTCAGGTCCGTGTAGTCCATGACGTTCACGTGCCAATACCCTCCGCTGTAGACACCACTCACGTTGACTGTGACATACGTCTGGGTCTGCGAAATGTAGGTGAGGACGCTGCCTGACCCTGGTCCCTTGATCTTGGCTTTTCCCTGCCAGCGCGCATGAACATAGGGAGAGGTACCCAGGATGCAGTCTTCCTTGTACGTCCACCCGTGGTCGGAGTCCGTCGCCAGGGCCTCCGCAGGTGGGCTGCCCAACGCGCCGCTACCGTCGTTACCCAGCGCCGCAGCCGGCCCAGCCATCACCGACAAGCCCATAACTCCTGCGAGAAGTAGCCCGGCGAGCCTGCGTCGTCCACGTGTCATCGCTTCGGTCATGCCGATCCTCCATGATCGTTGTGCGGTGTCCGTCCACTTAATCACTCGTCATTGGGTCCCGCAACTGTCCGGGGGTCCGTCAACACCCGGCGGCGGTCCATGCAAGGGCGCGAACCCGGGCCGGGTCAGCACGGTCCGGACGGCGTCCGTAAGCCCGACCTGGCCGTCGAAGGCATAGGGTGAGCGGTGATGCCTGACTACCTCGTCGTCTTCGCCGTCGTCCTGGCCGGCGTGGCCCTCGTGGCCGCCGCCATGGGCGCGCGGCGCCTGCTCGCGCCGCACGACCCGACGCCGGCCAAGGTCACCACCTACGAGTCGGGCGTCGACCCGGTGGGCAGCGGCTGGGAGCAGGGGAGCGTGCGCTACCTCGTCTACACGCTGCTCTACGTCGTCTTCGCCGTCGACGCGGTCTACCTCTTCCCCTGGGCGCTCGTGATCCGGACCGAGCTCGGCGCGGCGTCGCTGGTGGAGATGGCGATCTTCATCGGGGTCATCGTCGTGGCGCTGCTCCACGTGTGGCGCCGCGGCCTGCTGAGGTGGTGGTGAGGTGACCCCGAGACAGGCGGCACGCCATACCTCGACCGACCTGCCCGTCCCGCGCGTGGGGGCGCCGGTGGAGCGGGCGCCGCGCGCGGTGCAGGTGGTGCTCAACTGGGGGCGGAAGTACTCCCTGTGGGTGTTCAACTTCGGGCTGGCCTGCTGCGCGATCGAGTTCATCAGCGCCTCGATGGCGCGGCACGACTTCATCCGGCTCGGGGTCATCCCGTTCGCGCCGGGGCCGCGGCAGTCCGACCTCATGGTGGTGTCGGGAACGGTGACGGACAAGATGGCGCCGGCGGTGCGGCGGCTCTACGAGCAGATGCCCGAGCCGAAGTACGTCATCTCCTTCGGTGCCTGCTCCAACTCCGGCGGGCCCTACTGGGACTCCTACTCGGTCACCAAGGGCGTGGACCAGCTGATCCCGGTGGACGTCTACGTGCCCGGGTGCCCGCCGCGCCCGGAGGCGCTGCTCGCCGGGATCGTGCAGCTGCAGGAGCAGATCGCGGCCGAGACCCCGGGGCGGGCGCGGGCGCGCCGGGGGTCGAGGTATGCCGATCGCGCCGTCTCTGCCGGTGAGGTCACCCGAGGCATGGTGGCACCTCCGGTCACGTCGGCAGAGTGAGTGCCCGCGTGGGCAGGACCAGCGTGTCTGTCAGTGGTAGATGATGTCGTCGGGAGGCGACTCGGGGCAGGCGGCCAGGACGGCGTCCATGTCCGTGTCCTCGGGGAACGTCAGCCCCGGATCGCTGATCGGGCTCCAGAGGACATAGCCGGTCGACTCGTACTCGGCCGCGAAGACCTCGAAGGACGGCGCCGGCGGCACGACGCCGCCGAAGGACTCCAAGCAGGCGATCGTCGTTCCCACCCGCCAGTCATAGATGAGCTGCAACTGCTCGCTGTCGAAGGGCCGGAAATACTTGTCGTCCAACGGGTACTTGGCGTCGCACACGTAGCCGGCGAGCTTTACATCATCGTGCTGTTCACGCTCGAACCCGATGCCGACCTGCCCGAACTGATCGGTGTGGCTGGGGAAGCCCTGTTCCTCCATGCAAGGGTAGTAGACCTCACCCCACTCGTCGGGCGAGATGATGCGGACCACGTCCACATCCGGAGGCTCTCCGGGCAGTCCGAGGCCATCCCAGTTGTGCTGCAGAGCCTCAGCCGCGGTGGTCGGCCGGGGAGGGGTGGGACCATCCGGCACAGCGACGGTGACCCCGGAGACATCCTCCGACTGCGTGGCCGACGCTCCCAGCGACGGGCGTGCCTCGTCGATATCCCCGCCGGAGGTGCACCCCGTGAGACACAGGACTCCGACGAGAACGAGTCGCCGGGTCCAGACTCTTCCATCCGAGTGCGCGGAATGAAGACCTAGGCGCGAGGACATCTGCAGGACCGGCAGGCGGAGGCAGTTCCGCATCATCAGGACGGCAGCGAGCGACGTTCTCAGCCGAGCGAGATGCGTCTTCACTTGGTTCTCCACCTCCGCGCGCCGCACGAGGCCCCGTCGGCTCGTGCGTAGGCGTGGAGAATAACAATGCCCCATGGCGCCACGCCCGACAACTGGGGAACCTGAGGCCCCCGGTGTGGCCTCGCAGGGTGCGCGGGCTGCACGTGGTGCCCGGACCGCGTGACGACCGGCGTGCAGAACCGGCTGGGCGCGCCGGCCCCGAGCCCCTGACCTGGGGCGTCGAGCAGGCCGTCCGCCATGTGCACGCCGGTCGTCACACGTGACCCGCGCCGGCCCGCCTCAGCGCACGCCGCGGACCCGGTGGACCAGCACCGCGCCGACGGCGCACAGACCACCGGCCAGCAGGTAGAGCCCGGGGTAGCCGCCGAGCCGCAGGAGCGCCACCGCGGCGACGACCGGGGAGAGGGCGTTGGGCAGGACCACGGCCAGGTGCATGACCGCCATGTCCCGGCCACGGTGCGCGGCGGTGGGCAGCACCTCGTTGATGAGCGCCTGGTCGACGGCCATGTAGACGCCCCAGCTCACCCCCAGCACCACCGCCGCCAGCACGATCACCGGCCACTCCCGCGCGAACGCCATGACCAGGCAGGCGGCGGCGACGCCGAGGCTCGCGCCGGAGACGAAGGGCAGCCGGCGGTCCACCCGGTCAGACCAGCGGCCGCTGACCACGCTCGCGACGACCACCGTCCCGGCGTAGATGACGGTGAGGGTCAGCACGCCGCCCTCGGGGTCGGCCAGCCCGACCTCGTCCCGCAGGAAGTAGAGCAGGTAGAACAGCGCGACCGTGTTGCCGAGCGTCACGAGCAGCCGGGTCACCCACACCCAGGCGTAGTCGGGGTGCTCCCGCGGCGAGGGCACCCACCTCTGCGCGCGGTCGCGGGTGCCCGGCAGCCGGGCGGCCACCACGCGCGGGTCGTCGAGCATCAGCAGGAACGGCAGGACCAGGACGACCGTGAGCGCGGCGGTGACGAGGTATGCGGTGCGCACCGCGAGCAGGTCGCCGAGCACCGTGCCCAGCACCAGGCCCATCGTGTAGGTCAGCCCGAGCACGCCGGACACCAGGCCGTACTGCCGGCGCGGCACCTGGTCCGGGGCGACCGCGAGCGAGGCGGTGACGGCGAAGGCGATGAAGAACTGGAAGACCGCCCAGGCCGCGACGAGCACCGCGTACCCGGGGGCGAAGCCCATGACGACCAGGGCGAGCGCGGAGACGAGGGTGCCGACCAGGATCCAGGGCCGGCGCCGCCCGAAGCGGGAGGTGGTCCGGTCGGAGAGCACCCCGGCGAGAGGGGTGGAGACGAGGCTGACGAGCCCGCCGACGGCCATGACCACGGCCAGCCGGGCCTCCTTGACGTCGGGGCTCCACTCGAGCAGCTGGAGCGCGACGAGCAGCTGCGAGGGCGCCGCCCAGGCCAGGTTGATGCCGAGGTAGGCCAGCCCGTAGCGGCCGACCCACCCGCCGGACCTGTGCGGACGGTCGTCCGGGTCGGCGGCGACCAGGCCGGCGCCCGGCCCGCTGACGGCCTCGCTCACGGGCCCACCGGGTAGGTCTGGCCCGCGACGAACTGCTCGTAGGTGGCGCGGGTCACGCCGCCGTCGCGGATCACCGCGGCCAGGAAACGGCCGGAGTCGCGCACGGTCCGCTCCTGCGTCTCGTAGTCCAGCTCGACGATGCCGAAGCGCGGCACCTCGCCCTCGGCCCACTCCCAGTTGTCGACGAAGCACCAGTGGTAGTAGCGCTCGAACGGCAGCCCGCTGCCAGCCATCGCCGCCAGGTGCTCGTGGACGAAGCGGGCGCGGAAGACGTCGGCCGCGTCGGCGGTGCCGTTCTCGGTCACCCAGATCGGGCCCGGGTGACGGGTATGCAGTGCGCGCGCCACCTCGACGAGACCCTCCGGGTGGACCTCCCAGCCGAGGTCGTTGACCGGGGCGCCGGGGAAGGTGCCGTCGGCCAGGCCGCGGACGGCGCTGCGCGAGTAGTAGTTGAGGCCGAGGTAGTCGTAGTGGCGGCCGGGCACGACGTCGTCCGGCTGGCGGCCGAGCAGCCGCGGGAAGCGGCCGCCGAGCATCGCGTCGGCGAGCAGGTCCTGGAAGAGCGCCCGGTCGAGGGCGCTCGCGGTGCGGTGCAGCGGGTTGCGCCGGTCGAGCGGCGCGAAGACCCGCGCGTGGTGGGCGAAGCCGACCCTGGCCCCCGGCTGGATCTCGTGGATCAGGTGGTAGGCCCGGCAGTGGGCGAGCGCCATGTGCCGCAGCGTCGAGCGGAGCGCCGCCCACGACCGCCGCGCCGGGGGCGCCTCGTCGAAGAGGTGGGCCTGCACGGCATACACGTTGGGCTCGTTGATCGTCACCCAGTCGGTGACCACCTCGCCGAGGGCGTCGACGACCACGCGGGCGAACCGCAGGAAGAGGTCGGGCGCGTGCGGCGACGTCCACCCGCCGAGCCCGGAGAACCAGGACGGGTGGGAGAAGTGGTGCAGGGTGAGCAGCGGGACGATCCCGGCGTCGCGCACCGCCGTGAGCTCCTCGCGGTAGCGGTCCAGGGCGGCCCGGTCGACCTCGCCAGGGCGTGGCTCGATGCGCGACCACTCGACCGACATCCGGTAGGTCTGCAGGCCGAGGTCGGCCATGAGGGCCGTGTCCTCGCGCCAGCGCCGCCAGTGGTCGGTCGCGCGCAGCGGCGTCGACCCGTCGGCGATCGTGCCGGGCAGCTGCGCCCAGTCGTACCAGTTGTTGTTGCGGTCCCCGCCCTCGATCTGCAGGGAGGCGGTCGCCACGCCGAGGAGCAGGTCGGAGGTGCGCACCAGC
>CAZONQ010000124.1:0-7766 GCA_964581125.1 uncultured Ornithinimicrobium sp.
CGGCGCCGCGGTGCCGGCCGACCGCGTCGATCTCGTCGACGAAGATGATCGCCGGGGCGTTCTCCTTGGCCTGCTCGAAGAGGTCGCGGACGCGGGAGGCGCCGACGCCGACGAACATCTCGACGAAGTCCGAGCCGGAGATGGAGTAGAAGGGGACGCCGGCCTCGCCGGCCACGGCGCGGGCCAGCAGGGTCTTGCCGGTGCCGGGCGGGCCGTAGAGCAGCACGCCCTTGGGGATCTTGGCGCCCACCTCGAGGAACTTGCGCGGCTCGGAGAGGAACTCCTTGATCTCGTGCAGCTCCTCGACGGCCTCGTCCGCGCCGGCGACGTCGGCGAAGGTGACCTTGGGCATGTCCTTGGAGGCCAGCTTGGCCTTGGACTTGCCGAACTGCATGACCCCGCGGCCGCCGCCCTGCATGCGCATCATCAGCCACAGGAAGAGGCCGAGGATGAGCAGCAGCGGGAGGAAGTTGCCCAGGATCTGCAGGAAGAAGTTGGGCCGCGCGGGGTCGTCGGTCCAGGTCTCGCTCGGCGGGTGCTCGTCGAGGGCCTGGATGATCTGCTCGCCGCGGGCGTCGACGTAGTAGGCCTGCACCTTGTCCGTCTCGCGCACGTCGTCGCTGGAGAAGGTCTCGCCGTCCTTGAGGGTCAGGTCGACCCGGTCGGGCGTGACCGTGGCCTCGGCCACCTTGTCGGTGGTGATCAGGTGCAGCGCGTCGGCGGTGGGGACCCGGCTGAACTCGCCGGGGGCGAGCAGCGAGAACCACAGGATGCCCAGCCCCAGGAAGACGAAGATCCACATCCACGGGCTGGGCTTGGGGCGGATGCGCCGCTGGTTGGCGTTGCTCATGTCTGACGCGTTCGGGGCGGACGTGGCAGCACGCCCGTCCCGGTCCTCCTGATCGATGGTGACGGCACGGTGTCTCCTGCCGACAACGCGCGGCAGACGGACAGTGTTCCACGCCGGCGCGCGCCGGGCCGCGCCGGACCCGGCCGGAGGGCCCGCGGGTCAGCTGTAGACGTGCTCGGCGAGGGTGCCGATGACGCGCAGGTTGCGGTACTTCTCGTCGTAGTCCAGGCCGTAGCCGACGACGAACGCCCTGGGGATGTCGAAGCCGACGTAGCGGGTGTCGACCGTCACCTTGGCCGCGTCCGGCTTGCGCAGCAGCGTGCAGATCTCGACCGACGCCGGGCCGCGGGACTCGAGGTTGGTCTTGATCCAGTTGAGGGTCAGCCCGGAGTCGATGATGTCCTCGACGATGAGGACGTGCCGGCCCGAGATGTCGGTGTCGAGGTCCTTGAGGATGCGCACGACGCCGCTGGACTTGGTCCCGGAGCCGTAGCTGCTCACCGCCATCCAGTCCATCTCGACCGAGCCCGGCAGGGCGCGCATGAAGTCGGCCATGACCATGACCGCCCCCTTGAGCACGCCGACGAGCAGCACGTCCTTGTCCCGGTAGTCCTCCCACACCTCGGCGGCCAGCTCGGCGAGCCGGGCCTGGATCTCCTCCTCGGTGTAGAGGACGTTCTCCAGGTCGGCACCCATGTGCTCGGCGTCCACGCGCTGCTCCTTCGTCGTCTGCGTCGGGTCGGTCCCCGCCCATTGAACTACGTCCGCGGCGGGCCCGTGACCCACACCCTGCCCTGCGCGCGGCCCGCGCGCACGCCGCCGGGCAGGTGCAGCGGCCCCTGGCCCCGCCAGGCGGTGACGAGGGCGTCGACCGCGAGCAGGTGCTCGGACGTCAGGTCGGTGCCCGGGCTGCCCGCGTCCAGCGCGGCCCGGCGCCACAGCCGCGTCCGCACGGCGCGGGGCAGCTCCGCCACGCGGCCCACCTCCCAGGGCGGCTCCCCGAGCCCCAGGTATGCCGTGCCGGCCGCCTCGTCGAGGGCGTCGGCGTCGTCGCGCAGGAGGTCGGCGCTCCGGGCCAGGCCCGCGCGCACGCCCGGTCCGAGGTCGCGGCCCAGGTCGGCGAGCGCCCGCCGGGCCCGCACCCTGGCGTAGCGCACGTCCTCGTTGTGGGGGTCCTGCCAGGGCTCCAGCCCCAGCTCCAGACAGGCCCGGCGGGTCTGGTCACGGGTGAGCCCGAGCAGCGGGCGCAGCAGCAGCGCCCCGCGGCCCGGCCCGTCCTCGTCGAGCGGCCGCCGGGGCGGCATCCCCGACAGCGAGCGCGCCCCGGAGCCGCGGGCGAGCCCGAGCAGCACCTGCTCGGCCTGGTCGTCGCGGGTGTGCCCGACCAGCACCGCGGCGGCGCCGAGCGCGTGCGCGCGGTCGGCGAGCACGGCATACCTGGCCCGTCGGGCGTCGGCCTCCGGACCCTCGGCGGTGCCCTCGACCCCCGCCCGGACCACCTCGACGGGGTCGAGCCCGAGCTCGCGGCACTGCTGCGCCGCCCGCCCCGCGACCGTCGCCGAGCCCTCCTGCAGGCCGTGGTCGACGACGACCGCCCCGGCTCGCAGGCCGAGCCGGGGCGCGACGAAGGCCGCGCCCGCCGCCAGCGCGAGGGAGTCGGGGCCGCCGGAGCAGGCGACGAGCAGGAGCGGGTCGTCGCCGGGCGGGTCGGGCAGCGCCTCGGTCAGCGCGCGCCGCACCGCCACGCGCACGGCGGCGACGGCGGGCGGCGGGCCGGGCACGGGACGGGGAGCCTCAGCCGTGGACGCGCGCGACCCAGGCCTGCGGGTCGGCGATCTCGGTGGGCCGCGGCAGGGTCTCGGGCGAGGTCCACACCTGGTTGAAGCCGTCGACGCCGACGCGGTCGGTGACGGCCCGGACGAAGACGGCGCCGTCGCGGTACTGCCGCATCTTGGCCTCCATGCCGAGCAGCCGGCGCAGCATCTTGTCGACGTTGCCGGCCCCCTTGCGGCGCCGGTCGAACCTCCGGCGGATGTCGGCGACGGACGGGATGACGCTCGGGCCGACCTCGTCCATGACGACGTCGGCGTGCCCCTCGAGCAGCGACATGACGGCGGTGACCTCGGCCAGCCGCTCGCGCTGCTCCGGGGTGGCGAGGACCTGGGTGATGTCGGTCTCGCCGCGGAGCACGCCGGGCAGCGCGGAGACGATCTCCCCGAGGCGCTGACCCATCCGGTCCGGCTCGGGCATCATCTCGGCACCGATCGACCGGGCCCGGTCGACGACGTGCTCGCGCAGCCAGGGCACGGCGGTGAACTGCACGCGGTGGGTCTCCTCGTGCATCGCCACCCACAGCCGGAAGTCGGTGGGGTCCACCTCGAGCTCGCGCTCGACGGCGAGCACGTTGGGCGCGACGAAGAGGAGGCGGGGCGTGCCCTGCGGGGCGAGGTCGTACTGCCCCAGCACCTTGGTCGAGATCCACGACAGCACGCCGGCCACCTCGGTGCCGGTGACCGTCGAGCCGAACCGCTGCGCACGCTCGCCCACCGCCGGGAGGCTGCGGCCGGCGGCCTCCGCCTTCCTGCGGTCCGCGTCGCGCTTGCGGGCGACGACCTCGTCGAGCACCGGGGCCAGCATCGCGCCCATCGAAGCGGCGTTGGCCCGGATCCAGCCCGGGCGGTCGACGACGAGCGCGGGCGGCGTGCCGGGCGGGGTCTCCATCCGGGCGGTGGTGGCGACCGGGTCGACGGCCCGCTCCCCCGCGGCGCGCAGCTCGGCGACGAGCGTCTCGACCTCGCGCCGGTCGGCCCGCGGCCCCGGCGGCACCAGCCGGCTGGCGGCGGAGGCGGCGAAGCCCCAGTCGACCAGGTCGCTCCCCCGCACGTCGGGGGCGTCGGCCCCGGCTGCGGGCGGGGTCGGGTCCGTGGGCTCGGCGGCTGCGGGGGTGTCGGTCATGACCCGACGGTATGCGGTGCCACGGCCCCCGCGCGAACCGCACCGGCCGCGTCGGCCGGGGTCGGCAGCCGTTCAGCAGCCGCAGCGCGCGAGCTGCGCGACCACCTCGTCGAGGCTCGAGCGGGCCTCGAGCACCGCGCCGTCCTCGCCGATGTCGTCGGCGGTCATGGCGTAGACGAGCAGGCGGCCGTCCGCGGTGACGACGGTGCCGGCGAGGGAGGTGACGTGGGGCAGCGAGCCGGTCTTGGCCCGCGCGTTGCCGACGGCGGCGGCGTGCACCGGCAGGTGGAAGCGGTCGTGGAGCGTCCCGGTGTAGCCGGCGATCGGCAGGCCGCCGGCGGCGAGGACCGACTGCAGAGCCGGGTGCGAGCCGTCGGCGGCGTCCACGAGGACCTCGGCGACGACGTCGACGGTCAGCAGCGTGCCGCCGGACAGGCCGCTGGCGTCGGCGAGCCTCAGGCCGGTCATGTCGATGCCGTAGTCGGTCTCGACCGTCTCGGTGATCCAGTCGGTGACCGCCCGCTGGTCGGCGGACCGGCCCACGGCGACGGCCGCCTGCCGGGCCAGCTGCTCGACCATCGCGTTGTCGCTGGTGGCCAGCGCGAGCGCGAGCACGTCGCGGACGGGGGCCGACTCGACCGAGGCCAGCACCTCGCCGCCGGCGCCGGTGGTGACGACCTCGGCGTCCCAGCGGGGGGAGCCGGCCTCCTCGCCACCGCCGTCGCGCACCTCGACGCCCTGCTCCTCCAGGGCGGCGACGAGGGCGCGGGCCACCTCCTGCTCGGGGTCGCGCGGCGAGGGCACCTGCGGCCACGCCCGGTCCTCGGCGAGGCCGAGCTGGACGATGCGCCCGGTGTAGCCCTCCGAGACCCAGAAGTCGGTCCACGACGACAGCGTGTCCGGGCCCGCCGCGTGCTGGAGGTCGAGCGCGACGGTCACCGGCCCGGTCACCCCCCGCTCCTCCAGCGTCGCAGCGGTCTGGGCGGCCAGGTCGGCCACGCCCGCGCGGCCGGCGACCGCGTCCGGGTCGCCGGCGCCGCGGGCCAGCAGCATGTCGCCGCCCGCGACGAGCACGACCTGCTCGGGGGAGTCGCCGACGACGACCCGGGTGGTGAAGGTCCGGTCGACCGGCAGCCCGGTGACGATCGCGGCGGCGGAGAGGAGCTTGGTCGTGGAGGCCGGCGTGACGGGGCGGTCGGCGTTGCGCTCGGCGAGCACGTCGCCGGTGAGCGCGTCGCGCACCGTCACCGCACGGCGCCTCGCCGGCCCGAGCCAGTCGCTGTCCAGCTCGTCGGAGATCTCCTCGCTGAGCGTCGCCGGGTCCGGCTCGGGCCCGTCGGCGACCTGGCCGAGCGGCCGGACGAGCGGGAGCGTGCGGGGCAGGGCGTCGGCCTGGGTCTGCGGCGGTCCCGACGTGACGGCCGCGTCCTCGGTGGTCCCCGCGACGTCGGCGACCGCAGGTGCCCCCGCGGCGAGGAGAGCCAGCAGGAGGGCCGGGAGCACGGCATACCGGGACCGTCGGCCCGCGACGCGCCTGCCGCTGCTGACCACCTCTGGCTGCCCTCCGTCGATCTCCGGTGCCCGGATAGGGAACACTGGACCCCAGAGCCTAACCGCCCCCGACGATGAAGAGAGCACCCCACATGCACTTCGACGTGACGATCGAGATCCCGCAGGGCAGCCGCAACAAGTACGAGGTCGACCACGCCACCGGTCGCATCCGGCTGGACCGGATGCTCTTCACGGCGACGCGCTACCCGGCGGACTACGGCTACATCGAGGAGACGCTGGGCGAGGACGGCGACCCGCTGGACGCGCTCGTGCTGCTGGACGAGCCGACCTGGCCGGGGTGCCTCGTCGCGGCCCGTCCCATCGGCATGTTCCACATGCGCGACGAGGCCGGCGGCGACGACAAGATCATCTGCGTGCCGGCCGACGACCCGCGCAAGGGCCACATCCGCGACCTGGAGCACATCGGCGAGCACACCCGCCTGGAGATCCAGCACTTCTTCGAGGTCTACAAGGACCTGGAGCCCGGCAAGTCGGTCGAGGGCGCGCACTGGGCCGGCCGCGAGGAGGCCGAGCGGGTCTACCAGGAGGCCGTGCAGCGGGCCAAGGACGCCGGCCTGACCACCGCGCGCTGGCCGCTGCCGCACCCCGAGCACTGACCCCGGTCCGCGCGAGGGGCACGAGGGCAGCACGAGGGCACGGGGGGACGAGGGAACCGCGCGGCGGGCCCCGGCGTCGCACAGACCGAAGGCGCGGCGGGGACCCTCAGGTTGGGCAACTACGCTGTGCACCAGGAGCCGCCGTCGTCCTGACGGCGCACGAGGGCGGGCAGGGGTCCGCCAGATCGGGGAGGCAGAGATGTCGACTGTTGTGCAGGAGCCGGGCGGGGACGTCACCGAGCCCGGGCGCGGGGGGCGGGGCTGGCTGATGGCCGGCGTCGGCGTCGGCGCCGCGGTGCTGATCGGTGGCGGGGCCTTCGCCGCGGTGAAGTTCATGGGCGGTGGCGGCGACCAGCCGGACACCGTGCTCCCGGCGTCGTCCGCGGTCTACGTCCGGCTGGACGTCGACCCGTCCGTCGGGCAGAAGGTCGCGGCCGTCCGCTTCCTCCAGGGCCTGGACCCGGAGGTCAAGGACCGCCTCGACCAGGGCGAGTGGCGCGAGCTGCTGTGGGAGCAGCTGGAGGAGGACGGCGACGTGCCGGCCGACCTCGACTACGAGAAGGACGTCGAGCCCTGGCTCGGCGACCGCGCCGGCGTGGCCCTCGTCCCGCGCGGCGGCGACCAGGAGCCGCTCGCCGCGGTCGCGCTGCAGGTCAAGGACGGCGACAAGGCGCTGGCGACGCTCGACCGGCTCAAGGCGGAGACCGAGGGCGAGGCGGAGGACGAGCAGTTCGACTACTACCTCGACGACGACTACGTCGTCCTGACCCAGGCCTCGATGCTGGACGACCTGCGCGCCGCGGCCGAGCAGGGCACCCTCGCCGACCACGAGCCCTACACCGAGGACATGGAGGCGCTGGGCGACGCCGGCGTGGCGTCCGTCTGGGTCGACGCGGCCCGCGCGGCCGAGCTCGAGGAGTCCTTCGCCAACCCGGCCCTCGACGCCGAGGACATGATGGGTGCGGTCGGCGCCGACACCGAGCTCCTGCAGGGCCGGGTCGCCGCCACGCTGCGGCTCAACGCCGACTCCGTCGAGGTGCACGGCATCAGCCGCGGCGTCGACGGGCTGCAGATGCCGGCAGCGGGCGACACGCCGCACCTGGTCGAGGACCTGCCGGCCGACACGGCCGCGGCCCTCTCCGTGGAGGACGGCGCCGCGATGGTCCAGGCCGCGTGGGACTTCTACGCCCAGGCCTACCCGGACGAGGTCGCCGACATCACCGCCCAGGCGGCGGAAGCCGGCTTCACGCTGCCGGACGACGTCAAGACCGTGCTCGGCGACTCGATGGCGCTCTCCGTCGGCCCCGGCATCGTCGACGCCGTCCAGGGCATGAGCGAGACCAGCACCGAGCTGCCCCCGCTGCCGGTCGGCTACCGCGTCCACACCGACGGCGAGCGGATCACCACGATGCTCTCCGACGCCGGGCTGCCGCCGACGATGCTCGCCCAGCGCACCGACGACGGCGTGCTCACGCTCGGCCTGCACCAGCCCTACGTGGACGCCCTGGCCGGGCCCGAGGGCCGGCTGGGCGACGACGCCACCTACCGCGCCGCGGTCGCGGACGCCGGCAAGGCGCAGTCGGTGATCTACGTCGACGCCAACGCCTTCGAGCAGCACTACCTGCCGCTCGTCACCGACGAGGAGGCCAGGGCGGCCCTCGAGACGCTCGCCGCCGTCGGCCTCTCCTCGACCACCGACGGCGACGGCCTGGGCCACTTCACCCTGCGGTTCGTCGCCGACCAGGAGTGACCCCTCCCGCGCGACGCACGACGGACCCCCGGCCCGACAAGGG
>CAZONQ010000125.1:0-7740 GCA_964581125.1 uncultured Ornithinimicrobium sp.
ACGCGGTAGCGGCGCCGCGCCAGGGCCGGGTTGACCTCGCGCACGTGCTCGAGCCGCTCCCGCCCCAGCACGGCGACGCCGACGCCGGGCACGTCGCCCAGCGCCGCCAGCGCCACGCCCGCCGGGTCGACGACCGCGCTGCCGCCCACGCCGGTCCGCGGGCTCTGCCCGGCCGCCAGGACGTAGACGGTGCTCTCGATCGCCCGGGCCCGCACGAGCGTGCTCCAGTGGTGCTCCTTGAGCGGGCCGGGCACCCACTGCGCGGGCACCGCCACCGCGTCCGCCCCCGCGTCGACCAGCACCCGCGTGGACTCGGGGAAGCGCAGGTCGTAGCAGGTCTGCATCCCCACCCGGAAGCCGTCGACCTCGAGCAGCTCGGGCGCGGCCGCGGGGTCGCCGGGCACGACCCGGTCGGACTCGGTGTAGCCGAACGCGTCGTAGAGGTGGACCTTGCGGTAGCGCGCCACGACCTGCCCGCCGCGGATCCCCAGCAGCGTATTGTGGATCGTGCCGTCCCCCGCGGTCTCGTTGACCCCGACGACCACCGCCACGTCGAGCCCGCCGGCCACCTCGAGCAGCCGCGTCACGGTGGGCCCGTCCAGCGGCTCGGCCGCCTCCACCAGACGGTCACCCATGTCGGGGACGGTGAACACCGCATACTCGGGGAGCACGACCAGCCGGGCGCCCCGGGCGACGGCCTCGCGGAGGAGGGACTCGATCGTCGCGAGGTTGTCCTCCTTGTCCTGGGTGGGGGAGAACTGGGCGACGGCGACGGTCAGGCTCATGCTCGGCTCCTCGGGTCGTGGTCGGGCTCCCGTCATCGTCCCACCACGCGCGTTGGCGGGCACGGGGGCGTCCGCTGGGCTACGGTGAGAGGGTCTCCGACGGAAAGGCGCCACCCATGGGCATCGGCCTCGGCATCGTCCTCCTCGTGATCGGTGCGATCCTCGCGTTCGCCGTGGACATCCCGGTCAACGGGGTCGACATGACCACGATCGGCTACATCCTCATGGCCGCGGGGGTGCTCGCCCTGCTGCTCGGCCTGGTCATCAACACCCAGCGCACCAACACCACGCACCGCGAGGTCATCGACCGCAACGCCGACGTCCGACGCCGCGACATCGACGGCTGAGAGCGGCACCCAGGCGCGTCCCCTACGATCAGCGCGTCCCTGACCCCTCCGTGAGGCACCCCCGCCCATGACGTCTGCCGCCAGGAGCAGCGAGCTGCTCACCCGGCCGCTGCCCGGGGCCGCGCCCCCGCGCACGGCCGCCGGGCGCTTCGCCGACCTGCGCGACCGGGCCCACGCGTGGCTCCCGGGGTGGCTGCGGCGCCTCGTCCCGGCGACGGCCGTGGGCTTCGCGGCGCTCAACTCCTTCACCTACGGCGTGGACCTGGCGCTGCTGTCGCTCGGCTTCGACGTGCTCGGCATCCCCTACCCCGTCGCGGTGACCGCGGGGTATGTCGTCGCGCTCTCGCTGGCCTTCGTGCTCAACCGCTGGCTCAACTTCCAGGTCACCGGGCACGTCGGGCGCCAGAGCGGCCGCTACGTGCTCACCGCGGTCGCCAACTACACGCTCTTCATCCTGCTGCTGGCGAGCACGCTCGAGGCGGTCGGCGTCAACTACCTCGTGGCCCGGCTGGTCGCCGGGGCCTGCGAGGCGGTCTTCATGTACGTGATGATGCGCCTCGTCGTCTTCCGCGCCCGCTGAGCGGGCGGCGGGCCGGTGCTCTCCTAGAAGGCGTCCTCCGGCAGCTCCATGAGCGAGGTGTCGGCCGCCGTCACCACGCGCCGGTCCGCGCCGAGCCGCGGGAGCACCTCGGCGGCGAAGAACCGGGCCGCCGCCACCTTGCCCTGGAGGTATGCCGTGTCGCCGGGCCGCTCTCCCGCGTCCAGCAGGCGGGCGGCCACCTCGGCCTGACGCAGCAGCAGCCACCCGACGACGAGGTCGCCGGCGGCGAGCAGCAGGCGGGTGGTGTGCAGGCCGACGGCGTAGATCTGGTCCGGGTCCTGCTGGGCGGCCACCGCCCTGCCGGTGAGGAACTCGACCATCTGCTGGACCTCGCCCAGCGCGCGGAGCACGGCGTCGCGGGTGTCGTCGAGGCCGTCGTCGGCGCGGCCCGACGCCGTCGCCACGATCTGCTGCGCGACGTAACCCAGCGCAGCACCCTTGTCGCGCAGGATCTTGCGGAAGAAGAAGTCCATGCCCTGGATCGCGGTCGTCCCCTCGTAGAGGGAGTCGATCTTGGCGTCGCGGACGTACTGCTCCACCGGGTAGTCCTGGAGGAAGCCGGACCCGCCGAAGGTCTGCAGCGACTCGGTGCCGAGCAGCACCCAGGCGCGCTCGGAGCCGCAGCCCTTGACCAGCGGCAGGAGCAGGTCGTTGACGCGCACCGCCATCGCGGCGGGGCTGTCGGCGTCGACCGCCTCGTGCCCGGAGGCCAGCTGGTCGGCGTGCACCTGGTCCTGGAAGGAGGCGGTGTAGAGCGCCAGGGCGCGCAGCCCCTCGGCGTAGGACTTCTGCAGCATGAGCGAGCGCCGCACGTCGGGGTGGTGGGTGATCGTCACGCGCGGGGCGGACTTGTCGGCCATCTGCGTCAGGTCGGCGCCCTGGACCCGCTCCTTGGCGTAGTCGAGCGCGTTGAGGTAGCCGGTCGACAGGGTCGCGATGGCCTTCGTGCCGACGAGCATCCGGGCGTACTCGATGATCCGGAACATCTGCGCGATGCCGTCGTGGACGTCGCCGAGCAGCCAGCCGACGGCGGGGCGGTCGGGGTCCTCGCCGAAGCGCAGCTCGCAGGTGGTGGAGACCTTCAGGCCCATCTTGTGCTCGATGTTGGCGACCTGGACGCCGTTGCGCTCGCCGAGCTCGCCGGTCTCGAGGTCGACGTGGCGGTCGGGGACGATGAAGAGCGACAGGCCCTTGGTGCCGGGGCCGGCGCCCTCGGGGCGGGCCAGCACGAAGTGCACGACGTTGTCGTAGAAGGGCGCGGTGCCGCTGGTGATGAAGCGCTTGACGCCGGTGACGTGCCAGCTGCCGTCGGCCTGCTCGACCGCCTTGGTGCGCCCGGCGCCGACGTCCGAGCCGGCGTCCGGCTCGGTGAGCACCATGGTGGCGCCCCACCGCTGGTCGACGACGAGCTGGGCGAGCTTCTGCTGCTCGGGGGTGCCGAGTCGGTAGAGGACGGTGGCGAAGCTGAAGCCGGCGGAGTACATCTTCACCGCCGGGTTGGCGCCGAGCACCAGCTCGGAGACCGCCCAGGACAGGCTCGGCGGGGCGGTGGTGCCGCCGAGCTCCTCGGGCAGCTCCAGGCGCCACCACTCGTTGTCGAGCCAGGTCTTGTAGGAGTTCTGGAAGGACTGCGGCATCGTCACCGTGCCGGTCTGCGGGTCGAACTGCGGCGGCGTGCGGTCGGACTCGAGCAGCGACTCGCCGATCGGCCCCTCGGCCAGCTCGGCGACCTGGCGCAGCACGTCGCGGGCGGTCTCGGCGTCCACGTCCTCGAAGGGTGCCCTGCCGAGGACCTCGCCGCGCTCCAGGACGTCGAACAGCATGAACTCGATGTCGCGCACGTTGCTCTTGTAGTGGCTCACGGCCGCCTCCAGGTATCCGGTACTCCTCGTATCTACTTCTGAGTAACTAGTGTGGACCACGGGTACCGGGAAGGCAAGACTGGGGCCGCCGTGCGCCCGCGCTGCCTCGGACGGCACCGGCGCACGGCGCACCACCCGTCACCCCAGCTGGGGCGCCACCGCCTCGGCGACGAGCTCGGTGTGGTCGAGGTCGGACAGGTCGAGCATCTGCAGGTAGATCCGCTCGGCGCCGGTCCGCTCGCGCCACTGCCCGATCCGGTCGACGACCTCGGCCGGCGTGCCGGTCAGGCCGTTGGCGCGCAGCTCGTCGACGTCGCGGCCGATCGCGTCGGCCCGCCGCCGGACCTCGGCCTCGTCCCGGCCGACGCACGCGACGAGCGCCACCGAGCGCAGCACGCTGCCGGGGTCACGGCCGACCGCGCGGCAGGCCTCGTCGACGCGGGCGTACTGCGCGACGGTGTCCTCCACGGTCGGGAACGACATGTTGAACTCGTCGGCGAAGCGCGCCGCCAGCGCCGGCGTCCGCCGCTTCCCGGCGCCGCCCATGACGATCGGCGGGCGCGGCGTCTGCACCGGCTTGGGCAGCGCGGGGGAGTCGACGACCGAGAGGGTGCGCCCCTCGTGGCTGAACGTCCCGCCCACGGGCGTGGACCACATACCCGTGATCACCTCGAGCGCGTCCTCGAGCTGGTCGAAGCGCCCCGGCGCGTCCGGGAACGGCACCCCGTAGGCCGCGTGCTCCTGCGCGAACCAGCCGGCGCCCAGGCCGAGCTCCACGCGCCCGCCGCTCATCTCGTCGACCTGCGCCACCTGCACGCCGAGCAGGGCCGGGTGCCGGAAGGTGACGGAGGTGACGAGCGTGCCCAGCCGGATGGTCGAGGTCTCCCGGGCGAGCGCACCGAGGGTGACCCACGAGTCGGTCGGCCCCGGCAGGCCCTCGCGGCCCATCGCCAGGAAGTGGTCGGAGCGGAAGAACGCGCCGTAGCCGCAGTCCTCGGCGGTGCGCGCCAGCCGCAGCTGGTCCTCGTAGGTGGCGCCCTGCTGGGGCTCGGTGAAGATGCGTAGGTCCATGCCGCCCAGTCTGACGGGCGGGCACCGGCACGGCACCACGTGGGGTGATCGCCCCACGCGCCGCGCCGCCGATCACGGCGCGTCCGCCCGACGCGGCCGCCCGGCCGGCACCCCTAGCGTCCAGGGCATGAGCAGCCACCCAGCCCTCCAGCACGTGCCCGTCCTCGTCGTCGGCGGCGGCCAGGCCGGGCTCGCGACCTCCTACCACCTCTCCCGCGCCGGGACCGAGCACCTCGTCCTCGACGCCGAGCGGCGCACCGGCGACCAGTGGCGCCGCCTCTGGGCGAGCCTCGAGCTCTACACGCCGGCCCGCCGCGACGGGCTCCCCGGGCTGCCGTTCCCGGGCGACGGGGACCGCTTCCCCACCAAGGACGAGGTCGCCGACTACCTCGAGGGGTATGCCGTGCACCACCGTCTGCCCGTCCGTCACCTCGTGCGGGTGTCCCGGCTGTCGCGGCCGGACCCGGACGGGCCGTTCCTCGTCGAGACCGACGACGGCACGTGGACGGCCGACGCGGTCGTCGTCGCGACCGGCACCTTCGGGCGGGCGCCGCGGGTGCCGGACCTGGCCGCCGGGCTCGACCCCGGGATCCGCCAGGTGCACTCGAGCGACTACCGCTCGCCCGAGGAGCTGCCGGACGGCCCGGTGCTCGTCGTCGGCGCGGCCCACTCCGGCACCGACATCGCGCACGAGCTGGCCGCGAGCCGGCCGACCGTCCTCGCCGGCCGCGACTGCGGGCAGCTGCCGCTGCCGCTGCACAGCCGGCGGATGCGCGCCGTCTTCCCGGTGCTGTGGTTCGTCTGGGGCCACGTCCTGGACCGCCGCACGCCCGCCGGGCGGAGGATGCTGGGCCACGCCCGGCACCACGGCGCCCTCGCCCTGCGCCGCCGCCGCGAGGACCTCCTGGCCGCCGGCGTCGAGCGGGTCGAGGAGCGGGTCACCGGCGTCGTCGACGGCCGGCCGCAGCTGGCCGGCGGGCGCGTGCTGGACGTGCGCTCGGTCGTGTGGGCGACCGGCTACCGCCACGTGCTCGACTGGGTCGAGCTGCCCGTCGTCGGCGAGGACGGCTGGCCGGTGGAGACCCGGGGCGTCACCGAGGTGCCCGGCCTCTACTTCACCGGGCTGTCCTTCCAGACCTCGTTCCGCTCGATGCTCATGGGCGGGGCCGGGGACGACGCCGCCCGGGTCGTGCGGCACCTCCTCCGCCGGTCCGGGGCCGCGGCTCCGCAGGCCGCCGCGGCCTGAGCGCCGCCGTCGGCGGCTCGCTGAGCGCCGCTGTTGGCGGGTCGCGGCGTGGGCGCCGTCGGCGGGCGCGGCGCCCGAGGCGCGCGCTCACCCCATACCCCCAGGGCCCCCGGCTGCACTAGCGTGGGGCGAGGGAGTGGTTGATGAGCGTCGTCGAGGAGCTCAGGCTGGCCCGTCACGCCTACGAGAGCCGCGCGTGGACGGCCACCTCCGAGCGCCTCGAGGCGCTCGACCGGCAGCAGCCGCTCGATGTCGATGACCTGGTGCGGTGGGGGATCGCCAGCTATCTGCAGGGCGACCTGGCGGGGTCGGCACGGGTGCTGCGGCGCGGCCACGAGGAGCACGTCCGGGACGACCCGTGCGCGGCGTCGCGCTGCGCCTTCTGGCTCGGGCTGTGCGCGACGGAGACCGGGCAGGGGGCGGTCGCGGGCGGGTGGTTCGCGCAGGCCGCGGCGGACCTGGAGGAGGCGCCCGAGGACTGCCCGGAGCGGGGCTACCTCATGCTGCCGCGGGCGATGGCGGCGATCGACGCGGGCGACCTCGACGCCGCCGAGGAGGCACTGGAGGCGGCGCGGACGTGCGGGGAGCGGCACGGCGTGGCCGACCTCGTCGTGGCCGGGACCGCCTTCCTCGGGCGGGTCCGGCTGGAGCGGGGCGGGGTGGCGGAGGGGTTCGCGCTCATGGACCGGGCGATGACGCTCCTGCTGTCCTCGCCCGGGATGACGCCGATCCTGGCGGGCCAGGTCTACTGCGGGCTCGTCGAGGCCTGCCAGTGGGTGGGCGACCTGGAGCGCGTGCGGCAGTGGACGGCCGAGCTCGTGCGCTGGTGCGCGGCGCAGCCGGACCTCGTGCCCTACACCGGCCAGTGCGCGGTGCACCGCGGGCAGCTCATGGCCCTCGACGGGGCGCTCGACGACGCGCTCGAGGAGTTCCGGCTGGCGTCGGAGCGCTACGAGCTGCTGGGCGCGCCCTTCGCGGCGGGGCTGGCGCGCTACGAGGAGGGGGAGGTGCACCGGTTGCGCGGCGAGCACGAGGAGGCGCGGCGGTGCTTCGACGAGGCGGCCGAGAGCGGGCACGACGGCCAGCCGGGGCGTGCGCTGCTGGGCCTCGCCGCCGGCGAGGGGGCGGCGGTGCTGCCGGGGCTGGAGCGGGCGATGGCCGAGGCGCGCGGGGTGAGCGAGCGGCTGCGCGTGCTGCCCGCGGTCGTGCGGGTGGCGGTCGAGAGCGGCGACCTGGAGCGGGCGGGCGCGGCCGTCAGGGACCTCGCGGAGCTGGCCGCGTCGACCGGGCTGGTGACCGTGCGGGCGCGGGCCCGGGCGGCCGAGGGGTCGTTGGCCCTCGCCGGCGACGACCCGGCCGGGGCCCTGCCGGCGCTGCGCGAGGCGCACCGGTTGTGGGTGCGGGTGGGGGCGCCCTACGAGGTGGCCCGCGTGCGCGCCGAGATCGGTCGGGCCTGCGCCGCGCTGGGCGACGCCGAGGGCGCGCGGGTCGAGTGGCAGGTGGCCCGGCGCGGGTTCGTGGCGGTCGGTGCGCGCCCCGACGCGCGGCGGGTCGGGGAGCTGCTCGGCGACACCTCCGGCACGCACGGGCTCACGGCGCGCGAGCTCGAGGTCCTCGGGCTGGTCGCCGCCGGCCTGACCAACCCGCAGATCGCCGCGCGGCTCTACCTCAGCGAGAAGACCGTCTCCCGCCACCTGGGCAACATCTTCACCAAGCTCGACGTGCGCTCCCGCACCGCGGCCGCCGCCTGGGCGCTGCGCCACGACCTCGCCTGAGCCTGGATCCGCCCGGGCAGCGTGCAGAGCGTGCGCTCGGTCGCCTCCCTTCT
>CAZONQ010000126.1:0-5751 GCA_964581125.1 uncultured Ornithinimicrobium sp.
GACAAACCCCACGACCATCCACAGCGTGTCCGCACACCAGTTCGCATCAAGGGGACGGCGTGGACGACTGCCTCGGCCGGCTCGTCGTGCGCCACCGGAGGGGCGGGTCCGCAGCGTCGCGCGCTCCTCGACGCCGTCCGGAGCCGGCGACACCCGTCAGCCTCGGGCCACGAGGAGCCCCTAGTCCCGCGGGAGGCTCCGCTTCCACTCGCGGAAACCCTCCTCGGTGTCGCCCCGGCGCCAGTAGCCCGAGACCGACACGTCCTCGCGGGGCAGCCCTCGCTCCGTGAGCAGGTAGGGCCGCACCCCGCGCATCACCTCCTGCGCCTCGCCGTGCACGAAGGCCTGGACCCGCCCGGGGAGCCACTCCAGCTCGCGCACCGCCCGCGCGAGCGGCTGGTCGCCGGCCCCGACACGGTGCAGGTAGGTCACCTCGACACCGTCACCCCCGGACAGCGCGGGCTCGTGCTCCTTCGACTCGACGACCACGAGCACCCGGGCGACCGCCCCCTCGGGCAGCGCCTCGAGCGCCGCGCTGATCGCGGGGACCGCCGACTCGTCCCCGGCGAGGAGGTGCCAGTCGGCCTGCGGGTCCGGACGGTAGGCACCGCCCGGGCCGTTGACCAGGAGCGTGTCGCCGGGCCGCGCGTCGCGGGCCCACGGCCCTGCCACACCCTCGTCACCATGGATCACGAAGTCGATCGCGAGCGTCCCGGCGGCGACGTCGGGGAAGAGCGCCGTGTAGGTCCGCACCACGGGCAGGTCCTCCGGCGCCATCGTCCGGCGCAGCTCCCGCATGTCGAGCGGCTCGGGATACTCGACGCCCGGCCGGGGGAAGACGAGCTTGACGTAGCGGTCGGTGAACCCGCTCTCCTCGAACGCCGACAGGTCGTCGCTGCCGAACCACAGCCGGCGCAGCACCGGCGTCACCCACTCGGTCCGCTCCACCGTCAGCCGCGTCGTCATCGCGCTCCCTCCTGCCGCGGGCACCACCCGTCCGGGCGCCGCTCGTCCGGACCCACCCTAGGGAGTCGGCTGCGCGGCCTCGGCGATGGCCCTCTTCGTCAGGCGGCGGACACGCTTGGGGCGGCGCGAGCGCGCGGGGATGAGCCCGCGCATGCTCTCGTGCCGCCCGAAGCACAGCAGCCGGTCGCCCTCCTCGAGCACCTTGTCGGCGCCGGGGTTGGGCATGACGCGCGTCCCGCGGTGGAGGGTCAGCACCTGGACGTCGTTCTCCCACAGGCCGGACTCGCCCAACGACCGGCCCACGAGGTCCGAGCCGGCGAGGACCGCGATCTCGGCCACTCCATACCCCGTGGAGACGGCGAGGCGCTGCCGCACGTCGATGTCCGGGAAGCCGGCCTGGTCGGCGATGTAGTCCACGATCGCGCCGGCGACGTCCAGCTTGGTCGCGGTCTCGATGCCCTGGAGCCCGGGCGAGGAGTTGACCTCCATGACCAGCGGCCCGTCGGCGCCCTCGAGCATGTCGACCCCCGCGACGCGCAGGCCCATGATGTGGGCGCTGCGGACGGCGACCTCGGCATACTCCGGCGGCAGCTCGACCGCCTCGACCGCCCCGCCACGGTGCACGTTGGAGCGGAACTCGTCGCCCTGGGCGCGTCGCCGCATCGCCGCGACCACCCGGTCGCCGACGACGAGCGCGCGGATGTCGGTGCCCTTGCTCTCCCGGACGAAGCGCTGGATGAGCACGTGCTGGTTGGTGCCGTGCAGCGTCTCGATGATCGCCTCGGCGACCTTGATCTCCGGCGCGAGGATCACCCCGATGCCCTGGGTCCCCTCGAGCAGCTTGATGACGACCGGCGCGCCGCCGACCATCTCGATCGCGTGCCGGATCTCGTCCCGGTTGCGCACGAAGACCGTCTCGGGCATCGCGATCTCGTGGCGCAGCAGGATCTGGCTGGCGCGCAGCTTGTCCCGGCTGTTCATGATGCCGCTCGAGGTGTTGGGCGTGTAGACGTCCATCTGCTCGAACTGCCGCACGACCGCGGTGCCGAAGTAGGTCACCGACGCACCGATCCGCGGCAGCACCGCGTCGTAGGCCGACAGCGGACGCCCGCGGAAGTGCAGGTCGGGCTCGGGGCCGGCCAGGTCGATCCCGAAGCGCAGCGTGTCGAGCACCTTCACCTGGTGCCCCCGGTCCAGCGCGGCGGTGCGCAGCCGCTGCGTGGAGTAGGCGCGCAACGAGCGCGAGAGGATGGCGAGCTTCATGGGGGTGTCCTGAGAGGATGGGGGAGTGCCTGGGCAGACCTATGAAACCACCCCCGACCCGACCGTCGTCGGGTGGCGGGAGTGGGTGCGCCTCGACGCGGTCGGGGTGCCCTGGGTCAAGGCCAAGGTCGACACCGGCGCCCGCACCTCCTCGCTCCACGCCTTCGACCTGCGGGCCTACGAGGTGGACGGCCGCCCGTGGGTGCGCTTCAGCATCCACCCCTGGCAGGCGAGCGCCGAGGACGAGGTCCTCGTCGAGCTGCCGGTCCACGACGTCCGCCCGGTGCGCAGCAGCTCGGGCCACGAGGAGACGAGGTATGTGGTGCACCTGCCACTCGTCCTCCGCGGCCGGGCGGTCGAGGCGGAGGTGACCCTCACCGACCGCGACGAGATGGGCTTCCGGATGCTCGTCGGCCGTGAGGCGCTGGTGCGCGGCGGGTTCGTCGTCGACCCCGCCGTGTCCTACGCCGGCGGCCGGCCGGAGCGGGCGGTGCGCCGCCGCAACTGGGGCAGGGCGGGCGTCCCGGGGGAGGGCCGGTGACCGCGCCGACGCAGCGGCGTCCCCCGCGGGCCCGGTTGCGGCCGTCCTTCGCCATCGGCAGCGTGCGCGTCCGCGCCGGGTCTCGGCAGGCGGTGTCCCTGCCGATCACGCGGCTGGTGACCGGGGCCGAGGTGAGCCTGCCGGTGCACGTGCTCCACGGGCGCGAGGACGGCCCGACCGTGTGGATCGACGCGGCGATCCACGGCGACGAGGTGCTCGGCATCGAGATCATCCGGCGGGTGCTGCAGGACCTGTCGCCCAGGCAGGTCCGCGGCACCCTCATCGCGGTGCCGATCGTCAACGTCATCGGCGTGATGTCGGCCGACCGCTACCTGCCCGACCGGCGCGACCTCAACCGCAGCTTCCCCGGCGCGGCGCGCGGGTCCCTGGCGGCCCGCATCGCGCACCTGATGATGACCGAGATCGTCGACAAGTGCGACGTCGGCATCGACCTGCACACCGCCTCCGACCGGCGCAGCAACCTGCCGCAGGTCCGGTGCGACCTCGAGGACGAGCGGACGCGGGAGCTGGCCGAGGCGTTCGGGGCGCCGGTGCTCTACCACGCACGTCTGCGCGACGGGTCCCTGCGCTCCGCGGCGCGCGAGCGCGGGGCGCGGGTGCTGCTCTACGAGGGCGGCGAGGCGTGGCGCTTCGACGAGTGGGCGATCCAGGCCGGCGTCGACGGGGTGCGCCGGGTGCTGCACCGGCTCGGCATGACCGAGGAGCCGGAGAGCGGTGCCGAGCCCACCACCCCGAGCCGGGTCTGCTGGCGCAGCGGCTGGGTCCGGGCGCGCCGCACCGGCATCCTCAGCATGGGCGTCGCCCTCGGCGAGGAGGTGCGCTCCGGCGACCGGCTGGGCGAGCTGCACGACTCCTTCGGCCGCCGCCTGGCGATCGTCAAGGCCGACCGGGACGGGATCGTCATCGGCCGCACCGAGTCGCCGCTGGTCAACAGCGGCGACGCGCTCGTGCACATCGCCTCCACCGAGCCCTGACCGTGCGCTCGGTCGTCGGTCTGCCCGTGCAGACCGTGCGCCCGGTCGTCGGTGTGCCCGTGCAGACCGTGCGCCCGGTCGTCAGTCGCGGCCTGCCTCTCCCGTGGACATCGTCGCGCCCCGGCTCACCTCGACGCGAGCGTCCTCCTGCTCGGCCGCGGCAGTCGTGAACTCCGGCGGAGCGGTCCCGTCGGGGTCGTGCGTGGGCGCACGCAGCAGCGAGGACGTGGCCCAGCCCTCGAGGAGCAGGTGGGCGTCGGTGCCGGGCTCGTGCTCGACGTCGATCTCCTCGTAGGCCATGTGCACCCACCCCTCGCCGCGCTCCTTGACCGCTGCCTGGACCGCGCCGAACTCCGCCAGCCGCGCCGACCGCAGCCCGCGGAGCCGGTCGGCGGGGATGTCGGGCACGTTGATGTTGAGGACCCTGCCCTCGGGCCGGTGCGCGAGCACCCAGTCGAGCGCGGCCTCGCACACCAGGGACGCGGTCTCCCAGTGGGCCGGCGCCGCGGAGGCCATGGACGCGGCCAGCGCGGGGACGCCCTGCGTGACGGCGGCCAGGGCCGCGCCGACCGTGCCGGAGTGCAGGGTGGCGTGGCCGGTGTTGGCGCCGAGGTTGACGCCCGAGAGGACCACGTCGGGGCGGTGCCCGAAGGCGCCGTAGCACGCGGCGAAGACGATGAGCGCCGGCGTCGCCCGCACGCCGAACGACTCGACGTCCGGGTCCAGCCCGGGCGGGGCGCCGGTCGTCAGCTCGAGCCGGCCGAGGCTCTCGTGGCCGACGAGGGAGGCGGAGGCGCCGGAGTACTGGTGCGAGGGCGCCGCCACCAGCACCTCGTGGCCGGCCGCCCGTGCCACGTCGGCCAGGACCGTGAGCCCCGGCGAGTCGATCCCGTCGTCGTTGGTGACCAGCACCTTCATCCGTCCAGCTCCTCCACGTCGACCTGTGCTGCGAACCGCTCGATCTCCGCCCTCCGCCCCGTGCCCAGCCCTCGCCGCGTCACGTTGAGGGCACCCGCCGCGGCGCCGATGCGCAGCGCGTCCACCGCGGGTGCGCCCCGCCCCAGGGCCACCGCCATCCCGGCCGTCATGGAGTCGCCGGCGCCCCGGTGGTCGACCGTGGTCAGCCGCGGCGTGCGCACCAGCCAGGCCCCGTCCTCGCGGACCACGAGCGTCGGCTCGTCGGAGCGGGAGACGACCATGGTCCGCACGCCCCGCGACACCAGCTCCCCGGCCGCGCCACGGAGCGAGCCGAGCGACTCGTCGTCGGCCAGTCCTGTCCCCACGACCTCGTCGTGGCCCATCTTGAGCAGCTCCGGCCCCTCGGCGGCCACGGCCAGGGCGGCCTCGCCGGCGAGGTCTGCCACGACCCGGGCGCCGGCGACCCGCAGGTCGTGCGTGAGCCGGGCGAAGAAGGTCGGCGCGAGGACGTCGTGCGGCTGCACCCCGGTGAGCACGCACACGTCCGCCTCGGCCCCGGCGACCAGCGCCACCCCGAAGAGCTCGTCGGTCTCGTGCCGGCGCAGCGGACGCGCCGGCATCGAGGCGATCTCCTCCCGGTCGCCGCTGCGCCGGTCGTGGACCAGCGCGGCGTTGCCCTCGGCGTAGGACAGCGCGGTCACGTCGATCCCGTCGGCCTGCGCCAGGTGCCGCAGGATCGTGCCCGTCTCGCCGCCGAACGGCCCGCACACGCGCACCCGTGCGCCGAGCGCGTTGGCCATCTGGGCCACCCACAGCCCCTGGCCGCCGGGATGGACGTGGACCTCGGCGCGGTGGGGGACGTCGGTCCGGCTGTCCTGCGCGGGCTCGATCTCGACCATGAGGATCGAGGTGGGAGCGATGACGCAGACCTGCGGCTCCCGGTGGTCCACGGCTCGCCCGGGCTGCGGCTCGGGCTCGGGCACCTCGTCCATGCGCCCCACCGTGTCACCGTGCGGGCCCCGGTGCATCCCGGCCCGCCGCCCGGCGGCCGGCTATCCCCGGTCCGGA
>CAZONQ010000126.1:5851-7502 GCA_964581125.1 uncultured Ornithinimicrobium sp.
CGACGGCCTCCATGACCTCGGCCACGGAGCCCGCGGGCGTGCAGATCTCGAGAAGGTAGTCAGGGACCTGCAGCGCCGGGTCCACGACGCCGACGAGGGGCACCCCCACCGCGGCGAGCTGCGGGAAGATCGAGCCCGGGATGCCGACGGCGACCTCCGCCGTGGCCGACGCGGCGAGCGAGCCCTCGGTCGCGATCTCGAAGGCGTCCCACAGCGTCGGGTCCTCCCGCGGGTGCAGCCCGACGCGCACGTGCCGGCCGGCCTCCTGCAGCGCGTGCGCCGCGTCGAGCAGGAGCTGCGTGCCGGGAGCGGCACCGCCCGTCGCGTCCGGGTGCGTGACGCTCGTGAGGATGAGCACCGTGCCGGCGACGGGCTGCCAGTCCGGCATGGCGTCCAGCTGGGGGTTGCCGACGACGCGCACCCGGTGCGCGTCGACCGTCAGGTGCGCCGCGAAGGCCTCCGCCTCGGCGGGCGAGCCGGCCGTGACCTTCACCAGGCGTGGAGCCAGGCTGGCGGCCCCGGGTCCTGCGACCGGGTTCATGTAGGCCAGCGCGCTCGCCACGACCGGCACCCCGGGCAGGGCCGCCGCGACCTGGGTGGGCCACTCCGTGGCGCCCGTGACCACCAGGAGGTCGGGGTCCCAGGCGGCGAGCTCCTCGGGCGTGACGACGGGCACCGGGTCCTGCGGAGAGACGCCCGACCGGTCGGGGACGACGAGCACCAGCTGCCCGCCGCGCGCCGTCACGTCGTCGAGCAGGTCGTCGACGTGGTAGGTGCCCCACGGCTCGTTGGTGGCGACCGCGACCCGGAAGGTCGGCCGGGCGGCGTGGGCCGGGGCGGCGACGCCGGCGAGGACCGCGGCCGTGCCGGCGATGAAGGAGCGACGACGGATGCTGGGCAGGGAGCGCTTCATGCAGTCAGTCTGCACGACAGCAGTGGTCGTCCGGTGACGAGGAGATGTCCGGCAGGTTAGCGCGCGACCGCCAGCCGCCCCGCCCGGTCGCGCCGCCCCAGCCACAGCGCCAGCGCCACGCCGGCCGCCGCGCCGAAGAGGTGACCCTGCCAGGAGACGCCCGGCCGCAGCGGCAGCACGCCCCACAGCAGACCGCCGTAGAGCACGATCACCAGCACCCCGACCAGCGCCGGCCCGAACCGCCGGGCGACGAACCCGTAGACGGCCAGGAACGCGGCATACCCGTAGACGACGCCGCTGGCCCCGATGACCACGGTGCGTGGCGCGCCGAGGAGCCACACCCCCGCGCCGCCGAGGAGCACGACGCCGACGGTGACCAGCCACAGGTGCCGGGTGGTGAGGGCGAGCAGGCTGCCGAGGACGAGCAGGCCGGAGGTGTTGGCGAGCAGGTGGGCGAGCCCGAGGTGCAGGAACGGGCTGAGCACGATGCCGGGGAGGCCGTCCAGCTCGCGCGGGCGGATGCCGTAGCCGTCCAGCGACAGCGGGGTGAGCAGGTCGGCCAGCTCGCTCACCCACATCAGGGCGACGAGCACGAGGACGGGTATGACGCGGTGCAGCCAGGTGGGCAGGCTCGGCCCGGGTGGGGGGCCGGGTCGGTCAGGCACGGCGCAGCGACCAGAGCTGCCAGGCCGCGACGCCGGCGAGGACGCCGCCGGCGAGGGTCAGGACGAGGCCGGG
>CAZONQ010000127.1:0-2367 GCA_964581125.1 uncultured Ornithinimicrobium sp.
CGCATGGTGACGACGGCCATGCCGTGGTCTCGCTTTCTGTTGCAGGTGCAGTTGGTCCTGGCCCGGGGACGTTCCCCACCCGGCGCCGGGGCGTCGGGACCGCGAGGAGCGCCGTCGAGCTGGCTCGACCGCGCCCGGGCGCGAATTCGTGCGGGCACCGCCCGTGGGCAGGCACACCGCACGTGCCGCCCATCCTACGCCAGGTCTGAGGTCGGGGACGAATCCGTCGGCCGCTACGGTGGCGGGCATGAGCGCTCCCCTGGTCCCCCGCATGCAGCCCTTCGGCACCAGCGTCTTCGCCGAGATGACCCAGCGCGCCCTGCGCTTCGACGCGGTCAACCTCGGGCAGGGCTTCCCGGACACCGACGGGCCGGCCGAGATGGCCGAGATCGCGGCGCGGGGGCTGCGCGAGGGCCTCAACCAGTACGCCCCGGCGCGGGGCCTGCCCGTCCTGCGCGAGGCGGTCGCCGAGCACCAGGAGCGCTTCTACGGCATACCCCTCGACCCGGAGACCCAGGTGCTCGTCACCGTCGGGGCGACCGAGGGCATCGCGGCCGCGCTCCTCGCGCTCGTCCGCCCGGGCGAGGAGGTGGTCGTCGTGGAGCCCAGCTACGACTCCTACGACGCCTGCGTCGCGCTGGCCGGCGGCGTGCGGCGCTCGGTGCCGCTGCGCTTCCCCGACCTGACCCTCGACCTCGACGCCGTGCGCGCCGCGGTGACCGACCGCACCCGGGTGCTGCTGCTCAACACCCCGCACAACCCGACGGGCAAGGTCTTCGACCGCGCGGAGCTGGAGGGGCTCGCGGAGATCGTGCGGGGGCGGGAGGACCTGTGGGTCGTCTCCGACGAGGTCTACGAGCACCTGGTCTTCGACGGCCTGCGGCACGTGCCGTTCGCGACGCTGCCGGGGATGGCGGGGCGCACGCTGACGGTCTCGTCGGTCGGCAAGACCTTCTCGTTCACCGGGTGGAAGACCGGCTGGGTGACCGGCCCGGCGGAGCTGGTGGACGCGGTCGCGGCGGTCAAGCAGTTCCTCACCTTCGTCGGGGTGACCCACGTGCAGCCGGCCGTCGCCCACGGGCTGCGGATGCCCGAGGAGTTCTTCACCGGCGTCGCCGCCGGGCTGCAGCGCAAGCGGGACGTGCTCGTCGAGGCGCTCACCGACGTGGGCGTGCCGGTGTCCCCGTGCCAGGGCACCTACTTCGTCGTCGCCGACCTCGCCTCCCACGGCGTGGACGACGCGGTCGACTTCTGCCGGCGGATGCCCGAGGAGCTCGGCGTCGTCGGCGTGCCCGTGTCGGTCTTCGTCGAGGACCCGGCGCCGGTCGCCTCGCTCGTCCGCTTCGCCTTCTGCAAGAGGGAGGAGGTCCTGCGCGAGGCGGCGCGCCGGCTCCACGGCCTGGGCGCCGCGTGACAGCCTGGAGGGTATGACGTCCGCCCCCGAGGAGGTCCTCGCGGCCTTCGAGCAGCACCTGCTCGTCGAGAAGGGCCGGTCGGCCAACACCGTCCGGGCCTACCTCGCCGACCTGCGCTCGCTCCTCGCGCACCTCGAGGAGCAGGACGGTGCCCCGGTCGGGCTCGCGGACGTACGTCTGGCCGACCTGCGCGGCTGGCTCGGCGCCCAGGGCGACGCGGGTGCGACCCGGTCCACGGTCTCGCGGCGGGCGGCGGCGGCGCGGACGTTCTTCCGCTGGGCGGCGCGGACCGGCCGCCTGCCCCAGGACCCCTCCGTGCGGCTGGTCGCCCCCGGCAGGGAGAAGCACCTGCCGGGCGTGCTGCGCCAGGACCAGGCGCGCGAGCTGATGGACCTGGCCGCGGTGGCCTCCGACGACGCCGACCCGGTCGGGGTCCGGGACCGGGCCGTCCTGGAGCTGCTCTACGCCTCCGGCATGCGCGTCGGCGAGCTGACCGGGCTGGACGTCGACGACGTCGACCTCGCGGCCGGCACCGCACGGGTGCTCGGCAAGGGCGGCAAGGAGCGGATCGTGCCCTTCGGCGCGCCTGCCCGGGAGGCGCTGTCCACCTGGCTCTCGGCCGGACGGCCGCTCCTGGTCACGGGCCGGTCGGGGCCGGCGCTCTTCCTCGGCCGCCGCGGCGGCCGGCTGGACCAGCGGCAGGTGCGATCCGCCCTGCAGCGGCTGCTCGAGCACCTGCCGGACACGCCGCACCTGGGTCCGCACGGGCTGCGGCACAGCGCAGCGACCCACCTGCTCGAGGGCGGCGCCGACCTGCGCACGGTGCAGGAGCTGCTCGGGCACAGCAGCCTGGCGACGACCCAGATCTACACCCACGTCTCGGTGGAGCGGCTGCGGGCGGCCTACGAGCAGGCCCACCCCCGGGCCTGACCCGCCCGGGGAGCCGCGGCGG
>CAZONQ010000127.1:2467-7497 GCA_964581125.1 uncultured Ornithinimicrobium sp.
CCGACGGGTCAGCCGACCGACGTGGCCCCGTGCGCCCAGAGGTCGCGCAGGAGGGCGACCTCGGCGAGGTGGTGGATCGCCTCCCGGTTGACGTGCAGCACCAGCTCGATCATGGGGTGCTCGGCCCACGGCCCCTCGGCCTCCCCGACCGGCGCGAGCAGGTCAGGGCCGGTGAGTCCACGGACCCCGGCGGACCACGCGTCGTAGGCCGCGTCGAGCTGGGCGAGCGCCTCGTCGGCCGTGCCGGCGTAGCGCCAGGTGTCGTAGTCCGTCGGCGGGCCGCCGAAGTGCGAGTGGGCACGGGCCCCGAGCACGCCGACGACCACGTGGGCCAGCCGCCAGGCGATCGAGGTGACCGGTGCGGGGTCGGGCGCGGGGATGCCGACGTCGCACAGCCACTCCCCCGCCCCCGCCCGGTGGGTGACCGTCCCGGGAGCGGGCTCCTCGCGGCGGCGGACGTTCCAGGTGCCGTGCGCCGGCTCCCAGAGGTACTCCTCGTCGGTCATCCCCTCCAGCCGGGGGCGGGCCTGGTGGGTCCAGTGCCAGTCGAGCTGCTCTGCGAGGTGCCGCACGACG
The DNA here is from genome assembly GCA_964581125.1 of uncultured Ornithinimicrobium sp. Taxonomy (GTDB): domain Bacteria; phylum Actinomycetota; class Actinomycetes; order Actinomycetales; family Dermatophilaceae; genus Ornithinicoccus. The sequence goes on from CAZONQ010000127.1 coordinate 3,044, forward strand.
GTGGTCCCGGGGAGGTCGGCCGGCTGCGCCTCCTCCCGCCGGGCCTCCTCCTCGGCGAGCGCGGCGAGCCGGGTGAGGGAGGCCAGGAGCCTCTCCTCGTCCGTGGACCGCGCCCGCTCCAGCCGCCCGGGGTCGTCCAGCTCGGTCCAGTCGTAGGTGTGGGTGACCACCGTCGACCCCTGCGACGTGGGCTCCAGCTCCCAGCGCCACAGGTGGCCCGGCGGGGGCGACCCCGGCTCGGACGGCCGCCAGGCCAGGAGCCGGCCCTCCTCGAACTCCACGACGTGGTTCTCCCGCTCCGCGCCCGTCGTCAGCTCGGTGACGAAGACGTCCCCCACCCCGCGGACCCGCTGCCCCGCCGCACTGGTGGCCAGGTTGTCGTTGCCGTCCCACCGAGGCTGGGCCGCCGGGTCGGCGACGAGCTCGAAGATCTGGTCCGCCGGGGCGGCCACCTCGCGGGTGACCGACACGACGCGGGGCTCGGTGGCGTCCGTCATGGCCCCATGCAACCACGTCACGGCCCTCCGTGCCCGTGCTCGAGCGGCAGCAGGGACAGCGTCAGCGGCCGGAGCAGCGGCTCGGGGTCGACGTAGGTGTGCCGGCCGCGGCGGGCACCCAGGTGCAGGCAGTCGCGCAGCACGCAGTGCCCCCCGGTGCCGAGCCGTCCCAGCCGGTCGCCGCGGCCGACCCTGGTCCCGCGGGGGACGGGGTCGGCGACCGGCTGGTAGGTGCTCCGCAGCCCGCTCGCGTGGTCCACCGAGACCACGCCGACGCCTGCCACGGACCCGCTGAAGACGACCACGCCGGCCTCGACCGCGAGGACCGGCTCGCCGGCGACGCCGGCCAGGTCGATGCCGCGGTGCCCGGGCAGCCACCGCTGCGCCGGCGGGTCGAAGCCGTGGACGACCTCCGGCGTGCCGGTGAGCGGCCAGCCCCAGGCGGCGGTCGCGCGCCGGTCCCCGGCCGACCGCGGGACCGGGGCAGCGACCGCCCGCGGCACCGCGGGGGCCTCCCGGGTGGCCGGGGCGGCGGTCCGGGTGGCCGGGCCGGTCCGCACCTCCCGCGTGCCCAGGACGGTCGAGAGGACCGCGCCCTCCTCGGGCGCGCCTGCGGACACGGGCGGGGCCGCCCACGGGGACGCGCCCGGGGACGCGGACGCCGGGGCGGGCGCACCGGCCAGCGCGCCGAGCAGGACGCCCGCCACGAGCAGGGTGCGGGCGCGCGACGGGCGGCTCATCGCCCCCCGCTCCTCTTCCAGCCGTCGAGCAGGTGCTCGGCGAGGCCCTGCTGCTCGAGCTCGGAGAGGGCCACGAGCACCTCACCCAGGCCGAGGCCCGACCTGACCATGAGCTCGTCGACGCTGGAGGAGACCCGGGGCCGCAGCCACTGCCACACGCGCCTCGTCTCGGGCTCCAGCGCGTCCTCCGGGCGGACGTCCCCGCGCTTCACCGGCGCGAGGTCCTCGCCGATCCGGCCGACCAGGTCGGCGACCTCGGCGGCGTCGGTGACGAGGGTGCTGCCGAGCCGGATCTCCTCGTGGCACCCGGACGACATCGCGCTGGTCACCGGGCCGGGCACGGCCATGACGTGGCGGCCCAGCTCGCGGGCGGCCTTGGCGGTGCTGCGGGCCCCGGAGCGGAGGTTGGCCTCCACGAGGACCGTCCCCGGCGTCAGCGCGGCGATGATGCGGTTGCGCGACAGGAAGCGCATCCGGGCCGGCGCGCCCCCGGGCGGTGTCTCGCTCACGACGGCCCCCGACCGCGCGATCCCCGCGAGCAGCTCGGAGTTGGCCCGCGGGTAGGGGACGTCGACGCCGCCGGCGAGGACCGCGACGGTGACGCCGCCCGCGCGCAGGGTCGCGCGGTGCGCGGCGGCGTCGATCCCGTAGGCCGCGCCGGACACGACGGCGAAGCCGCGCTCCACGAGCCCGTAGGCGAGCCGCGCGGTGACCTCGTCGCCGTAGGCGGTGCTCGCCCGGGAGCCGACCATGGCCACGCTGCGCAGCGTGACCTCGGGCAGGGCCTGCGGTCCGCGCACCCAGAGCGCCCACGGCGGGTGCTCCAGGTCGTCCACGCCGGTCGGCCAGCCCGCGTCGCCCGGCACGAGCGCGGTCGCGCCGAGCGAGCGGCAGATCTGCTGCTCGTCCACGCCGGCGAGGTCCGCGAGGCGGGTCCGCAGGCGGTCGAGCGGCACCCCGTCGGGCGTGCGCCCGTCACGCAGCGCGTGGCCGACGAGGTCCACGATCCCGTGGTCGGCGACGAGCGCCTGGACCTTGGGGTCGTAGGGCTCGGCGACCCGGGACAGCAGCAGGCGGGCGTCCCGCTCCTCGAGCGGGGACCGGTAGGCCGTCATGCCGCCTTCACCCCCTCGGCCTCACGCAGCACGAGGGCGTGCCGCACGTGCGGGTAGGCGGGGGCGTCGACGCCCTGGAGGTCCGCGAGCGTCCAGGCCACGCGCAGGCAGCGGTCGAGCCCCCGGAGCGTGATGAGCCCCAGGTCGAGCGCCTCGTCCAGCGGGCGCCGGTCCCGGTCGGGCAGGCGCCAGCGCCCCTGCCGCAGGGCCCAGCCGGGCGCCTCGGAGTTGAGCGACCACGGCTCCTCGGCCCACCGCTCCTCCTGGCGCTCGCGCGCCTGGCGGACGCGCCCCGCGACCACCGACGACGGCTCGCCGCGGGCGGAGGAGAGGTCGGCACGGGCCACCGCGCTGACGGCGACCTTGATGTCGACCCGGTCGAGCAGGGGCCCGGAGAGGCGGGACAGGTAGCGGTCACGGTGCAGCGGTGCGCAGGTGCAGACGCCCCGGGCTCCGCCGCACGGGCAGGGGTTGGCCGCCAGCACCAGCTGGAACCTGGCCGGCATCCGCACGTGCCGGTCGGCGCGGGCGACGACGACCTCGCCGGACTCCAGCGGCTGGCGCAGGCCGTCCAGCACGTCGCGCCGGAACTCCGGCGCCTCGTCCATGAAGAGCACGCCCCGGTGCGCCCGCGAGACCGCCCCGGGCCGGACGACGCCGCTCCCGCCGCCGATGACCGAGGCCATCGACGCCCCGTGGTGCGGCGCGACGAAGGGCGGCTGGCGCAGGAGGGCGTCGCCCGCGGGGAGCAGCCCGAGCACGGAGTGGATCGCCGTGACCGCGAGCGCGTCCTCCTGGCCCAGCGGCGGAAGGATGCCCGGCAGCCGCTGCGCGAGCATCGTCTTCCCGGCGCCGGGCGGGCCCACGAGCATGAGGTTGTGGCCCCCGGCCGCAGCCACCTCCAGCGCCGACCTGGCCATCGCCTGGCCGACGACGTCGGCGAGGTCGGGGACCGCCACCGGGACCGGTCTGGAGGGCTCCGGACGGGGCAGCACCTCCTCCAGGCCGGCGGCCCGCGCCTCGTAGAACTTCGTGACCTGGTCGAGGCTGCGCACCGGCAGCACCCGGATGCCCGCCACGAGCGCCGCCTCCTGGGCGGAGTCGGGGCAGACCATGACCTCCCTGACGCCGGCCGCGGCCGCCGCGGCCACCATCGGCAGGGTCCCGGCCACCGGCCGGATGGTCCCGTCCAGGCCGACCTCGCCCAGGTGGGCGACCGGGTCGATGAGCCTGCCGTCGAGCCTGCCCTCGGCCGCGAGCAGGGCCGTGGCGACCGCGAGGTCCAGGCCGCTGCCCGTCTTGGGCAGCCCGGCGGGTGAGAGGTTGACCGTCCAGCGTCCGGCGGTCAGCGTGACCCCCAGGTTGCGGATCGCGGGTCGCACGCGGTCGGTCGCCTGCCGGCAGGCGCTGTCCGCGACGCCGCTCATGACGAAGACCGGCACGCCCCCGCTGCACTGCGCCTCGACGGTAACGACCCGGCCCTCGACGCCGGAGAGGGTGAGCCCGCGCGTGCGCCCGAAGCTCCCCATCAGGCCACCGCCTCGAGGTGGTCGAGCCGGGGCTCCTCCCCCGGCAGGCACAGGACGCCGACGAGGTCGATCCGGAAGGGCCTGCCGCGCTCGCCCCGCTCGGCCAGCCAGGCCCAGGCCAGCGTCCGCAGCCGACGTGCCTTGGCCGCACCGACCGCCTCGACGGGCATGCCGCACCGGTCGGAGCGACGTGTCTTGACCTCGCAGAAGACGAGCAGCCCGTCCGGGTCGCGCAGGACCAGGTCGATCTCGCCGTGCCGGCAGCGCCAGTTGCGCTCGACCACCTCCCAGCCGAGCCCCTCGAGGTAGGTGCCCGCGAGCGCCTCGCCCCGGTCACCCACGTCCCGTGCCGTCTGCCACGCCATACCCCGGCCCATGACCCCTCCTCCTCGTCGTCCGCCCGCGGCGGTCGACCTCAGCCAACGGGCTCCGGCCCTGGCCGGCAAGGGAGCCGGTCGCAGCTGTGGACGGCGGCGGGACCCGCGTGAGGGTGTGGATATCCCGGCCCCCCGTGCAGAGCGTGCGCCCGGTCGCGGGAGGGGGGCGTGCAGAGCGTGCGCCCGGTCGCGGAAG
>CAZONQ010000128.1:0-2666 GCA_964581125.1 uncultured Ornithinimicrobium sp.
GCACCTGCCCAGCGACGGGGTGCCCGACGTGGCACGCGCGTTCGTCGGCCCCACGCTCCTGCTCGTCGAGACGGTGCGCTGGGGAGACGCGGACGCCGACGGCGAGCGCGAGGGCGCGATGTCGCTGGAGCTGCCCGGGCTGCCCGTGTCGTTCACCGGCGGCGTGCACCTGCGCCGGGGCGCGACGGAGGGCACCACCGAGCAGGTCGTGGACGGCGACCTCGAGGCCAACGTGCCCTTCCTGCGGCAGCGGATCGAGCAGGCCGTCGCCCCGCGCGTCAAGGACGTCGTGCGCGTCGAGGAGCAGGCCGCCCGGGAGTGGCTCGCCGCGCGCTGACCCCTCGCCCGCGGCGGGCCTCGACGCTGCCGGTGCCCGGCGACGCCCTCACCCCATGTGCGGGTACCGGTAGCCCGTCGGGGGGACGAACGTCTCCTTGATGATCCGCGTGCTGGTCCAGCGCTGCAGGTTGGCCATGCTGCCGGCCTTGTCGTTGGTGCCGGAGGCCCGCGACCCGCCGAACGGCTGCTGGCCGACGACGGCGCCGGTCGGCTTGTCGTTGACGTAGAAGTTGCCGGCGGCGAAGCGCAGCGTCGAGGACGCCTCCGCGACCGCGGCGCGGTCCTGGGCGATCACCGCGCCGGTCAGCCCGTAGGGGGCCACCGACTCCATCTGCGCGAGCATGCCGCTCCAGTCGGCGTCCTCGTAGACGTGGACCGTGAGGATCGGCCCGAAGTACTCGGTCGTGACCATCTCGTGGGCCGGGTCCTGCACGGTGGCGATCGTCGGGCGGACGAACCAGCCCTCGGAGTCGTCGTAGGTGCCGCCGGCCACGACCTCCACGCCGTCGTCCGCGTGGGCGTCGTCGATGACCTTGCGGTGCCTGGCGAAGGCCCGCTCGTCGATCACGGCCCCCATGAAGTTGGACAGGTCGCGCACGTCGCCCACGCTCAGCCCCTCGGTCTCGGCCACGAGCGGCTCGCGCAGCTGCTTCCACAGCGAGGCGGGCACGTAGGCGCGGGAGGCGGCGGAGCACTTCTGCCCCTGGTACTCGAACGCTCCCCGGACGAGCGCGGTGCGCAGCACGTCGAGGTCGGCGCTGGGGTGGGCCACGACGAAGTCCTTGCCGCCGGTCTCGCCGACGATCCGCGGGTAGGAGCGGTAGGTGTCCAGGTGCTCGCCGGTCTGCCGCCACAGCGAGCGGAAGACCGCGGTGGACCCGGTGAAGTGCAGCCCGGCGAAGTCCGGGTGGGCCATGACGACGTCGGAGATCGCCGGGCCGGTGCCGGTGACCATGTTGACGACGCCGTCGGGCAGGCCGGCCGCCTGCAGCAGGCGCATGAGCTCGGTCGCGGCGCGCTGCTGCGTCGGCGCCGGCTTCCACACGACGGTGTTGCCCATGAGCGCCGGCGCGGTGGGCAGGTTGCCGGAGATCGCGGTGAAGTTGAAGGGCGTCACCGCATAGACGAAGCCCTCCAGCGGCCGGTGGTCGGCGCGGTTCCAGGTGCCCGCGGTGTTGGCCACCGGCTGCTCGGACAGCAGCGTGCGCGCGAAGTGGACGTTGAACCGCCAGAAGTCCGCCAGCTCGCAGGCGGAGTCGATCTCGGCCTGCTGCACGGTCTTGCTCTGGCCCAGCATCGTCGCCGCGTTGAGCCGCGCGCGCCAGGGGCCGCTGAGCAGGTCGGCCGCCTTGAGGAAGACGGCCGCGCGCTCGTCGAAGGACAGCGCTCGCCACGCGTCACCGGCGGCGAGCGACGCCTGCACGGCCCGCTCGGCCTCCTGCGCGGTGCCGTCGCGCAGCGTGCCCAGGACCTCCGCGTGCGCGTGCGGCTGGACGACCTGGATCTCGGCACCGGAGCCCACCACCTCCTCGCCGCCGATCACGTGCGGCATCTCGATCGCGCTGCCGGCCATCTCGACCAGCGTCTTCTCCAGCTCGGCCCGCTCGGGCGTGCCGGGCGCGTAGGTGAGCACCGGCTCGTTGACCGGTGCGGGCACGTCGGTGAAGGCGTCCATCGTCATCGTGGGTTCCTCGTCTGCTTCCTCGTCGATGGTGTTCGGTGGTCTGTGGTCGGGCGGGTGGACGCGGGTATGGGGTGCTCCACCGTCAGCGGTCGCCCTCCCCGTCCGCGGCGCCAGCCTCGAGCGCGTCGGCCAGGTCGACCACGTGGGCCAGCTCGGTCGTGTCGTACCACGACAGCTCGACCTCGTCCGCGCCGTCGGGGACGGCGTCCGGACGGCCGGTGACGACGTCGTCGCCGACGTGCAGGGCCGCGACGCGGGGCAGGTCGACGTCGCCGACCTCGACCCGGGCCCCGGCGGCGTCGTCCTCGCGGCGCCGGACGCCGGCCTCGGCGAGGTCGGCCGCGGCCACGATGACGGGCGCACCGCCGACGAGCAGGCTGCGGGCGGCCTCCTGCAGCGCGGCGTACTCCCACTCCTCGAGGTCGCCCGCCGGGTGGTCGGCCTGCAGCGCGGCCGTGACGGCGTAGGCCGGCAGGGGTCCGGCGAGCCGGCGCTCGTCCCGGAGCCGACGCAGCTGCCGCGGGCTCACCGGCACGTAGCACCGCACCGTCGTCATCGCACTCTCCTCCCGGCCGTCGGTCGGCCGTCCGTCCCATCGTCTCAGACCTCCGGGACGGTCCGCGACGGCACCGGTCCGGAGCCG
>CAZONQ010000128.1:2766-5340 GCA_964581125.1 uncultured Ornithinimicrobium sp.
CGGAGCCGCTCAGGCGGGCGCGGCGGAGCCGCTCAGGCGGGCGCGGCGCGACGCCTCCACCAGGCGGGACGCCGCCCGGCGGCCCGCTCGCGGCGCACCGCCGCGTCCCGGTCGGCGACGAGGTCGGCCAGCGCCGCGAGGGCGGCCCGTGCCGGGCTGCGGGGCCGCACCTCGACCAGCGCGCGGCCGTGGAGGAGGGCGACGTCCAGCGCCTCCTGGTCCTCGGGCACCAGGTGCACGGGCCCGACGGCGGCGAAGCGGTCGAGCGCCTCCTGGATCCGGCGGCCCGGCTCGGGTCCGACCGGCCCCGGTCGCACGCGGGTGACGACGACGGTGCGGGGCGCGGTGCTGCAGCCCGTCAGCAGGTCGAGGCCCCGGACCAGCCGCTGCAGCCCGACCGGGTCGCCGGTGCCGACGACGACCACACGGTCGGCGGCCTCCAGCGCGGTGAGGGTCGCGCCGTTGCGTCGTGGGGCGAGCGTGTCGAAGGAGAGCTCCTCGTCCTGCTCGACGGGCGCCGCCACGTCGACGACGACCCACCGCGCCAGGCGGCGGGCCACCTCGAGCACGTCGGCGAGCGCGGGGTCGCGCACCTCCGGCCAGCGGTCGGCCCGCGGGAGCCCGGTGAGGATGCGCAGCCCCGGCCGGACCTCGGGGGCGAGGTCGGCCAGGGCGGAGCGGTCGAGACCGCCCTGGTCGGCGGCGCGGGCGGCGGCCGCCAGGCCGGGGACCTCGTCGAGGACCGCCAGGGTCTGCGCCGCGCTCGCGCCGTAGGTGTCGGCGTCGACGAGGAGCACCGGCTCGAGCGGGTCGGCGAGCTCGGCGGCGAGGTTGACGGCCACGGTCGTCCTGCCGGTGCTCCCGGTGGGGCCCCACACGACGACCACCTGGCCCTCCGCGTCGGGCTCCTCCTCCTCCTCCGGGCCGGTCGCGTCCGCGCCGGCTCGGGCGGCCGGACCGTCGGGGCGGGCCCCGTCCTCCTCCGCCGCCCACGGCTCCGCCCCGGGACGGTGGTCGTGCTCGAGCGTCCCCGCCGTCCCGCGTCCCGGGCCGCCGACCGAGGGGCCGTCGGCGCGGCGGACGGCTCCGGCGTCCTGCCCCGCCCGCGCCTCGTCGGGGCCGTCCAGGAGCCGCCCGATCGCCTCGTCGAGGACGTCCGCGGCCGTGTCGGCAGGCACGACGACGGGCACGCCCCAGCGCAGGAGGAGCCGCTCGGCCGCCTCGTCGTCCGGCGGGTGCACGCCCAGCACGAGCAGCCCGTGCTCCCGCAGGTCGTCGACGACGGAGCGGTCCAGCCCCCGCAGGTCGGAGGAGACGACGGCGAGGCGCCCCACCCCGGCGGCCGCGACGCCGAGCAGCTCGGCGACGTCCGCGCAGCGTCGGGCCACGTGGACCCGTCCCGAGGCGTCGAGCAGGCCGGCGAGCCCGGCCTCCCAGCGGGGCGCGACGGCGGTGAGCAGCGGCAGACTCACCGGCCGGAGCCCCCCTCGGCCCGCGGGGCGGGGACGAGCGTGATGCGGGCCCCCTGGTCCACGGCGGCGACGACCCGTCCGACCTCGTCGGCGGGCACGACCACCTGCACGGCGGTGCGCCCGAGCCCGCTGCCCAGGCCGCCGCTCTGGGAGGGCACCGACTCCACGACCGCCCCGGCCAGGAGCATCTCCGGGTCGAGGTAGCTCTCCCCCACCGCCTCGTCGTCGCGGTGGCTGACCCAGACGTCGACGACGGTCCCGGCGGCGAGCGCGCGGGCCGCCGCCGCGTCCACGGGCACGCCGACCGACCTGTCGAGCGCCCGGCGCGCAGTCCCGAGGGCGGCGGCCGGGACCAGCTCGCCCTCGCCCACCTGACGCAGCAGGTGGGTGCCCGGCTCCAGCGGGGCCGAGCCGTCGACGTAGCGGCCCGCCTGGTCGCCGAGCCGGACCTGGACGGCGACGAGGTCGTCGGCGTCGACCTCCTGGCCCGGCAGCAGGTCCCGGGCGGCCGCGTAGACCGGCGTGGTGTCGTCGAGGCTGGCGACCAGGCGCACCCCGCCGGCGACCGAGACGAGGACGAGGAGCAGGCCCACGACGAGGCGGAGGTCCCGCCAGCCGGGTCTGCGCAGGCGCCGGGCGCCCCGGGCACCGGGGCTCGCGTCGCTGGTCCGCCTCGCGGCAGGCATGAGCATCGTGCCTCCTGTGTCGCGCCGGAGGACGTCCTCGGGGTCCCCCTGGTCCGGTGGCACGCTACCCGCCGCCACCCCTGCTCGGACCATCTTGTCCACAGGCAGGTCAAGAGTGGCTCAGGAATCGGTAAAATCCTGGTCAAGATTGCGAAAGGACCCGGCCGTGCCCGCACCCCGCTTCCTCACCCTCACCGACGTCGCCGAGACGCTCAACGTCTCGCTGTCGCAGGTGAAGGCGCTCGTCCGCTCCGGCGACCTCCAGGGGGTCAAGCTCGGCGGCCGCGGCGTCTGGCGGGTCGAGAGCTCTGAGCTCGAGGCCTACATCCAGCGCATGTACGCCCAGACCCGCGAGAGCATCCGCAGGGGCTCGGCGGGACTGGACTGACCGCCGCTGCGCGGGGCCGTGGCGAGCG
>CAZONQ010000128.1:5440-7485 GCA_964581125.1 uncultured Ornithinimicrobium sp.
CTCAGAGCCGGCGCACCGTCGCGATCGCCGCGTAGGGCACGCTCACGCTGCCCCTGACCGCGCCGGGCCGGCGGGGGACGTCGTCGGCGTGCCGTGTCAGCTCGAGGTGGTCGGCGAGGACCGCGTCGACGGTCCCGCTCACGTGGTCGCCCCATCGGTCGTGCACCCGGACCACGGCGCGGTCCCGGCTGACGGCCCGCAGCGCAGCGGTCAGGCCGAGGCGCCTGCCGGCCTCCTCCGCGGTGGCCGCCCTGCGGCCGAGGCCCTCCACGGTGACGACCGCGCCCAGCGGCACGAGGACCTCCCCGCCCCGGGAACCGGTGCCGCCGAGGTGGTCGAGGAGCAGCCAGTCGGTGCCCAGGTCGCGCAGCACCGCCTCCAGCCGCCCGGCGCCCGCGACGCCGACCCGCAGCGTCGTCCCCTCCGCCGCGGCGAGCCGGTCCAGCAGGCGCACCTGGGCGCGCTCGGCCCGGGTGTGCTCCCCGACCTCGAGCCGTCGCTCCTCCCGTTCGAGCTGCTCCTGCTGAGCGGCGAGGTCGGCGAAGAGGTTCTCCCAGCGCATGGCCCCATCGTGCCAGCGCCGGCCCTGGGCACCAGGCACCTGTCCACAGACGGCGCTCAGGGCTTGCCACGGCCGGACCGCACGTCGTAGATTGCCTCAGACGAACGCAACTGAACGCAAACGCATCCATCAGGCCGCACCGGTCTGGGGCGCGGAGGGGTGATGACGATGGTCGGGCCGGAGACGAGGGCCGCGGGGCTGGGTGCGGCCGCGACCGTGGCGACGGGCGCGGTCGCGTGGTGGTCGGCGGGTGGGGCGGTCTCCCGCTGGCCGGGGACGGCCCAGGTGGGCGTCGACCAGGCGTTCACCGTCCTGGCCTCGGCCGCAGCAGCGCTCGTGGCCTCGTGGGCGACCGTCCTGCTGGCCCTGGCCACGGTGGACCTGCTCCGCGCCAGGACGCACGCCGTCCGAGGCGGCCTGGTGGGGCGGGTGGCCGCCGGGCTGCTCCTGGCCGTGACGCTCGGCGCCGCACCGGCGGCCGCCTCGACCCCGGCGCCGGTCCCGGCCGCCGAGCAGGTGGACACCCCGGCGGGGCCGGGCGGGCCGCGTGCCGCGCAGCCCGCCCCCGACGCGCAGCCCGTCTCCGACGCGGCGACCGTCCCGGCACCGGTGCCGGTCCCGGGGTGGACACCGACGGTGGTGGACCCGGCCCCGCCGCGGGCGGCGGTCGGCGAGGTCGGTCTGGTCACCACGGCTCCGTCGTCGGCCCGGGCCGACGACGCCGCCGAGGTCGTGGTCCGCCGGGGCGACACGCTGTGGAGCATCGCCGCACGCGCGCTCGGGGAGCACGCGACCGACCAGGACGTGGCCGAGGAGTGGCCGCGGTGGTATGCCGCCAACCGGGACACGATCGGCGCCGACCCCGACCTCATCCGTCCCGGTCAGCGCCTGGTCGCACCGGCGGAGGCCGGCCGGTGAGCGCGGCAGCCGCGGCGGCGGCCGGCGCCGACCGGCCCGTCCCCCCGGTCCTGCGCGTGGTGCCCGCCCCGGGGACCGACCCGGCGGCGGACGGCCCCGACTGGGGCCAGCCGCCCGGGCAGCGGCGCTCCGGCTACGTGCAGGGCAGCCTGGCCGTCGACCTGCGCAGCGGGCACGACGACGACGCGTTCTTCGGCCCGCAGGCGACGTCGACGCACGACCTGCCGGAGGCGACGCGGTGGGCCACGCGGATGATCCAGGCCGTGCTGGAGACCTACGACGGCACCCGCGGCGCCGACCAGCTGTCCCGCTGGGTGACGCCCGAGATCCGTGAGCGCGCCCGGCGTCGCGGGCTGCTGAGCCGACGGCGCGGCCGGCGCACCCACCGCCCTCCGGTCGTCCGCTCGGTCCGCCCCAGCTTTCCCGCGGACGGGGTGTGCGAGGTGGCCGCCGTGGTCTGGGCGGAGGGTCGTGTCCGGGCCCTCGCGCTGCGGATGAGCGGCCTCGACGGACGGTGGCTCATCACCGACCTCGAGGTCGGCTGAGCCCCCGCGGCGCGGTCGGC
>CAZONQ010000129.1:0-7484 GCA_964581125.1 uncultured Ornithinimicrobium sp.
AGAGCGCGCGCCCGGTCGAGATGGTGCGCAGAGCGCGCGCCCGGTCGAGATGGTGCGCAGAGCGCGCGCCCGGTCGAGATGGTGGCGTCAGTCGGTGGCGTCGTTGGTGGGCTCGGTGGTGGGCTCGGTGGCGGCCGGCAGCTCGTCCTCGACATCGGTGCCCGTGCGGTCGGCACGCGACTGCGGGGTGCGGTAGGCGAGCCAGAGCAGCAGGGCGCCGAGCAGGATCATCGGTGTGGAGAGGATCTGGCCCATCGTCACCCAGTCCAGGGCCAGGTAGCCCAGCTGCGCGTCCGGGATGCGCAGGAACTCCACGGCGAAGCGGAAGCTGCCGTAGAGCAGGAGGAAGAGCCCGGAGACCGCCCGCACCGGCCGCCGGCCGCGGGAGAAGACCCACAGCACCGCGAAGAGCACCAGCCCCTCGAGGAGCGCCTCGTAGAGCATCGTCGGGTGCCGCGGCCGGTCGTCGGCGGTCGGGAAGACCATTGCCCAGGGCAGGTCCGTCGGCTTGCCCCACAGCTCGCCGTTGATGAAGTTGCCGATCCGCCCGAAGAACAGGCCCAGCGGGACGAGCGGGGCGATGAAGTCGGTGACCCGCCAGAACCCGCGCCCGGTGCGACGGCCGAAGAGCCAGCAGGCGGCGAGCACCCCGAGCAGCCCGCCGTGGAACGACATGCCTCCCTCGTCGAGGCGGACGATCCACAGCGGGTTCTCGACCGCCTTGTCCAGGCCGTAGAACAGCACGTAGCCCAGCCGCCCGCCGAGCACGATCCCGACGGTCGCCCACAGGATGAGGTCGCCGACCTCGTCGGCGGTCCAGCCGGACCCGGGCCGGCGGGCGCGACGGACGCCGAGCCACCAGCCGACCATGATCCCGACGGCGTACATGACGCCGTACCAGTGGATCGTCAGGGGCCCGACGTCGAAGCCCGGCGGGATGTCCGGGAAGGGGATCTCAGCCGGCAGCGGCGCGGCCAGCGGCGGCGTGGCGAGGGGCAGGCTCATGGCAGGACGGGTCCTTGTCCGTCAGGCGTCGGGGGACGCGACCTTCTGGGCGCGGGCGGCCTCGCGGGCCGCGGCGCGCTGCCGGCGCAGCCGCGACACCAGGCCGCCCACCTCGCGCCGCCCCCGCTGGACGGCGGGGACGAGGCGGTGGAGCACGGCATACAGCGCGCGGTGGTGGACCACGTCCACCTCGCCGACGAACTCGGTCGCGCCGCCGTCGCCCTTGCAGAACGCCCGCTTGAACAGGTAGAGCCCGTCCTTGGGGTCGAGGTCGAAGACGCCGCCCATGTCGTAGGTCTCGGCCCCGCGCCCCAGCCCCCAGACCATGAGCTCGTGGTTCATCACCTGGTTGGGCGCCAGGTTGCGCTTGAGGTCGTTGGAGCCGGCGTAGAGGTAGTAGAGCTTGCCGTGGTAGTCGACGGTCACCGACGCGGCCAGCACGTCGTCCTCGTGCCGCGCGTGCGCCACCCGCATGCGGTCGCCGAAGGCCTCGCGCATCCGGTGGAAGTAGGGCAGCCCGCGCGTGGTGATCTCGTTGCGGCGCGCCATGAAGGCATAGATCTCGTGGAAGGTGCGCAGCCCCTCCTCGGTGTCGGCCGCCACGGTCTCCACACCCTTGCGCCGACCGGTGCGCACCCGGTTGCGGGCCTTGCCGTCGTACTTGGCGAGCAGCTCGTCCTCGGTGAGCTCGCGGCCCTCCTCGTCCTGCAGCCGCACGATCATGCAGTAGCGCGGCTGGACGAGGTCGTCCTTGCCGGCGCCGACGTTCTTGACGACCCAGCCCTCCTGCTGCCGCAGCCAGGCGTCGAGCTCCGGGGTGAACGGCACCTCGGGGTCGAACTTGGTCATCACCGCCCGGTGCTTCCTCACCAGCGGCGCGGCCTCGTCGACGATCCGCCGGACCGTCGCCCGGTCCTCCCAGTCCACGAGCGGCCCGCGCGGGGCGTAGAGCACCGAGAAGCCGCCCGGCAGCCGGCGGACGAGGAGCGTCATCGCGGCGACGATCTGCCCGTCCTCCTCGACGTAGACCGCCTCCTGCCCCCAGTCGTCCTTGACGATGCCCCAGCGCAGGTCCTGGGTGATCGCCCGGTGCGGGTGCGCGCGCACGAACGCGTCGTAGCGCGCGACGGCGTCGGGGTCGTTCAGGTCGAGGACGGGCACGGTCGTTACCGTACCTGCCCTACCGGGGCGTCCCGACCACGTCCCGGACCACCTCGACGGTCCGCGCGGCCGCGGCGGGGGTCACGAACGGCGCCGTCTGCAGCGTCACCACGCGCCGCGAGACCTCCTCGGCGACCGGACTGAGCCCCGGGCCGTAGCCGAACGCCGCGGCGTCGTCCGCCCCCGGGTAGAGGGTCGGGGCGTACCACCGGTCGGGCGAGAGACCCTCCCCGCGCAGCGCCGCGACCACCCGCTGGGCCTGCTCCGGCCCGTCGAGCAGCACGGGGTAGCGCAGGAGCGTCAGCGCCGGGTCGTCGAGCAGCCGGGGCACGGTGACGCCGGGCACCCCGGAGAGGCCGTCGCGGTAGACGGACGCCGTCGTGCGCCGGTGGGCGGCCCACTCCTGCGTCCGGGGTATGTGGTGCAGCACCTCCTCCACCACGGCGCCCGGGAGCCGGGTCGGCTCGCCCGCGACCCGCCCCGAGCGCTCCGGCGCGGTGGCCAGCGCGACCGCGCGGCTGCCGACGGCCCCGAGCCGGCGGGCCGCCCGCAGCGCCGGGGTGCCGACCGCGCTGGCCAGCGCCTCCCTCCGCCCGGCCGGCGGCAGCGACGCGAGCGCCGAGGTCAGCACCCGGTGCCACGGTCCGTCCCGCAGGGCCGGGTCGACCCAGACCGCCGCACCGGCCCGGGCGGGCAGCGTGAGCGCGTGGCCGAGGTCGTGCACGGACACGTCGGAGACCGGCAGCCCGTCGGCGTCGCGGGTGAGGTGCCCGAGGCAGTGCGAGGAGTCCTCGACGAGCAGGACCCCGCCCGGCAGGAAGCCGCGCAGCCGGGCGACCGGAGCCGCCGCCGCGAACGTGTGCCGCGCGAGGAGGACCCGCGTCGTGGCGGTGAGCGCCCGGGGCACGGTCGCCGGGTCCATCGCCAGGGTGTCCCGGTCGACGTCCGCCCACACCGGGCGCAGCCCGGCCGCGACCACCGGGGCGAGGGCCGTCACCGGCGCGAAGGGCTGCACGACGGCCTCCCCCGGCCCGGCCTGCCGGGCCACCGCCCGCAGCACGGCGAGCAGCGCGTGCTGGACCCTGCCGACGAGGTGCCAGTCGGCCGGGTCGGTCCCCGACGGCCCCGCCAGCGCACGGCGCAGCGCCGCGGCGTCGCGACCGTCGTCGCTGGTAGGAGCGCTCACGGCCCCGAGTGTAGGTGCGTCCGGGCGGGCCGTCGCGCCCGCGGTGCGTAAGGTGAACGCCATGCCGCTGACCTTCGTCACCTCCCCCGACGCCCGCGAGTGGGACGCGCGGATCGCCGCGAACCCGGACGGGGGCAACGTCTACCAGAGCCACGCCCTCGGCCAGGTCAAGCGGATGGCCCGGTGGGAGCCGCGCTACGCCGTCTCCGGCGACGTGGCGATGACGGTCCACACCAAGGAGGCGCCCGGCTTCGGCACCGTCTGGTATCTGCCCAAGGGCCCCTGCGTCGACGACGTCGAGGCCCTGCGCCCGCTCGTCGCCGACCTGCGCGAGGCGGCCCGGCGCGAGGGCGTGATGTTCGTCCGGATCGAGCCGGAGATCCGCGAGAGCGAGGAGTCGGTCACCGCCCTGGAGGAGATGGGGCTGGTGCGCACGGACCCGGTGCAGCCGCACTCCTCCACCGTCGTCTTCGACCTGCCGGAGTCCGCGGACGACCTGCTCGCCGCCTACCCGTCCAAGACCCGCAACATGGTGCGCCGCGCGATCCGCGAGGGGGTCGAGGTGGTGCGTGCACCGCACACCGACGAGACCTACGAGCAGATGTGGGACCTGTGGGAGGGCGTCGTCCGCGACCAGGAGCTCGGCGTGCGCGGCAAGGACTACTTCGTCGAGTCCTGGCGCACGATGGTCCGCGAGGGCGTGGCCCAGCCGGTCGTGGCGCGGGTCGACGGCGAGATGGTCGCGTGGGCGCTGGTCACCGTGATCGGCGACGTGGCGGCCTACAAGGAGGGCGCCAGCGCCCGGGAGCGCCCGGTGCCCGGCGTCAGCCAGCTCGTGCAGTACGAAGGCATGCGCTGGGCGATCGAGCACGGGGCCCGGACCTACGACCTCGTCGGCACGCCGCACTCCACCAGGCTCGACGACAAGAGCGACATGCGCTACGGCCTGGGCGTCTTCAAGCGGGGGTTCTCCAAGGACGTGGTCGACTGGGTCGGCGCCTGGGACATCGTCCTGCGCCCCCGCAGGTATGCCGTGTGGCAGCGGATCGGGCAGCGCGTCGTCACGCGTCTGCAGCGTCGGGAGCCCGGCGACGCCTTCTGGTAGGCCGCCCGCCCTCCCTCAGCGCCGCCGGGTGGTCCGCGCGGTCGCCGGCGCCGTCCACGGGTCCTCGGGCCAGGGGTGCTTGGGGTAGCGCCCGCGCATCTCGGCCCGGACCTGGGCGTAGGGGCCGGACCAGAACGACGCCAGGTCGTCGGTCACCGCGAGGGGGCGGCGCGCAGGGCTCAGGAGATGGAAGACCGTCGGGACCCGCCCGTCGACGAGGGCCGGCGTCCCGGTCAGGCCGAAGCACTCCTGCAGCTTGACCGCCACGACGGGGCGGGCGTCGGGGTCGTCGTGCGGCGGGTAGTCGACGGCGACCCGCGACCCGCTGGGCACCTCCAGCCGCTCGGGCACGAGCTCGTCGAGCCGGGCGGCCTCGGGCCAGGGCAGCAGGCGGCGCAGCGGCTCGAGGAGGTCGACGCGGTCCACCGGCGTGCCGGACGCGAGCCGGCGCAGCTCCGGCCCCAGCCACTCCTCGGCGCGGCCCGCCAGCGCCTCGTCACCGACGTCCGGCCAGGGCTCGCCGAGGACGCGGTGCAGGAGCGCCAGCCGGCGCCGCAGCCCGCCGGCGGCGGCCGACCAGCTCAGGATGCCGAGACCGTCGCGGGCGAGCGCCTCCGCGACCGCGCTCGCACCGGCCTCGGGCGAGGGGCGCACGGGGGTGGAGGCCAGCTCGATCGCACCGACAGCGTCGACCTGGCGCGCGACGACGCGTCCGTCGACGAAGGAGGCGCGGACCTCCCGCGTGCGCAGCGACGCGGTCGCCACCTCGACCGTCTCCTCCCCCAGGCCGGCGGCCAGGCGCACGACCGCGCCGGTGCCCGCAGCCACCCGTCCCTCGGCCCTGGCGACGTCGGCGACCGCGATCCACGCGTGCGTCCGCAGCGGGCTGCCCGGCGGGAGCGCGGCACGGGTCCCGGAGGCGAGCAGCCAGGTGCCGCCCTCGCGCCGGGCCACCCTGGAGGGGTGGGCCAGCGCCGTGACGAGCCCGGCGACGTCCTCGGACGGCACGGGTGCGCCCGCTCCGGCGCCCGCCTGCCCGACCAGGCGCTCCAGCCGGGCCGCCTCCGAGCGCCAGCGCGCGGAGCCGGGGGCACGTCCGGAGCGCAGGGCCCCGACCAGGGCGGTGAGGTCCGCGTCCGGGGCCCGGTGGTCGTCGGCGAGCGCCGCCACCACCTCCGCAGCCGCCCGCTCGCCGACGAGCGGGGCGCCGGCGAGCAGGGCCCTGGCCTCGCGCGGGTCGGCCGGGACCCGGCCGACCCGCAGCCCGAGCTCGGTCACCCGGCCGTCGTCGTCGACGAGGCCCAGGCCGCGCAGCACCTCCTCGGCCGCGCGGGCCGCGGCCGGAGGGGGCGGCGTGAGCATCGGCATGCCCTCCCCGCGCGGCGAGCCCCACGCGGCCAGGGTGAGCAGGGCGCCGGCGAGGTCGGCGGAGACGATCTCGGGCGTGGTGTGCTCCGGGGCGTGGGCGAACGTCGTCTCGTCGAGGCACCGCACGACGGTGCCCGGCCCGAGACGTGCGGCGCGCCCCGCCCGCTGCGTCATCGCCGCGCGCGAGGCCTGCACGGTGACCAGGCCGGACATGTCGCGGCGCAGGTCCCGGCGCGGCTCGCGGGACAGCCCGGCGTCGACCACGAGGCGCACGCCCGGCACGGTGAGCGAGGACTCGGCCAGCGCCGTGGAGACCACGACGCGCGGCGGATCCCCCGACCGGCGGCCGGAGACCGCCCGCTCCTGGGCCCGCGCGTCGAGGCGCCCGTGCAGCGGCAGCACCTCGGTGCCGCGCGCGAGCCGGGCCACCCGCTCGACGACGCGGTCGACCTCCCGCGCGCCCGGCACGAAGACCAGCGCGTCGGTGCCCGGCTCCGCGGCGACGGCCCGCGCGTGCTGCTCGACCACGGTGCGGGCCACGTGCGCGAGGAAGTCGTCGGAGACGCCCCGGGCGTCCGTGCGCGGCCCGGCCGGCGGCGACCAGACCACGTCGAGCGGGTGCTGCTCCGAGGCGTGGTCGACGACCGGGGCCGGCCCGTCCTCTCCCCCGAGCACCTCCGAGAGCGCCGGCACGTCGAGCGTCGCCGACATCGCCACCAGCAGCAGGTCGGGTCGCAGCGCTCTCGCCTCGGCGAGCATGCCGACGAGCAGGTCGGTGTCGAGACCGCGCTCGTGGACCTCGTCGAGGACCACCGCTCCGGCACCGGCCAGCTCGGGGTCGCCGAGCAGCCGGCGCACCAGCACGCCCGCCGTCACGAACTCCACGACCGTCTCGCGCCCGACCCGTCGGTCCCCGCGCACGCTGCTGCCGACGAGCCCGCCGACGGAGGTGCCGGTGAGGGCCGCCAGCCTTCGGGCCGCCGCCTGCACCACGACGCGCCGCGGGCCGGTGACGACGACCCTGCGCGCCCCCTCCCGCTCCCCCAGCAGCTCGGCCACCGCCGGCGGCACGAGCGTGGTCTTGCCGGCGCCGGGCCGGGCGCGCACCACGGCCGCGCCCCGCCCCTCCAGCGCCGCGCGCAGCCGCGGCAGGGCGTCGGCGAAGGGCAGCCCCCGGCCGATCACGGCCAGGTCGAAGGGCGCCACGGGCGGCCTAGTAGAAGGGCCCGGACCTCGCCGCCAGCCGCCGGTAGACGGGCATCCCGACGCGGTCCCAGGCGCGGAAGGCGCGCGGCCGCAGCACGAGCTGCACCGTCCCGACCTGGTCGGTGATCGGTCCGAACGCGGTCTTGAACTGCACGAGCGGGTGCAGCGGGTGGTCCTCGTCGTCGGCGGCCCAGCTCGGCGGCGCGCCGTACATGTCGTAGGTCGTCGCGCCGTGCGCCTTGCACCAGCGCATCGCCTCCCACTGGACGCGGTACTGCAGCCCGTTGCTGTCCCGGGTGCGCAGCGAGCCGCCGTCCTTGTAGTAGCCGAGCCCGTCCCGGTGGATGACGAACGCGCCCGCCTCGTGGTCGCCGTCCTCGCGCGGCCTCGCGAGCACGAAGTGACCCTGGCCGGCGTCGATGTAGGTGCGCCAGAGCTCCTCGTGGTAGGCCC
>CAZONQ010000130.1:0-7484 GCA_964581125.1 uncultured Ornithinimicrobium sp.
TGGATCGCCAGCGTGCAGGTGGGTGGCGACTACTGGAGTCCGGTGGCCGAGGTCGACCCGGCGGACTACCCGACCGACGCCTGCCCACCGTTGCCGCCTGAGCTGTCCTCGGAATAGCCCCGCATCGGGTGGCCGCTCGGCGGTACGGTGGCGACCATGGCACGCACGCTCGTCATCGTCCGCCACGCCAAGGCCGAGCGGGAGCACGCCGACGGCGACCACGCGCGCGAGCTGGCGCCCCGGGGCGTCGCGGATGCGACGGTGCTCGGCCGCTGGCTCGCCGAGCAGGACCTGCGGCCCGACCTCGTGCTCGTCTCCACCGCCGCCCGCACCCGGCAGACCGCCGTCCACCTGCTCGAGGGTGCCGGTGCGCCGGAGGCCGAGGTCTGGCCGGGGCACGACCTCTACGACGGCGGCGTCGGGGGAGCGCTCGCCTCGGTGCAGGAGGCGCGCGAGGAGGCCTCGACGGTGTGGCTGGTCGGCCACCAGCCGACGGTGGGCACGCTCGCCCTCGGGCTGACCGACCCGGAGACCTCCGACCGGGCCGCGCTGGCCGACCTCGAGAGCGGCTTCCCGACCGCCAGCGCCGCGGTCCTGCGCACCGAGGTGGGCTGGGACCTGCTGCAGGCCGGCCTGGGCAGCCTGGTCGCCTTCCACACCGCGAGGGCCTGACGGACCCGGCGCCTACAGTGGCCGGTATGACGATCAGGATCGGTGCGCACGTCGACCAGACCGACCCGGTGGCCGAGGCGCTGGCGCGGGGGACGACCCTCGTGCAGCACTTCCTCGGCGACCCGCAGGACTACAAGGGCCCGCAGGTCCGCTACCCCGGCGGGGCGGCCGCGCTGCGCGCCGCGGCGGAGGAGGCGGGCGTCGACCTCTACGTCCACGCGCCCTACATCATCAACGTCGCGACGACCAACAACCGGATCCGCATCCCCAGCCGCAAGATCCTGCAGCAGCACATGGACGCCGCCGCCGAGATCGGCGCCAAGGGGCTCATCGTGCACGGCGGCCACGTCAACAAGGGCGACGACCCGGCCAAGGGCTTCGACAACTGGCGCAAGGCCGTCGAGGCCACCGACATCAAGGTTCCCCTCCTCATCGAGAACACCGCCGGCGGCGACAACGCGATGGCGCGCCACCTGGAGAGCATCGAGGCGCTGTGGGCCGCGGTGCAGCAGGCCGAGGGCGCCGAGAGGGTCGGCTTCTGCCTCGACACCTGCCACGCCTGGGCCGGCGGCATCCCGCTCCCGGACGTCGTCGAGCGCGTCCGCGCGATCACCGGCCGGATCGACCTCGTCCACGCCAACGACAGCCGCGACGCGGCCGGCTCCGGCGCGGACCGGCACACCACCTTCGGCGAGGGCCAGATCGACCCCGACCAGCTCGTCGCCGTCGTGCGCGACGCCGGCGCACCGGTGATCTGCGAGACGCCCGGCCCGGCCGAGCAGCACGTCGCCGACTTCGCCTGGCTGCGCGAGCGGCTCTGACCACCGCCGCGGCGGAAACCCCGTTGGGGTCTGTCGGACCGGGGACGTAGAGTCCTCCGACGTGACAGAACCGGTGATCAGCGCCCGAGGGCTGCGCAAGACCTACGGAGACTTCGTCGCGGTCGACGGGATCGACTTCGAGGTGCAGCAGGGGGAGTCCTTCGGGCTGCTCGGCCCCAACGGGGCGGGCAAGTCGACGACCATGCGGATGATCGGCGGCACCCTCGACCGCTCCGGCGGCGACCTCACCGTGCTCGGCATGGACCCCGCCAGCCACGGCCCCGAGGTCCGCGCGCACCTGGGCGTCATCCCGCAGCAGGACAACCTCGACGAGGAGCTGCGGGTCCGCGAGAACATCGTCATGTACGGCCGCTACTTCGGCCTGCCCCGCTCCTACCTGCTGCCCAAGGCCGACGAGCTGCTCGCCTTCGCCCAGCTCGAGGCCAAGGCGGGCGCCAAGGTCGGCGACCTCTCCGGCGGCATGAAGCGCCGCCTCACCATCGCCCGCGGCCTGGTCAACGAGCCCCGGATCCTGCTCCTCGACGAGCCGACCACGGGGCTGGACCCGCAGGCCCGCCACGTCCTGTGGGACCGGCTCTTCCGGCTCAAGGAGGCCGGCACGACGCTCGTCGTGACCACCCACTTCATGGACGAGGCCGAGCAGCTGTGCGACCGGCTCATCGTCGTCGACCACGGCCGGATCATGGCCGAGGGCTCCCCGCGCCAGCTCATCCGCGAGCACTCCACCCGCGAGGTCGTCGAGGTGCGCTTCGGCTCCGAGCGCAACGCCCAGGTGGTCGCGCAGCTGGAGGGCGTCGGGGCCCGCAACGAGGTGCTGCCCGACCGCATCCTCGTCTACACCGACGACGGCGAGGCCTCCCTGGAGGAGATCGGCCGCCGCGGGCTGCAGCCGGTCACCTCCCTGGTGCGCCGCTCCTCGCTGGAGGACGTCTTCCTCCGGCTGACCGGGAGGAGCCTCGTTGACTGAGCAGACCTACGCCGACGTCGACAGCAACGCCCTCGCCTTCTCCGGGCGCGCCCCGGCGCACACCGCGATGGCGCGCCGGGCGCGCGCCCTCGGGGTGTGGTACTACGCGGAGACCGTGCTGCGCGGCATGCGCGCCTACTTCTGGCCGATCATGCTGTATGCCGTGGGCCAGCCGGTCCTCTACATGGTCGCCATGGGCATCGGGCTGGGGGCACTCGTCGACTCCGGCGTGGGGTCGGTCGAGGGCGTCGACTACCTGACCTTCGTCGCCCCGGCGCTGCTCGTCTCGACGGTGGTGATGTCGGTCAGCGGCGAGATGACCTACCCGGTGATGGCCGGCTTCAAGTGGCAGCGGCTCTACTACGCACCCCTGGCCAGCGCCCTCGAGCCCGGCCAGGTCGCCCTCGGCCACCTGCTCGCCGTCGTCATCCGCTTCGTCGTCCAGTCCACGGTGTTCTGGCTCGTCATGCTGGCCTTCGGGGCGGCGCCCAGCGTCTGGTCGTGGCTGGTGATCCCGGTCGGCGTGCTCACCGCGACCGCCTTCGGGGCGCCGCTGCAGGCCTACGCCTCGACGATCAAGGACGAGGGCTTCCAGTTCAGCTTCATCCAGCGCTTCGTCGTCATGCCGATGTTCCTCTTCGCCGGCACCTTCTTCCCGCTGTCGGTCATGCCGACCTACCTGCAGTGGATCGGCTGGGTCTCGCCGGTCTGGCACGGCACCCAGCTCGCGCGCGCCGTGAGCTACGGCGCCGACATCGGCCTCCCGATGGCCGTGCTGCACCTGGTCTTCCTGCTCGCCTGCACCGTCGCCGGGCTGCTGCTCGGCGTCCGCTTCTACACCCGGAGGCTGCGCTCGTGACCGCTCCTGCCACCACGAGCCGCCTCTCCCTGCGGGCGCTGTCCTCGGGCAACGTCGCCGCCGTCCTGGAGCGGGGCTTCAGCGTCATCAGGAACCAGAACTGGATGATCCTGGTCTCCGGCTTCTTCGAGCCGGTCTTCTACCTGCTCGCGATGGGCGTCGGCATGGGCGGCCTCGTCGGCGAGGTGAGCGGCCCCGGCGGGCAGCCCACGTCCTACGCCGCCTACATCGCCCCCGCGCTGCTGGCGACCTCGGCGATGAACGGCGCGATCTACGACTCGACGTGGAACGTCTTCTTCAAGCTGCGCTTCGCCAAGCTCTACCAGGCGATGCTGCAGACCTCGCTCGGCCCGCTCGACGTGGCCCTCGGGGAGATCCTCATGGCGCTCTTCCGCGGCTTCGTCTACGCCCTGGGCTTCCTCGGCGTCCTGGCCGTCATGGGCCTGGTCACCTCGTGGTGGGCGCTGGCCATGGTCCCGGTCGCCGTGCTGGTCGCCTTCGGCTTCGCGGCGTTCGGCATGGGCGTCACGAGCTACATGACGACCTTCCAGCAGATGGACCTCATCAACTTCGCGATGCTGCCGATGTTCCTCTTCTCGGCCACGCTCTACCCGATCGGCGTCTACCCCGAGCCGATCCAGTGGCTGGTCATGGCGCTGCCGCTGTGGCACGCGGTCGAGCTCATGCGCCAGCTCTCGGTGGGCTACCTGACGGGTATGACGCTCGTGCACGCCCTCTACTTCGTCGCCATGACCGCCGCGGGGCTCTGGCTGACGACCGTGCGCCTGCGCAAGCTCTTCCTGCGCTGAGCCCCGGGCCGGCCCGCGGGCGGCCACTACGCTGGGCGGGTGCCGTACGTCCTCATCGCCGCGGCGGCGCTGGCGGCCATGCTGCTGGCGGCCGCCTTCTCGCGGCGCACGGGCGTGGCGACGCCGCTGCTGCTCGTGCTGGTGGGCGTCGCGGGCAGCTTCCTGCCCGGCGTGCCGCACCCCCACGTCGACCCCGAGGTCGTGCTCGCCGGGGTCCTGCCGCCGCTGCTCTACGCCACGTCGGTCCGGCTGCCGGTCATCGACCTGCGGCGCAACCTGCGGATGATCGCCTGGCTGTCGGTCGTCCTCGTCGTGCTCTCGGCGGTCGTCGTCGGCGTGGTCGTCCACCTCGTCTTCCCGCAGGTCCCGCTCGCGCTCGGCGTCGCCCTCGGCGCGGTCGTCAGCCCGACCGACGCGGTGGCCGCGACGGCCGTCGGCAAGCGGCTGGGGCTGCCGCACCGGCTCATGACCGTGCTCGAGGGAGAGTCGCTGGTCAACGACGCCTCCGCCCTCGTCACCCTGCGCACCGCGGTCGCCGCGACCGCCGGGGCCTTCCACCTGTGGACGGCGGTGGGCGACTTCGCGCTCGCCGTCGTCATGGCCGTCCTCGTGGGCCTCGTCGGCGGCTGGGCGACCGTGCGCGTCCGGTCCCTCGTCGACGACCCCGTGCTGCACTCGGCGATCTCCTTCGTCGTGCCCTTCCTCGTCTACTTCCCGGCCGAGGAGCTGCGTGCCTCCGGCGTCCTGGCGGTCGTCGTCGCGGGGCTGGTGACCGGGACGATGGGCACCCGCCGGTTCTCCGCACGCGAGCGGCAGACCGAGGCGACCAACTGGGCCACGATCAGCTTCCTCCTCGAGAACGGGCTCTTCCTCCTCATGGGCCTGCAGCTGCCCGGCCTCGTCGCGTCGCTCGGGGAGGAGTCCTCGCCCCGCGTGGTCCTCGGTGTGACCGCGCTCGTCCTGGCCCTCGCGGTCGTGCTGAGGGCGCTGGGCGTCATGGTCCCCCGGGTCGTCGACCTCCCCCGCCGCGGCCGTCGCTCCCGCGAGGAGCTGCAGCAGGTCCGGCAACGGCTGGACGCGCTCGAGCCGCGCACCGACCGGGAGCACACGCGGATCGCCTGGATGCGGCGGCGCGTCGCCCGCGGGGCGGCGGACCTGGACTTCGAGGAGTCCCAGCCGATCACCCGTCGCGGAGCCGTGGTCCTGGGGTGGGCCGGCATGCGCGGAGCCGTGACGATCGCCGCCGCCCAGACCATCCCGGCCGACCTGCCGATGCGCTCCACGGTGGTGCTCGTCGCCTTCCTGGTCGCCGTCACCACGCTCCTGGGCTTCGGCGGGACGCTGCCCTGGGTGATCCGCCGGCTGGACCTGTCGGACGTCTCGCCCGAGGACCGCCGGCAGGAGACGACCGCCCTGCTGCGCTCGCTCTTCGACACGGCCGCCGACCGGCTCGGCCCGGTCGACGAGCAGCTGGTCGACGGCGAGCCCGTGGACCCGCAGGTCGTCGAGCGGGTCGTCGGCCACCTCGCGCCGGTCCTCTCCGGCACGGCGCAGGAGCACGCGGAGGCGCGACCCGGGGCGCGGGAGCAGATGCGCACCCTCCAGCGCCGCTACCTCGAGGCGATGCGCGACGCGCTCGCCGAGGAGCGGGCGATCGGCGCCTACCGCACCGAGACCTTCACGGCCGTGCAGCACCTGCTCGACCAGCAGGAGACGCGGCTCGACGGCGCCGCGTGACGTGGCCGACCAGCCCCTTAGGCTGGAGCCATGAGCACCGTCCTCGACCCGGAGTCGGCCGACCTGACGCTGCTGCAGGACCGGCAGGTGGCGGTCCTGGGGTTCGACGCGGTGGCCGCGGCGCACGCGCTCAACCTGCGCGACAGCGGGGTCGACGTGTGGGTCGGGACCAGCCCGGACGGTCGCGGCGCGGCCCGCGCGGAGACCGAGGGCCTGGAGGTGACGACGCCCGAGGAGGCGGTGGCCCGCTGCGACATCGTCCTCGTCCCGGTCGGTGCCCTGGGCCACGGCGAGCACGACGTCGACGTCGTCCAGCGGCTCCTCGACGAGCACACCGAGCCCGGCGACCTCGTCGTCGTCACGGCCGGCGAGCCGGTGCGCACCGGACGGCTCAGCGTCCCCGAGGGCGTGGACCTGGCGATGCTCCGCTCGGTCGGCGACGGCGACCGCGTGCGCGAGGAGTACCTCGACGGCCGGGGCAGCCCCGCGCTCGTGGCCGTCGCGCGCGACGGGAGCGGCGCCGCCTGGGCGACCCTCACCGCATACGCGGCGGCGATGGGGGCCCTGCGCTCGGGCGCGATCGTCACCACCCTGGACCACGAGGCCGAGGCGCAGCAGTATGCCGAGGCGCACGTCTTCGCGCCGCTGCGGTCGAGCGTCGAGCGGGCCTTCGAGACGCTCGTCGCGCGGGGGGTGGAGGAGGAGGTCGCCTACCTCGCGGTCGTGCACGACCTGAAGACGAGGGTGGACCAGATCTACCAGGCGGGCTTCGCGACGCAGTACGGCCCCGACGGGCGGCCCGGCCCCGACCCCGCCGAGGGCGCGACCAGCCGGCGCGCGGCGCAGCGCGCGGCCCACCCGCTCGAGCACGTGGGCCGGCGCGTGCGGGCGATGATGAGCTGGATCCGCTGACGGCATACCCTGACCCCATGACCACGACGCCGACGTCCACGTCCTTCGCCGTCACCGCGAACGCTGACCGCGCCACCCCCGAGCAGATCGCCGCCGTCCTCGAGGACCCCGGCTTCGGGTCGCACTTCACCGACCACATGGCGCTGATCGACTGGGACAGGGGCGAGGGCTGGCACGACGCGCGCGTGGTGCCCTACGGACCCCTGCAGCTCGACCCCTCCGCCGCGGTGTTCCACTACGGCCAGGAGATCTTCGAGGGGATGAAGGCCTACCGCCACGAGGACGGCTCGGTCTGGACGTTCCGGCCCGAGCGCAACGCCGAGCGGCTCAACGCCTCCGCCCGCCGCCTGGCGCTGCCCGAGCTGCCGCCGACGATGTTCCTCGACGCGATCAAGGAGGTCGTCACCCTCGACCAGGGGTGGGTGCCGCCGGCCGGGTCGGGGGAGACGGCCCTCTACGTGCGGCCGTTCATGATCGCCACCGAGCAGGCGCTGGGCGTGCGGCCGAGCAACCGGGCGCTCTTCGCGGTGATCTGCTCCCCGGCGGGCGCCTACTTCACCGGGGGCCTGAAGCCGGTGAGCCTGTGGGTCAGCGAGCTCTACGTGCGCGCCGCCCCCGGCGGGACCGGCGCGGCCAAGTGCGGCGGCAACTACGCCGCCTCGCTCGCCTCGCAGGCCGAGGGCATC
>CAZONQ010000131.1:0-4086 GCA_964581125.1 uncultured Ornithinimicrobium sp.
GCCCTGGCCGCCGGGCGCGCCGCCGCCGGTCTGCTCCGTCGTGGTGTCCACGCCGACGGTGAGCGTGGCCGCGTAGCCGCTCGTGCGGTCGCCGGTCACGGTGGCCAGCTGGGACTCGGCGCCGTCGGCGAAGACCATGTCGGACTCGAGCGTGACCTGCGCGAACGTCGCCGTCGACGCGGAGTAGCCCTCGGCGTTGGCGTAGACGTCGTCGCAGACGTCCTCGGGCAGGGCGACCTGCGAGGTGCACACGCACGCGTCGTGGTCGGTGATCGAGTCGAGGTCCGGATAGACCTCGAAGTGCACGTGCGGCCACCGGCCGGAGTAGCACGCCGGGAAGATGCTCGTGAACGTCACCCGCCCGTCGGCGTCGGCGACCTGCACGCCGCGCAGGTAGTTCTCCGCCTCGATGCCCTGGGAGTACATCGAGTAGGCGCCGTCGCGGTCGCAGTGCCAGACGTAGACCGCGGCCCCCTCGAAGGGCACGCCCCCTGCGGCCAGGTCGACGACCGTCAGGGTGAGCGTGAACGGCACGCCCGCGGCGACCCCGTCGGCGTCGCCGAAGCTGCCGGTGATGTCGCTGCGCACGATCCCGGACTGCTCGAGCACGTCGGGCCCGTTGGACCCGTCCGCCGGGTAGGGCCCGTTGGTCTCGTCCGGGATCTCGGCCAGCGAGCCGGTCGCCGTCGCGGCCGCCCCGGTGCTCCGCGGAGCACCGCACGCGGCCAGCCCCACGGTCCCGACGCCGATGCCCAGCAGCCCGAGCATCCGCCGTCGGGTGAGCAGCGTGCCGAAGTCGAACTGCAGCCCCTGGTCGACGACCTCCTCCTCCGGGTTGGGCAGCAGCCTGCCCTCGTAGGCGGGACCGGCTGGTGTCTGGTCGGCGACGGGATGGCTCATGCGTCCTCCTGGGACGGGGCGGGTAGGTGGCGACATCGTGCACCGCCGCGCTGCGCCGAACCTCGACGTCTGCTGGGCGTCTGCTGGGAGCGGGTGTCGGGCTGGCCCGACAGCGGTCGGCCGGGTGGCAGGCTGGGACCAGGACGGGGCGTCGACTGGGATGGAGGCATGGCCATGACCGACACGCCTCCCCCGATGCCGACCACCTCCGGCAGCGAGCCGCTGCACCCGACGTCCCCCACCGACCAGCCGCGCGGCGCCCGACCCGACCCCGCGCGGAGGGGGGTGGTGCGCACGGCGCGCGAGGCTGCATACCTCGTGGTCGACTATCCCCTCCTCGTCCTGACGTTCTGCGTGGCGGTCACCGCCCTCGCTGGCTCCGCGGCCCTCATCACCGCGCCGCTCTTCGTGCCGCTCGCGGGGGTCGCGCTGCGGGCGTGCGCGTCGGTCGAGCGGCTGCTGCAGCGGCGGCTGCTCGACAACGACGTGCCGCAGCCGGTCTACGCGCACGACTACCCCACGACCGGGTCCGCGGCCGGGGACCTGTGGCGCCGGGTGACCGACCCGCAGACGTGGCTGGAGATGGTATGGGGTGTGGTCGGCTTCGTCCTCGGGACGGTCACCTTCGTGCTGACGGTGACGTTCGGGGCGACGGTCGTCGCGGGGCTGACGTCGCCGGTGTGGTTCCCGTTCGTCTACGCCATCCCGGGCTACGACGGGCTGGCCCGGCTGCTGGGGGTGGGGCCGGAGTTCGTCGTCGACCTGTCGGTCAACGTGCTCGCCGGGCTGGTCGCGGTGCCGCTGCTGCTGCTCACGACGCGGCTGGGCTCCCTGGCCCAGAGCACCCTGGCCGGCGGGCTGATCGGCAGCCGCGCGACGGAGGACCGCTACGCCGCGCTGAAGAGGGCGCACACCGCGGGGCAGGAGGCCGAGCGGGACGCGATGCGACGGCTCGAGCGCGACCTGCACGACGGGCCGCAGCAGGGGCTCGTGCGCCTGCAGATGGACCTGGCGCGTGCCGAGCGGCTGATGGCGACCGACCCGGAGCGGGCGCAGGAGATCCTGAGCGGCGCCGGCCTGACCGCCTCGGAGACGCTCGGGGAGCTGCGGGCGCTGAGCCGCGGGATCGCGCCGCCGCTCCTCGTGGACCGCGGGCTCGGCGCGGCGCTGCAGTCGCTGGCGGCGTCGCACCCGGCGCGGGTGACCGTGCGCGACGAGACCGGCGGCGGACGGCTGCCGGAGCAGGTGGAGACGGCGCTCTACTTCGCGGTGAGCGAGGCCCTGGCCAACGTCGCCAAGCACGCCCGGGCCACCTCGGTCGACGTGGTGCTGCGCACCGGCGGCGGCCTGGCCGAGGCGGTCGTCACCGACGACGGCGTCGGCGGTGCGTCGGTGGCGAAGGGGCACGGGCTCGCCGGCCTGCAGCGCCGGCTCGCCGCGGTGCACGGCAGGCTGTGGGTGGACTCGCCGGAGGGCGGCCCGACGACGGTGCTCGCCCGCGTCCCCCTCGGCGGGGGACGATGAGGGCATGACGCTGCGCGTGGTGGTCGCCGACGACTCGCTCCTGCTCCGGGAGGGGCTGACCCTCCTCCTCGGCGACGCCGGCCACGAGGTGGTCGCAGCCGTCGCGGACGGACCGTCGTTCGTGCGGGCGATGGCCGAGCACCGCCCGGACATCGGCATCACCGACGTGCGGATGCCGCCGAGCCACACCGACGAGGGCATGCGTGCCGCCGTCGAGGTGCGGTCCGCCGACCCGGACGCGCGGGTGCTGGTGCTGAGCCAGTACGTCGTCCTCGACTATGCCGACGAGCTCCTCGCCGACGGGCGCGGCGGGGTGGGCTATCTCCTCAAGGACCGCGTGTCGCGGATGGACCACTTCCTCGGCGCGGTCGAGCAGGTGGCGGCCGGCGGGACGGCGCTGGACCCGGAGGTCGTGACCCAGCTCTTCGGCCGGCGCCGCGCGGCGGCGGACCCGGTCGACAGCCTCACGCCGCGGGAGCAGGAGGTGCTCGGGCTCATGGCGCAGGGCCTGACCAACGCCGGCATCGCCCGCGACCTCGTCGTCACCGAGGGCGCGGTCGAGAAGCACAGCCAGCGCATCTTCGCCAAGCTCGGCCTGGCCGAGACCGACCAGCACCGGCGCGTCCAGGCCGTGCTGGCCTGGCTGAAGCGGCACGACTGACCCC
Organism: uncultured Ornithinimicrobium sp.; assembly: GCA_964581125.1. Taxonomy (GTDB): domain Bacteria; phylum Actinomycetota; class Actinomycetes; order Actinomycetales; family Dermatophilaceae; genus Ornithinicoccus. The sequence continues at coordinate 3,090 of CAZONQ010000131.1, forward strand.
TCCCTCCTCCCGACCGGGCGCACGCTCTGCACGCTCCCCCAGCCTCCCGACCGGGCGCACGCTCTGCATGCTCCTCTTCTTCGACCGAGCGCACGCTCTGCACAGACCTGCGCTGCGGGCGCAGGTCAACGGGCAGGTGGCCGCCCGGCGCCCGGCGGCCCGGCGAAGGCCTGCGCCACGTCGAGCCAGGCGTCGGCGACCGGGCCTTGCGCGACGAGGTCCAGGTCAGCGCGGTGGCGGCGCTGCGTCACCCGCAGCGCGAAGTCCTGGGCCGAACCGGTCACCCGGTCGGCGGCGCTCTCGTCACCGTGCTGCCACTCGGCACCGGACGGCAGGGTGAGCCTCACGTGGACGGGCTCGTCTGGAGGACGACGACCGTGGGCGGCGAAGGCGAAACCTCGCGTGATCACACCGAGGAAGGCGACGTGCCGCACCCTGTCGGTGAGCGGCGGCTCGATGCCGAGTGCCTCGTGCACGTCGGCCGAGTGCGCCCAGGTCTCCATGAAGCGCGCGGTCGCCATCGACACCGGGCTCATCGGGGGCCCGAACCACGCGACCCTGGTGCCGGCCGGGACGCTCCGCAGCGCCTCCGCACAGACGGCGCGGGACCGGCGCCACCGAGCCATCAGCTCGGACGGCGCGACCGCGCCACCCTCCAGCGCCGCCCTGTCGACCCGTTCCGTGAGTCCCTCCGCGACCTCCGCGGACAGTTCGTCCCACGCGGCACCACCGCCGACAGCGGCCACCGTGGCCTCGTCACCCCAGGCCAGGTGGGCGATCTGGGCGGCGACGTCCCAGCCGTCCGAGGGCGTGGCGATGCGCCAGGCGTCCTCGTCCAGGGAAGCCACGACGGCGTCGAGGGCGTCGCTCTCGGCCGCCAGGTCGGTGAGAACCTCGTCAAGCCGGTCCATGCCGCTCTCCTTCGTCTGAGGTCAGATCCTGCCAGAGCGTGCGCCCGGTCGGGAGGGAGCGTGCAGAGCGCGCGCCCGGTCGGGAG
>CAZONQ010000131.1:4186-7397 GCA_964581125.1 uncultured Ornithinimicrobium sp.
GCGGGCTCGCGCCCGTGGAGGATCTCGCGCATCGCGTCGAGCGTGACCTCGCGATAGCTGCGCCCGTCGGCCACGGTCAGGTGCCGGTCGTAGTAGTCCTTGCCGCCGGTGTGCTTCATCGGGCCGAGGCAGGTGCGGCTGATCCGCCCGGCGTCGACCGCCGCCCGCCAGGCCGACAGCCGCGCCCACGGCCAGCGCCCGGGGAAGGCCAGCGCGCCGAGCCGCTGCACCCAGTCCTTGGTGCCGTAGAGGTGCCACACGTGCCCGACCCGGTCCAGCGCCGGGTCGGAGCTGAGCACGCCGCCGACCGAGATGACCGAGACGGGGACGCCGCCGGCGGCGAGGTACCAGCAGGCGCCGAGCGCGATCTGCCCGCCGCCGCTGTAGCCGACGACCGTCACCGGCACCCCCTCCTCCCGACGGTAGCCGTGCCGCCGCAGCGACGCCGCGATCTCGTGGGCGACCGCCAGGTTGTAGGTCGGCCCGTAGCGCGGGTCGGCCGAGACCAGCACGCGGAGCCCGTTGCGCAGGTTGATCAGCTTGGCGACGAGGTTGGCGACCGGCACCCGCTGCAGCCGCGTCAGCCTCCCCCAGAACCACGCGGAGGCGCGCTGGTTGAGACCACGGTTCTCCACGGCATACGGGAAGACGTCGGCGGCGACCACGACGTCGGGCATCGACTCCGCGAGCTCGGTGAGCACCGCCCGCTCGCGCCGGGAGTCCGTGGTCCCGTCGACCGACGCGATCCCCGAGAGGTAGACGACGTAGGCGCGCGGCACCGGTCGGTCCTCGGTCGCCTCCGCGTCGTCGGGTATGTCGTGCACGAGCGCCGAGAGCACGCCCGCGTCCTTGCGCCGTCCCCACCAGCGCAGCGACTCCAGCGGGGAGAGGAGCGCGAAGACGAGCACCAGCCCCAGGCTGATCCCGAGCACCCAGTCGATCACCGCAGCACCCCGTGGCTCGTGCGGTCGAGCGGGACGAAGGGCCCGCCGGCCAGGACGTCGTGCGCGGTGAGGAAGGTCGGGCTGCCGGTCGCCCGGCTCCACGCGAGCGAGGCGACCGAGGCCAGCGGCCGGGCCAGGAGCCGGGAGACGACCTGGGCGACCAGCCAGGCGGTGCCGCCGACGAGCAGCGCCCGCCACGGACCGACCTGGAACTCGTGGGCCAGGCAGAGGAAGAGCGTGAGCAGGCACCAGCCCTCGATGAGCCGCCCGATCCCGAGGCCCAGGTGCGGGACGAAGACGAGGAAGCCGAGGGTGCGCGGGGCCAGCGAGAGCAGGTAGACCACGACGATCGTCGTCGCGGAGACCTCGCCCACGAGGAGCGACGAGACCAGGCCGATGACCAGGCCGGTCAGGAGGTGCAGCAGGACGAGGTAGACGGCGCCGAGCGTCATGCTCACGACCAGGCGCACCCCGCGCACCCGGTTGAGCATGAAGATCACGCTGTGCCCGACCAGCGTGGAGAGGGCCGCGAGCATCGCGACCCCCACCGCGACCCACAGGCGCGCGGCCCCCGCGGCCGCCTGCAGCGCCTCCGGGACCCGGAGCAGCGACATGTCGACGACGGCGTCGAGGACCGCCACGAGCCAGGAGATGGGGAGCCGCCTTCCGCACGGGGCCCGGCCGGTTCTGGGCGCGGGCCGACGCGGTCAGGCTACTGCGACCGACGCGCTGCCGACAGGGGGTTGTCCACCGGACCGGGCCGCCCCGACCGTCCGGTCAGCCCGTCGCCGTCGCGTCCTCGGCCGCGTCCATCGCGGCGTAGATCCGCTTGGCCGACACCGGCCCGGCCGTGCCGAGCCGCTGCGCGAAGAGCGAGACGCGCAGCTCCTGCAGCGACCAGACGACGTCGAGCACGTCGGGGTCCTGGCGGCGGTGCGGCGGGAGGGCCTCGAGGAACCTCGCCAGCTCCTCCTCCACGACCTGCACCTCCTCCGTGCGGCGCCGGTCGCGGGGCAGGTCCTGCACGCCCTTGTCGAGCCGCTCGGCCATGCCGCGCAGCCAGACGACCATCCGCGGCAGCCGGGCCCGGCCGACCTCGGCGACGAAGCCGGGCCGGACCAGGGCGTCGAGCTGCCGGCGCAGGTCGAGCGCCATGTCGGCGGCGGCCGGCGTCGTGAGCCGCTGCAGGCGCAGCGAGACGTCCCTGGCCGTGTCGAGGATCGGCACGAGCGCCTCGACGATCTCGAGCAGCCGCGGCACGGCCTGCTGCTTGACGGCCGCGAGCGCCGCGGCGAACTGCTCCGGCGTGCGCACCGTCGCGCCCGGCTGCTCGGCCACGACCGAGTCGACCGCGGCGGCGAGCGCGTCGTCGAGCAGCGCCGGCACCGACCCGTGCGGGTTGTGGCCGAGCGAGAGCTTCTGGGCGTTGGTGAGCAGCGCCAGCAGCCGCTTCCACGGCGGCTGCATGCCGAGCAGGAGCAGCCGGCGCACGCCGCGCCGGGTCTCGCGGTCGGCCTCCGACCGGGTCGCGAGCACCCGCACGTCGACCGCCTCGCCGGTGTCCACGAGCGCCGGGTAGCCCTGCACCACCCGCGGCCCCACCTGCCGGCTGAAGGTCTCCGGCAGCGGGTCGAGGTCCGCCGGCCACGTCGTCAGCCCGGTCCGCTCGACCCCGGAGGCGGCGGCCGCCATCGTCGTGCGCACCTGCCCGGCCAGCTCGGCCTGCAGCGCCGCGAGGTCCTTGCCCTCGCCGAGCACCTCGACCCGGCCGCGCCCGCCGCGGCCCCGGCCCCCGCGGCCCTTGCCCCGCACCGCCCGCTCGACGCTGAACGTCATCCGCAGGTGGTCCGGCACCCGCTCCCACTCGACGTCCTCGGCGTGCACCCGCACCAGCCCGCGCCGGGTGAGCTCCTCCGCGAGCGCCTCCGCGACCGGCACCGTGCCCACGGTGCCGGACTGCTCCATACCCCGCAGCGCGGCGCGCGCGTGGTCGGGCGCGGGGACGAAGTTGCGGCGCAGGTCCTTGGGCAGCGCCCTGACCAGCGCGGTGACCAGGTCCTCGCGCAGCCCCGGCACGAGCCAGTCGAAGCCGGTGTCCTCGACCTGGTTGAGCACCTCGACGGGGACGTGCACGGTGACGCCGTCGGCGGCGCCGCCGGGGTCGAACTGGTAGGTCAGCCCGAAGGTCAGCTCACCCTGCGTCCACGTCGTCGGGAAGTCGTCGGCGCTCACCGCGTCGGCGTCGGCGACGAGCAGGTCCTCGGTGA
>CAZONQ010000132.1:0-7379 GCA_964581125.1 uncultured Ornithinimicrobium sp.
GGCTCGGCATCGGCGAACTCGCGGGCCAGCACGTCCAGCCCGGAGGCGTCGATCTCCATCATGCCCACGCACCCCCAGTGACCTCGTCGACGCCAAGCTTCTGCGCCGTCTGCCACGACACGTCATGCTCGCCAGTGATGCGGACCGTCTTGATCGGCCGACCCGGGGTCACCCGACGCACCCTGTCACCGACCTGCACGGGACCGGCCCAGGCGGCGATCCGGCCGCGGCTGAGCAGGAAAGCCATGCGCTCAGGCGCCGGAATAAACCAGAACGTCCGCTGCTGCGTGGAGGTGGAGTCGCCGACGTCACGGTTCTCCTCGAAGGGCCGAAACGACGTGGCCTCGACCATCCCCTCGTAGATCAGTTCGTAGGTCGTCTCGACGCGACCCTCGTCGTCGATCGTCGTGCCGACCGGCCTGTCGATGATCGCCAGATCGCGCATCTCCTGCTCGGCGCGCTTCTGGCCGTAGGCGATGGTCGCCCGGGACGTCACGCTCACTGGACCAGGGGGTCGTCAGCGGCGTACCACGGGAACGGCTGCCCGGAGGGCGGGGGGCCGGTCGGCACGTAGATGGTGGAATCGGTGCGCCCGTCGTGCACCGACACTGTGTAGAGCCCACCCGTGCGCGTCTTAGGGCGTAGCGGGTCGAGCATCATCTTGTTCGCTGCCGTGAGGTAGAAACGCTCGTGCGCCTTCGCGCCGAACCGGCGCTGCACGTCGTCGATGCCGTCCGACTCCAGGCCAGCCGGGTTGAGCCAGACTCGGGCTGCGACGTCGATGGTGACGTCGGTCGCCGCAGACGGGACCACTTCGGGGTCCTCGGCCCACCCCACGTAGGCGCGGACCAGGTTCGACGCGATCGACAGCACAGACACCGCCCGCGGGTCGTCCTCGGCGATCTCCTCGTCGAGGAAGTCACCGAGGTCTGTGGGCGACGCGAGCGGTGCCTGTGCCATCGGTCAGCCTCCGATCAGGCCGGGTCGGCGACCGCGACGGCGCGGTCGGCGTCGAGGGTCTCGGCGCCGACGAACGTGTCGACGACGCTCTGGTCCTCCAGCTGGAGCGGGTTGTAGTGCTGCAGCCAGCGAAGGGCGAAGCCGTCCTGGGCGACCGTCGCAGACTTGGCCGCGCCCTCGGGGTTGCGCGAGGGGCGGGTGACGTGCGCGAAAGCGTCCCGGTGGTAGGCCACCGACTGCTCCAGGCCGGGGTCGACCACGATGGTGAAGCCGAACAGGCGGCCAATGATCGCCTCGCGCAGCACCCCGTCAGTGCCGGACTCATTCACCTTCTGCAGCTGGTCAAGCCGCAGGAAGGCTGCCTCGGCCGCCGGGGTGATGGCGAAGTAGCGGTCAGTCATCGGAACCTTGCGGTCATTGAGGACTGCACGCAGCTCGATGAGGACATCGAGGGCGTTGGAGCCGTCAGCCAGGAGGAGCGGCACGCCAGCATCCACTGCCACGCCGTTCATCTCGGTGAGCAACGGCGCGGTGACGCCATCCACGACCGACTCGGCCTGCGGGCGGAGCACCTGCTGCTCCAGCGACACGAGGCTGAAGGTGGCGAAGTCGTCAGGCAGCCGGACGGCCTTGTAGACCTGGTCGGTGATCGTCACCGGGATGGTGTCCTGCGAGAGGTCGTCGAACACGATCGCGTCGCGCGCCGCGCGGTTCGCGGCGGTGTAGACGCGTGCCGTGCCGGCGCTGATCGGGTTCAGGATGTTGACGACGTTGCCCACGCCGGGCACGAAGTCACTGGAGAAGTCCTGGCGCACCGTCCGGGGGAGGGTGGTCAGGTAGCGCAGCGCGGCCAGCGTCGAGCGGGCAGCCTGCTCCGGGGTCCAAAGGGTGTTCGCCACGATGATGACCTCCTAGGTCGTTGTGTTGGCCGCGGCCGGCACCGTGGCGGCACCGTGCGGTGGTACTCAGCTGTCGAACATGCGCGCGGCGAGCTTGCGCACGTCCGTCTCGTCCGGCTCCTGCTCCGGCTCGCCGCCGCCCCGCAATGCCTCCACGGGCTTGCGGGTCGTGCGGGTGGTCGGTGTCTTGACGAGCTCGAGCAGGGACTTCGCGTCCTCGATCAGCTCGTCGCGGGTGCTGCCCCGCAGCCGGCTCACCAGCTCCTTGGGCAGCCCGAGGTCGTAACCGACCTCGTACTGCAGGTTCGTGGCCTCCAGGGCCGCGATCCTCGTGTCCTTCTCGTCCGCGCCCTTGGCCTTCTCCTCGGCCTCCTTGGCGCGGGCGCGCAGGTTCTTCGCCTCCGACTGCAGCTTGCGGATCCGCTCCGCGGCCTTGTCGGCGTCGAAGTCCTTGCGCCAGTCCGGCTCGTCGTCCTCGACCTCGGCCTGCTCCTCGGCCTCCGGGGCCTCGGGCTGGTCGGGGTCGGTGGGCTCGTCCGGTCGCTCCGGGGTGTCCGGCGCGTCGGTGTCGGTGGTGTCAGACATGGACCCTCCAGGGATCGTGTCGTCGTGGGGTGTTGCCTACCCGCCTCCGGGGCGGGGAGTTCTCAGCGGCGGCCGGTGGCTCGCCGGATGCGCGGCAGGACGTTCTGCGCGGTGACTGGCTCGCCTGCCCTGCGTGTGACGGCAGCGGCGTCGTCGTAGTCCTGCTGGAACGTGCCGTAGTAGTCAGGCAGGCCGGGATCCTGGCCGGGCCAGATCGGCACCGGGAAGCACCTGTCGTCGTCGTGCGCGTCGAAGTCCGCACTGGCGCGCTTCCTGTAGACCCGCGTGGTGAGCATCGAGCAGAACGCGCAGCAGTTTGCAGAGGCGCCGCGGTAGTACGACGGCCGGACCGGGTCGCGCTGGACGTTGCCCGTGATGGTCAGACGCGCCGAGTTGGCGACGTGCTTCTGCACGCCCCCGTCGAGCCTCGCCAACGCCAGGGACACGTCCGGCTCGACAGCGAACAGCGGCCCCATCGACCAGCCCACGAGAGCCGCCACCTCGGCCTCGCTCAGCCCGATCTGCGGGCGAGGCACGTAGCGGCCCCGTGCAGGAGACTCAGCACGAGCATCGGCATACCAGTCGGCAGCCACCGCGGACAGCCCGTAGCCGTAGCCATAGACCACGTCGCCGATGGCCCGCTCGAGCCTCGGCCGGTCGGCCCGCAGCGCGTCGAGGTCGACCGAGCGCAGGGCAGCCTCAGCGTCCACCTGGGCGAGCGTCACGACGTCCTCGGTCACGACCTCCAGCGACCGGACGTCCTCCAGCGTCGCCATCAGACAGCCTGGGACTCCCGGGCCAACCGGGCAGCCTCGGCGACGGCCGCCAGCGCCTCGCGGCCCGCCTGCGTCCGCGCCATCCGGCTCCAGTCCTCGATGTCCGCACGGGACACGCCAGGAATCATGTGCCACACGCCCTCAGCAGGGACGCCGAGCTGGTCGACGGCCTTGCCGAGCGCATCCACTACCTGCGAGATGGTCGCCGGCGACATGTCGCGCCACTGCATCCGAGCCGCGACGTCGCCGTGCTCGCCCGTCTCCAGGTAACTGGCCAGCCGCAGCGCCTGGGCGTGCGACTTGCCGAACGACGCCTTGCGCTCAAACAGCTTCTGGTTGAGCCCGGCGCGCAGCTCGGAGATCGCGTCGGCGGACAGGTTGGCGATCTTGGAGTGGCCGAAAACGGTGGAGGGGATCTGCGCCACCGACGACAGGTCGTCCTTGTCTGCGCCCGCTGCGCTGATGAACCCGTCCAGCGGCGTCTCGTCCAGGGTCCCGAAGCGGGTGTCGTGGTCCTCGGCGATGAGGATGTCGTCCTGCCGCAGCTTGATCTTCTTGGCGTCCGCCTCCTCCTGGGAGTCGGCGAAGTCCTGCAGGCCCGCGATCGTGCGGACCTTCCACGAGTTGTAGTGCTGGGTCAGCAGACGGTCATAGACCGTCTTGCGGTGCCGGGCCGCGATCGGCACGAGCGGCTCGACCTCACCGTCGGCGCGGCCGTCGAGGTCCAGAAGGTTGGTGTAGCGCACCACGGGGCAGACCTCGGCCGGGTGCTCGCGCCACTCGATGAACTCGAAGTCCGTGCCACCGGAGTCGACCGCCAGGTAGTAGACGGCCTCCTCGTCGTAGACCCGCAGCATGTAGGACGACCCGGACGGGTCCGATCGGATCGCGTACATCGGCCAGTCGTCCTCGGCCGGGTCCTGGTAGACGGCGAGCATCTTCCGCGGCGACACCCCGCGCAGCACCGACCGGGGGCCGTCGGCGTCCACGCCTGGGGTCACGGTCACGTAGGCGGTGCCGTAGGAGATCGCGGCGCGGTGGATCGCCGACTGCCGCGTCTCGAAGTCGTTGGCCAGCCACGTCCGCCAGCCGGCTGCGTCCTCACGCTGATCGGGGGCCGAGTATCCGTCCACGAACAGCCCCTGCGACATGGTCGTGACGACCGTTCCCAGCAGCGGGGTGTCCGAGAGGTCCCGCAGGGCCTTGTGCTCGCGCGTGGCGCCCCTCGGGAGCTCCAGGGGCGCCAGCTCGCGCGGGTTGCGCAGCCACTTGTCGATCGTCCGCAGGCGCTCGCGCTCGGCCCGCAGCTTGGGCCACAGGATGTCGCGGGTCAGGTCGAGCACAGCGCTCTGGGACATCGGCACAGCGGATCACCAGACCTTCCCTGAGCGTGGCTTCTTGGTCTCGACCTGGGCGGCCATGTGGCGCATCATCCGTGCGCCTACGGCACACACGGCGGCGTCGATCTTGCGGGGGGACTCTCGGTGCTCCTTGCCCAGCGACACGCCCCACTTGTTCGGGCGCCGCCGGGCGTTGCGGACGTGCTGCACGAGCAGCGCTGCGCCGTCATGGGTGAGGCGGCCGTCGATCACGTCGGAGGTGAACCGCTCGGCGTGCTCGGTGAAGATCGCCGTGTTGGACGAGATGCGCATGTCCCAGGTGACGGCATGCCTGCGAGGGCCGGACTTGACCGCATGGAGCGCGAGCGAGGGGCCGAAGTCGGCCGCCCACCCGTCGAAGATGGGCTCCCAGAACCGTTCGCCGGTCTCGTCGTCCCGGGCGTCGGACGGGTCGCCCCACAGTCCGACAACTTCGAACCGCTCCACAGCCGCGCGGACCCTGCGGTCCACCCTCGCCCGGTCCACGACCCAATCCTTCGGGGCACGGGGCGGACGCTGCCAGACGCCGACCGTGAACACATGCCCGTCCGACTCGCGGCAGCCGATGGCGGCCGTCGCGTCGTCCGACTTGGACCCGTCCACGAAGATGAACACCCGGTCGCCGTCAGCGAGCGGGGCCACGTCTTCGCCGGCTGCGCAAGCATCGAACTCCTGCGGCGTCAGCCACGCATCCTCGGTCGCGGTGATCTGGTTGTACCACTTGCGCCTCGACTCGCTCGGCGGGTTCGAGGGGTTGGCGATCGACTTGATGATGCGCCCGTTCGGGCGCACGTCCAGCCAGTGAGCATCACCGGCGATCGAGCGCACCACGTCCGGTGCGGCCTCCAACGAGAGCGGCGCCTCGGGCGGCGCCTCCAGCGAGTCGTACAGCAGCCCGTAGTCGGCAGTGGACGGGTCGTCGCCCTGCGTGGCCTCCCAGCCCTCGCGGGTGCGCTCAGCCACCGAGTCCTCACCGGGTCGGTAGGCGTTGCACACATCCAGGATGCGAGCAGCAGCACCGGGTGACTTGGCCACGTTGCCCTCGATCGCGCCGGCCAGGTCGTGGCCGCCGTTGCTCGCGTTCCAGTTCTGGGTCTCGTTGCGACCAACCAGCGTGGGACGCGGACCCTCGATCGCCATCACCGACGAGGCGACCGCCTGGATGTGTCGGGTGTCCGACAGCCCCCAGACATCCTCCTTGCCCACCTGGATCCCGTAGTGGCGGCGAGCCTCCGGGGAGATGAGCGAAGGAAAGAGCGTCATGGTGTTGCGCTTGGCCTGGTCGAGCGAGACCGCGACGAGCTGCACGTAGGCGTTCGGCTCCTCGCGCCCTACCGGCACGTCGCCGGCCCACGAGTCGAAGCTCACGTCGGCGAAGCACGACGCCACGGACAGGCACGCCAGCAGCGGATCCTTGCCCCAGCCCTTGAGTCGCTGCAGCACCGCCGAGTGGTAGAGGAAGTCGCCCGACTCGTCCAGCGCGTAGAACCACAGGACGAAGCGGGCCTGCTCCGGCGTGAACTGCCACGCCTGGCCCTTGCCGTCAGTGAGCCACTGGCCGCACCACGACAGGACGCCCCAGCCGAGCGTCGCCGTCGGCAGTGCCCACCCTGAGTCCGTCCACTGCCACGTCGGGCCGATCCTTACCGGCTCCCACGCCAGTCCCGTCGGCGGTGGCGTGCGGTCGAGCAGGTCGACGTACCACGCGACGATCTCGCGCTGCTCGGCGTCTGCCGGCTCGACAGCAGCGAGGCTACGCGCCACGGCTGGCCCAGCGCGCCTGCGCCGCGGCCCGGTTCCTCGCCGACAGCGCGCCGCCCGAGTCGGCACCCTCGCCATCGTCCGGCAGCTTGAGCTGCCTCATCAACGAGGCGAAGGTTGAGCGGTGCTGCCTCAGCTCCGAGACGAGAGGGTTGATGACGTCCTGACCCTGCGATCCCTTGACGATCAGAGGGGCGCCCGCCAGGCCCGCCTCGAGCCTGGCGATCAGGTCGCGTTCGCGGCAGGCGTCCTCGAGGATCCGCTGCTCGTCGACGCGCAGCTCGTACTTGGCCAGCACGTCACGCCAGAGCGCCGCGCCAGGCTTGTCCAGCCCCGACGGGGCCTTCGGCTTGGTGGTCATCGTGCCCTCCCGGGGCGGTTAGTGAGGCCGCCCTCCAAGGGGCGGAAAACACAGAAAAGCTGCATGCATGACTGGAGCTGCTATCCAGCGGTTTTGCGGTCTCGATGGGGTCGGGGGCACTCCCCCAGGTCACTCGGTCGCCTCGTCGGGCTCGGTCGCCGTCGCCCGCCTGCCCTTGGCCTTGGTCGACTCCGGCTTGCGGGTCGTGCCCGACTGTCGGGCGGCTCGGCGCTCGGCCTCGCCCGCCTGCCGTGGGTCGCCGGCGACGCCAGCTTCGCCAGCCTTGCGCTGGTCGCCTGCTGGTCCGCTCTCGCCAGCCTTTCGCGGGTCTCCGATGACGTGGCTCATGTCAGCCTCCTAGTGCTCCGGGGTGGGGCTCGGGTGGGCGGGTACGTAGGGCGGCCTGGTGGGAGCGGGTGGCACGGTTGCAGTCCGGGTGCTGGGGTCCGTCGTAGCCGCGGCGTCCGTGCGCATGCCCCAGGTCCCAGGGGTCGGACGGGGTGATGGGCACGTCGGGGGTCTTGCACCAGGGGGAGGAGCAGGGCATGGACCCTGCCGCGGCCAGTGCCTTCGCCCAGTCCTCACGGGCGCGACGGTGTGCGCTGCCGTGGATCTCCGGGTCGGCCACTCACCCCACCGGCACCCGGTGCCGCTCCCA
>CAZONQ010000133.1:0-7335 GCA_964581125.1 uncultured Ornithinimicrobium sp.
ACGGGGCCCCGATCAACCGTGACGTGCTGGGCCTGATGATGGCGGGCGTGCCCGCGGCCGAGGCGCAGCGGCAGGCGGCCGAGCACCAGTCCGCGCTGGCGAAGGCGGACCTGGACGGAGACGGCATACCCGACGACCAGCAGGTGCCGCCACCTGACCGGACCACCCCCACGGACGACACCACGGAGGAGCAGGCGTGAGCGACGACACCCGGCCCGGCGGACCCACCGGCTCGGACGCGGGCGAGGAGCAGTCGGTCGTCGCCGCGCCGCCCGCCGAGACCGGCACCGAGCACCACGGCCCCACGCACCGGGATCAGGACCGTCCCACGGTGCTGCACCAGATCCTCTCCGGCAGCGTCCTGATGTCCTTCCTGGCCGTCGTGCTCGCGATGCTCATCGGCGGGTTCCTCATCGCCTTCGCCGACCAGGACGTCCGGGAGGCGGCCGGCTACTTCTTCGCGCGCCCGACGGACACGATCTCCGCCGCGTGGACGGCGATGACCGACGCCTACATCGCGATGTTCCGCGGGTCGGTCCTCGACTGGCGGGCCGACACCTTCGCCGGCATGGTCAAGCCGCTGACGGAGTCGATGGTCTTCTCGATCCCGCTGATCCTGGCCGGCCTGGGCATCGCGGTCGGCTTCCGGGCCGGGCTGTTCAACATCGGCGCGCAGGGCCAGATCATCGTCGGCGCCATCGTCGCCGCCTGGCTGGGCTTCGCCTTCGACCTGCCGCCGGTGATCCACCTGCTGGTGGCGATCCTCGGCGGACTCGTCGGCGGCGCGGTCTGGGGCGGCATCCCGGGCGTCCTCAAGGCCCGGTTCGGCGCCAACGAGGTGATCGTGACGATCATGCTCAACTACATCGCCGTCTACCTCATCAGCTACACCCTCAAGCAGCCGTCGTTCAACCCCGGCCGCACGGGGCAGCGCAGCCCCGCCATCGCGGCGGACGCGACCTACCCGCTGCTGGTGCCCCAGTGGCTGTGGCCCGGCAACGGCTTCCGGCTCCACTGGGGCTTCGTGGTGGCGGTCCTGGCCACCGTGGCGGTCTGGTGGCTCATGGAGCGCTCGACCGTGGGCTTCGAGATCCGCGCCGTCGGCGCCAACCCGGCGGCCGCACGCACCGCCGGCATGTCGGTGGGTCGCACGACGATCATCACCATGGTGGTGGCCGGGGCCCTCGCCGGCCTGGCCGCCGGCGGGCAGGTGATGGGCACCGAGGGCTCGCTCACCGCGGGCGTGGCTGCGTCCTTCGGCTTCGACGCGATCACCGTGGCCCTGCTCGGGCGGTCCCGACCGTGGGGGACGTTCTTCGCCGGGCTCCTCTTCGGCGCACTCAAGGCCGGCGGCTTCCTCATGCAGTCGCTGACCGCCACCCCGATCGACATCGTGCTGGTGGTGCAGTCCCTCATCGTCCTGCTGATCGCCGCGCCGCCGCTGGTGCGGGCGATCTTCCGCCTGCCCGACCCCGGGCGGCCGCGACGACGACGCGCCGCCCCCGCGACCACGGAGGCCACGGCATGAGCGCCCCCACCGAGCCCCGTCCCGCGGCCGTGCCGCCCACCCCCTCCGACCAGGTCGACGACGTCACCCGGGCCCGCCCGAAGGTCAGCGTCAAGACCGCGGTCGTCTACGCCCTCGCCGCGCTCGTGACCCTCGTGGCGTGGGTGCTCAACACGCCCGCCGACGCCCGCACGAACTTCCAGTTCGGCAGCGGCACCGACCTGTTCCGGATCCCCAACGCACCGGTCCCGTCGCTGGTGTCGTTGCTCGTGCTGACCGCCGTCATGGTCGGCGGTCTGGTCCTCGCCCTGCTGCGCTACCGCCAGCGGCGGCCGGTGCCGGGCTGGGTGCACGTCGTGGTCGGCGCGGCCTTCGTCGTCGCCTTCCTCACCTACATCGGCGCGGGCAAGAGCACCGTCATCCCGATGATCTCGCTGCTCGCCGGGGCGCTGGCGCTGTCCGTCCCGCTCGTCTTCGGCGCCATGTCCGGCGTCATCTGCGAGCGCTCGGGCATCATCAACATCGCGATCGAGGGCCAGCTGCTCTTCGGCGCCTTCGCCGCGGCGGTGGTGGCCTCGGCCGCGGGGTCCGGCTACGCCGGCCTGCTCGCCGCGCCCGTCGCCGGTGCCCTCGTCGGTGCGGCCCTGGCCTGGTTCTCGGTGAGCTTCCGGGTCAACCAGATCATCGTCGGCGTCGTCCTCAACACCCTCATCATCGGACTCACCGGGTTCCTCTTCGCCACCCTCCTGTCGGACAACAAGGCGCTGTGGAACTCACGCATGCCGCTGCCCAGGCTGCCGATCCCCGGGCTGTCGCAGATCCCGGTCATCGGGCCGGTGCTGTTCAACCAGACGATCCTCATCTACCTGATGTACGTCATCGTCGCGCTGCTGCAGTTCATGCTCTTCCGCAGCCGCTGGGGCCTGCGCACCCGGGCGGTCGGCGAGCACCCGCGGGCCGCCGACACCGTCGGCATCAAGGTCAACCCGCGCCGGGTGTGGAACACCATCCTCGGCGGCGCGGTCGCCGGCCTCGGCGGGGCGTTCTTCACGGTCGGCTCCGGCCTGGCCTTCGGGCGCGAGATGTCCGCCGGTCAGGGCTACATCGCCCTGGCGGCGATGATCCTGGGCAAGTGGAACCCCAAGGGCGCGGTCGCCGCGGCCCTGCTGTTCGGCTTCTCCAAGAACCTGGGCAACGTGCTGTCCACCATCGGCAGCGGCGTGCCCTCGGAGATCCTGCTCATGCTGCCCTACGTCATCACGATCTTCGCCGTCGCCGGCTTCGTCGGCCGGGTGCGCCCGCCCGCGGCGGAGGGCACCCCATACACCAAGAGCTGAGGAGGTATGCCGTGACGCACCAGGTCGACTGGGACGCTCTCCACGAGGCGGCGGTCGCCGTGATGCGGCACGCCTACGTGCCCTACTCCCGCTTCCCGGTGGGCGCGGCGGCGCTCGTCGACGACGGACGCGTGGTGCGTGGCTGCAACGTCGAGAACGCCGGCTACGGGGTGACGCTGTGCGCCGAGTGCGGGATGGTCTCCGACCTCGTGGCGGGCGGCGGCGGCCGGCTGGTCGCGGTCGTCTGCGTCGGCGGGCAGGAGCAGCTGCTCATGCCGTGCGGCCGGTGCCGCCAGCTGATCTGGGAGCACGGGGGAGCGGCGTGCCTGCTCCGGACGCCGGAGGGCGTGCTGCCGATGGACGAGGTGCTGCCGCAGGCGTTCGGGGCGGACGACCTGGAGGTCTGAGCGGCCGGACCGGGGGCGATCAGCCCTCCGTGCGCCAGTCGTCGGCGCTGACGAGCGCGGGCCGGGGCAGGCCGGCCTCGAGGGCGAGCTGCGCCGCCTCCGGGCTGCGCGCGACGTAGACCGCCTGCCCGGAGATCCCGACGACGCGCTCGTGCAGCGTCTTCATCGTGCCGGCGTCGACCACGACGCGGCCCTGCTCCGCGGGGAGGAAGAGGTCCTCGCCGAAGGTGCCGCCCCGGTCCTTCCGGGCGACGTGGGTCACGTCGACGGGGCGCTGCTGCATGGCCTCGGCCAGCACGCGCATGATCGTCGCGTCCTGCGGGTCGCCACCGTCGACCGGCTCGGCGAAGGCCACCGACCCGTCCTGCCCGAACCGGACGCCCTGGACGACGAGCTTGGCGCGGCGGTCCCTCGTCATGACCGAGTAGGCCAGCACCGGGGCGCCGTCCCGGTCCGCCTGGGCGGCGACGACGAGGGCGGTGGGGTCCAGGCCCACGGCCATGGTCTGCGCGCAGGTGAGCGTCGCCTGGAGACGGGGCGAGGTGACCGCGGCGACCACCCGGTCGTTGCGGACTGCGACGATGGTGGGGAACATCGGCTCGTCGCCGTTCGTCCCACCACGGGAACGGGTCCGACGCAGCAGGTCGGTCACAGGAGGGACGACGAGGGCCATGATGTCAGCGATGAGCACGCGGCTCAGGATGCCACACGACGAGGCGAGGAGATGCACGTGAACCTGCGCAGGACCCCCTGGTGGGTCTGGCTGATCGCGGCCTTCGTGCTGCTGCGGGTCCTGGACCTGCGGGTGCCGTTCGTGCCGCTCCTCATCGCCGCCGTGGTGCTGGTCAACGTGCTCGGGCGGCAGGGCCGGCGGGGCAGGGCGGGCCTGCCCCCTCCGTCGCGGCGTCCGCACGGGGGGCACCTCGGGCACGGCGTCCCCGGGCCGCAGGACCGCCCGACCGCTCCCGGCCAGCAGCCGGCGCAGTGGCAACAGCCCGGACCTGCGGACCAGCCGCCGCCGATGCCCACGATCGAGGTGCCTCCCTATCCCGGGGCGGGTGCCGCACGGCCGGCGCCCGGGCTGCCGGGTGGCGGGCCGCCGGCGACGGGACCGACGTGGACCTCGCCGGACCCGGTCGTCTCGCTGGGCCAGCTGCACCTGTCCCGCGCCGGGCGCGACCTGCAGCACGCTGCGGCCGACGGCACCGCGACCGAGCTGACGAGGGTCCTCGACGAGATCCAGGACCTGGTCACCCGGATGCAGGGCATGCTCTCGGCCGCCTCTGGCGCGGCGGCGTCGGGCCGCGACGCGTTCGGCCAGGGGCTGGCGGCCCTGGACCGGCAGGTGCGCGAGGCCCGCGGCGAGAACCCGCCGGGACCCAGGGTGGCCCGGGTCGCACAGACCTGCCTGCGGATGGGCCAGACTGGGCGCCATGAGTGAGTCCTTCGACGCCGTCGACATCATCCGCACCAAGCGCGACAGGGGAGAGCTGTCCACCGACGAGATCGCCTGGGTGGTGGACGCCTACACCCGCGAGGTCGTCGCCGACGAGCAGATGTCGGCGCTGGCCATGGCGATCCTGCTCAACGGCATGTCCAGGCGTGAGATCTCCGACTGGACCACGGCGATGATCGACAGCGGTGAGCGGATGGACTTCTCCTCACTGTCGCGGCCGACGGCCGACAAGCACTCCACGGGCGGGGTCGGCGACAAGATCACGCTGCCGCTGGCGCCGCTGGTCGCAGCCTGCGGGGTCGCGGTGCCGCAGCTCTCCGGCCGCGGCCTGGGCCACACCGGCGGCACCCTGGACAAGCTCGAGGCGGTGCCGGGCTGGCGCGCGGCGCTGTCCAACGAGGAGATGCTCGCCCAGCTCGAGGACGTCGGCGCGGTCATCTGCGCGGCGGGCTCCGGGCTGGCGCCCGCCGACAAGCGGCTCTACGCGCTGCGCGACGTCACCGGCACCGTCGAGGCGATCCCGCTCATCGCCTCCTCGATCATGAGCAAGAAGATCGCCGAGGGCACCGGGGCGCTCGTGCTCGACGTCAAGGTCGGCTCCGGCGCCTTCATGAAGAACGAGCCGGACGCCCGCGAGCTGGCCGAGACGATGGTGGCGCTCGGCACCGACGCGGGGGTGCGCACCGTCGCGCTGCTCACCGACATGTCCACGCCGCTCGGCCTGGCGGCCGGCAACGGCCTCGAGGTGCGCGAATCCGTCGAGGTGCTCGCGGGCGGCGGGCCCGCGGACGTCGTCGAGCTCACGCTCGCGCTGGCCCGGGAGATGGTGGCCGGCGCGGGCGTCACCGACGTCGACCCGGCCGACGCCCTCGCCGACGGCCGCGCGATGGACGTGTGGCGCCGGATGATCTCCGCCCAGGGCGGCGACCCGGACGCTCCGCTGCCGACCGCCAAGGAGACCCAGGTCGTCACGGCCGACGCCGACGGCGTCCTCACCCGACTCGACGCCTTCTCCGTGGGCGTCGCCGCGTGGCGCCTCGGCGCCGGACGCGCCCGCAAGGAGGATCCCGTGCAGGCCGCCGCCGGCGTCGAGCTGCACGCCAAGCCCGGCGACGAGGTGCGCGCGGGGCAGCCTCTCGTGACACTCCATACCGACACGCCGGAGCGGTTCGGGCGCGCGGTCGAGGCGCTCGAGGGCGCATGGGAGATCGGCGCCGCCGCCGACTCCGCCCGGCGCGACAGCATCGTGATCGACCGGGTCGGCTGACGCGCGACGGGGCCCGCGTCAGGACCGAGTCCCCACGCCTGGGGCAGCAGGAGCGGCTGACCCCACGAATGTGCAGGAACGGTGCGTCACATGCGTCGTCACGACGACGGATGTGACGCACCGTTCCTGCACAAGGTGCGTGCGGACGGGCTCAGACCCCCTTGGGGTGCCAGACCGTCTTGGTCTCGCAGAAGGTGCGCAGCCGCGTGAGGTCCGGGACCGGCAGGAAGTCCGGCTCGACCGCCTCGGCGCCCTCGCCCGCCGGGCGCAGGACGCGCTTGAGGTTCTCCGCGGCGGCGGCCTCGAGCTCGCCCCACTGCATACCCTCGACGCCGGCGGCGCCGGTGAGGTCGATGGCGTTGACGTCCCGGTGCGAGGCCAGCCAGGGGGCGACCTCGGCGGTGCGCCCGGTGACGATGTTGACCACGCCCCCGGGCACGTCGGAGGTGGCGAGCGCCTCGGCCAGGGTGATCGCCGGGATCGGACGGTCCTCCGAGGCCAGGACCACCGCGGTGTTGCCGGAGACGATCACCGGGGCGACGACCGACACGAGGCCCAGCAGCGAGGAGCGCTGCGGCGCGAGCACCGCCACCACGCCGGTCGGCTCGGAGGCGGAGATGTTGAAGTAGGGGCCGGCGACCGGGTTGAGCGCGCCGTCGACCTGGGTGTACTTGTCGGACCAGCCGGCGTACCAGACCCACCGGTCGATCGCCGCCGAGACGACCGCCTCGGCGCGGGCGGGGGTCAGGCCCTCGGCGGCGCGCACCTCGGCCACGAACTGGTCGCGACGCCCCTCCATCACCTCGGCGACGCGGTAGAGCACCTGGCCGCGGTTGTAGGCCGTCGCGCCGGCCCAGCCGGGCTGCGCCTTGCGGGCGGCGAGCACGGCGTCGCGGGCGTCCTTGCGCGAGCCCTGCGCCGCGTTGGCGAGGAATCGCGGCCTCGCCTGGGAGGTGCTGCGCGAGCCGCGGGGAGCGGCATACACCTCGTAGGAGCGGCCAGACTCGCTGCGGGGGAACTTGCCCCCGATGTAGAGCTTGTAGGTCTTGCGCACGTCGACTCGTGGATCGGCCATGCTCACGCTCCCGTCCTGACGTAGGCCTGCAGTCCGTGGCGGCCGCCCTCGCGGCCGTAGCCCGACTCCTTGTAACCGCCGAACGGGCTGGTCGGGTCGAACTTGTTGAAGGTGTTGGCCCAGACGACGCCGGCCTTGAGCTGGTCGGCCATCCACAGGATGCGCGAGCCCTTCTCGGTCCAGATGCCGGCGGACAGGCCGTAGGGGGTGTTGTTGGCCTTGGCGACCGCTTCGCCGGGGGTGCGGAAGGTCAGCACCGACAGCACCGGCCCGAAGATCTCCTCCT
>CAZONQ010000134.1:0-7132 GCA_964581125.1 uncultured Ornithinimicrobium sp.
CCATGCGGCTCGCGCAGTGCTCCCGCACCTGCTCCTGCGTCACCTCGGCACCGGACCGCGGCGTGACGAACGCGACGACGCGCTGGCCCCAGTCGGGGTCCGCGACGCCGACGACCGCGACCTGCGCCACCTGCGGCACCTCGGCGATGACCTCCTCGACCTCGCGCGGGTAGATGTTGTAGCCGCCCGAGATGATCATGTCGCCCTTGCGGTCGACGAGCCACAGGTGGCCGCTCTCGGACAGCCGCCCCAGGTCGCCGGTGTGCAGCCACCCGTCGACGACGGCCTTGGACAGGTCGGTGCGCTCGGCGGCGTTGTAGTAGCCGGCCATGACGTGGTCGCCGCGCGTGATGACCTCGCCGACCTCGCCCGGCGCCACCCGGCGGCCGTCCTCGTCGACGACGGCGAGCTCCACGCCGAGCGCGGGACGACCGGCGCTGGTGAGCAGCTCGGGATCGGAGGTCAGTCCGTGCTCGTGGTCGGCGGCGTCGAGGACGGTGACGGGCGGGATGGCCTCGACGAGGCCGTAGTACTGCACGAGGTGGGGCGTGAGCTCGTCGTGCGCGCGGCGCATCTGCTCCGGCGGCATCGGCGCGCCGGCGTAGCCGAGCATCTTCAGCCCGGCGAGGTCCTCGCGGGTGGCGCCGGCGGACAGCAGCCGGGCGACCATCGTCGGGACCAGCGCGGTGTGCGTGGCGCCGCGGTCGGCGACGGCCTCGAGGAAGGTCTGCGGGTCCCAGGTCGGCAGCACGACCTGCCGGGCGCCGGCGACGAGGAAGGGCAGCACGAACAGGCCCGAGGTGTGGGTGACCGGGCCGGCGTGGACGTAGCAGTCGGCGTCGGGGTCGGGCGGCCCGCCGAGCACGTCCTGGGTCATGTTCACGATCGAGGCGAACCAGTTGCGGTGGGTGCGCTGGGCGCCCTTGGGGTGCCCGGTCGTGCCCGAGGAGTAGTGCAGCCCGCACAGGTCGTCCGGCGCGCGCACCGGCAGCGGACCGGGCCTGGCCCCGGCGACCAGCTGCTCCAGGGAGGTCTCGGGCCCGTCGCCGACCACGACGACGTGCGGCACCTGCTCGCGCACCGCGGCGACGTCGTCGGCGAACCGCTCGTGGTAGACGAGCCCCCGCGCGCCGGAGTCGGCGGCGATCCGCTCCCAGTCGCTTCGGTGCAGGCGGTAGTTGAGGGCGACCCGCACCAGGCCGGCGGCGCGGATCGCCAGGTCGGTCTCGAGGTAGGCGGTGCTGTTGCTCTGCAGGTCGAGCACCCGGTCGCCGGGCTCCAGACCGAGCGCGAGCAGCCCGCCGGCGATCGCGGTGACGCGGTCGGCCAGCTGCGCGAAGGTCCGCCGGTCGGCGCCGGCGGTGTCGATGCCCTCGACGGCGACCCGGTCGCCGAAGCGGTGGCCGGCGCGGGTGACGAGCGTGCCGATGTCCATCTGGTCAGTCTCCTGCGGTCTGCTGGGGTCTGTCGTGCACCTCCGCTTCCTCCTCGCCCACCGCGAGCGCGGCGTCGAGGATCCGGACGCCGGAGCCGGCGGGCAGGACGGTGACGGGGTTGAGGTCGAGCTCGGCGCCGGGCGGCAGGCTCGCGGCGACCCCGGCGACCGCCAGGACGGTGTCGACGAGCGCGTCGCGGTCGGCGGCGCCCTGGCCCCGGGCGCCGGCGAGCAGCCGGCCCAGCCGGGTCTCGTCGAGCATCTCCTCGACGTCCTGCCGGTCGACGGGGAGCAGCCGGAGCGCGACGTCGGCGACGACCTCGGTGAGCACGCCGCCCACGCCGACGGTGAGGACCCGGCCGAGCGGGCTGTCGGTCGTGCCGACGAGCGCCTCGACGCCGCCAGGCACCATCTCCTCGACGAGCACCTCGCCGCCCATCGCGGCGAGCCGGTCGAAGACCTCCGGCGCCTGCTCGGCGCCGACGTCGAGGACGACGCCGCCGGCGTCGGACTTGTGCAGCAGGCCGGGCACGACGGCCTTGAGGACGGCGCGGCCGCCGGCCTCGGCGACCGCGGTCACGGCGTCGTCGCGGTCGACCGCGACCCGCCCGACGGGGACGGGCAGGCCGAGCCGGGCCAGGGTCTGCTTGAGGGCGTCCTCGCCCATGTCGCCCGTGAGGTGGGCGTCGACGGCGCCGGGGGCCGGCCGCTCCCGCACGTCGGGGCGGGCCATCCGGCTGAGGGCGGCGAGCGCCCGGACGGCCCGCTCGGGCGTGGGATAGACCGGCAGCCCGGCGGCGCGCATCGTGGCGGCGGCCTGCGGGGCGAGGTGGTCGGCGCCGGTGCGCACGACCACGACGGGCACGCCGGTGGCCTCGCGCACCCGGGCCAGCGCCGCGACGACGTCGTCGACGTCCTTGCCGGTGAGCACGCAGAAGCAGGCGACGACCGCGTCCACGCCGGGGTCGCCGGCGATCGTGGTCAGCGCCCGGTCGAAGAGCTCGGGGTTGCTCATCACCGAGGCGGTGACGTCGACCGGGTTGCCGGTCGCGCCGTAGGCCGGGACGATCTCGTCCAGCGCCGCCGTCGTCCCCTCCGACAGCGCCGCCAGCTCCAGGTGCTCGCCGTGCGCCTCGACCGCGTCGGCGGTGAGGATGCCCGAGCCGCCGGAGGTGGTGACGACCGCGACCCTGCGCACCCGCCGCCCGCGCACCGACGGGACCAGGCCCATGACGTCGCCGACGTCGAGCAGCTCCTCCACGTCGTCGACCCGCACCACCCCGGCCCGGCGCAGCGCCGCGTCGACGACCAGGTCCCCGGCGGCGAGCGCCCCGGTGTGCGAGGCGGCCGCGCGCGCCCCGGCGTCCGAGCGCCCCGCCTTGAGCAGGGCGACCGGCACCCCGGAGGCGACGACCGAGGCGAGGGCGTCCACGTCGGCCAGCGACTCGGCATACCCGAGCAGGCCGGTGCAGCCCTCCTCCCCGGCGAGCGCCGCCATGACCTCGGCGGCGGAGACGTCGGCCTCGTTGCCGGTGTTGACGACCCAGCCCAGGCCCAGCCCGCGCTCGAAGGCGAGCGACACCGCGCCGTAGCCCAGCGCCCCGCTCTGGCTCACGAAACCCAGCCCGCCGGGGACGAGCTCGGTGCGCTCGCCGGAGAAGAGCGGGGAGAACGAGCTGACCTGCCCGGTCGCGGTGCCGACGGTGCCGATGCAGTTGGGCCCGAGCACGCGCACGCCCAGCTCACCGGCGACGGTGACCAGCTCGTCCTGCAGGAGCGCGCCGCCCTCGCCGGTCTCGGCGAAGCCGCTGGAGCAGACGATGACGACCGGCACCCCCGCGGCGGCGCAGTCGCGCACCGCGCCGGTCACCTTGTCGGCGGCGACCATGATCATGGCCAGGTCGACGGGTCCCTGCTCGCGCGCCGCGACGACCGTGGGGTATGACGTGAGCCCGCGGACGGGTGCACCGTCGGGCCGCACGGGGTAGATCCCGCCGGCGTAGCCGTAGCGCTGGAGGAACTGGACCGGCAGGCGACCGACGGCGCCGGGGCGGTCGCTTGCGCCGACGACCGCGATCCCGCGGGCGTCCCAGAGCGGGCGGAGCGTCACCGGCCGGGCCTCCACCGGGCGTGCCGGGTGCCCTGCTCGCCCTCGCGGACCAGCTGCAGGCGCGGCCTGGGCCCGTCGGTGCGGCCGGTCTGCGGCTTGCGGCGCCCGGCGCGCCACGGCGTGGGCCAGACCGCGCCTGGCCCGTCGTAGTCCTGCTCGACCGCGGCGTGCAGCGTCCAGCTGGGGTTGTAGAGGTGGGCGCGCCCGACGGCGCACAGGTCGGCCCGGCCGGCCAGCACGATCGAGTTGACGTCGTCCCAGGAGGAGATGATCCCGACCGCGATCGTGGGGATGCCGACCCGGTTGCGGATCGCGTCGGCGAAGGGGGTCTGGTAGGAGCGGCCGAAGGCGGGCTGCTCGTCCGGGGTGACCTGCCCCGAGGAGACGTCGATCGCGTCGGCGCCGGCGTCCTTGAAGGCCTGGGCGACCTGCACCGCGTCCTCGACGTCGATGCCGCCCTCGACCCAGTCGGTGGCGGAGATGCGCACGGTCATCGGCCGCTCGGCGGGCCAGACCTCGCGCATGGCGGTGAAGACCTCGAGCGGGTAGCGCAGCCGGGCGGCGAGGTCGCCTCCGTAGCGGTCCGTCCGCCGGTTGGTGACCGGTGAGACGAAGGAGGACAGCAGGTAGCCGTGTGCGCAGTGCAGCTCGAGCAGGTCGAAGCCGGCCTCGGCGCCGCGGCGGGCCGCCTCGACGTGCTCGGCCTTGATCTCCTCGAGGTCCTGCAGGCTGAGCTCGCGCGGCACCTGGTTGACGCCGGGCTGGTAGGCCAGCGGCGAGGGGCCGACGACCTCCCAGTTGCCCTCGTCGAGCGGCTGGTCGATGCCCTCCCACATGAGCTTGGTCGAGCCCTTGCGGCCGGAGTGCCCGACCTGCAGGCCGATCTTGGAGGGCGACAGCTCGTGCACGGTGTCGACGATCCGCCGCCACGCCTGCGTCTGCTCCTCGCTCCAGATGCCGGTGCAGCCGGGCGTGATGCGGCCGGGCTCGGAGACGCAGACCATCTCGGTCATGACCAGGCCGGCTCCGCCCATCGCCTTGCCGCCGAGGTGGACGAGGTGGAAGTCGGTGGGCATGCCGTCGCCGGCGGAGGAGTACATGTCCATCGGGGAGACGACGACGCGGTTGTGCAGCTCCAGCTGCCCCAGCCGGAAGGGCTGGAACATCGGTGGCGTGTCCGGCCGGCCCCCGGGCGTGGCGTCGGCGAACCAGTCGTCGATGCGCTGAACGAACTCCGGGTCGCGCACCTTGAGGTTGTCGTGGGTCACGCGCCGGGAGCGGGTCATGATGTTGAAGGCGAACTGCTCGGTGTCCTGGTGGACGTACTGGCCGAGGTTCTCGAACCACTCCAGGCTGGCCTGCGCCGCCCGCTGCGTGGACTCGACCACCGGCTTGCGCTCGGTCTCGTAGGCGGTGAGCGCCGCGTCGACGTCCGGGTGCTCGTGCAGGCAGGCGGCGAGCGCGAGCGCGTCCTCCATCGCCAGCTTGGTGCCCGAGCCGATCGAGAAGTGCGCGGTGTGCGCGGCGTCGCCGAGGATGACGACGTTGCCACGGCGCCAGGACTCGTTGCGCACGGTGGTGAAGGAGATCCACCGCGAGTTGTTGGCCATGACGTCCTCGCCCTCGAAGATGTCGGCGCACAGCTCGCGGATCCGCGCGATCGACTCCTCGTCCGACTCCCCCGGGACCCAGGACCGACCCTCGCTCGCGTCGAAGCCGGCGGCACGCCATACGTCCTCGTGCATCTCGAGGATGAAGGTGGAGCCGGTCGCGTCGAACGGGTAGCCGTGCACCTGCATGACGCCCCACGGGGTCTTCAGGATGTAGAACTTGAACGCCTCGAAGACCTTGGTGGTCGCCAGCCACATGTACTTGCAGCGGCGCACGTCGAGCGTGGTGCGGAAGGTGTCCTGGAAGCGGCGACGGACGACCGAGTTGAGCCCGTCGGCTGCCAGGACGAGGTCGTGGGTGGCGGACAGCTCCTCGACGTCGGGCGCCTCGGTGCGGAAGTGCATCGTCACGCCGAGCTCGCGGCAGCGCGCCTGGAGGATCTCCAGCAGCCGCTTGCGCGACATCGCGGCGAAGCCGTGCCCGCCGGAGGTGAGGACCTGGCCGTCGACGTGCACGTCGATGTCGTCCCACCGCGCGAACTCGGCCTGCATCGCCTCGAAGACCGCCCGGTCGGCGTGCTCGATGCCGCCGAGGGTCTCGTCGGAGAAGACGACGCCGAAGCCGAAGGTGTCGTCCGGGGCGTTGCGCTCCCAGACCGTGATCTCGTGGGACGGGTCGAGCGCCTTGGTGAGCGCCGCGAAGTAGAGCCCTCCGGGGCCGCCCCCGATGACCGCGATCCGCATCCACCGACTCCTTCGCCGTTGTCGTTGCCAGCACCGGCAGACTATGTTGAGTTCTGGACGGTCGTCAACAACACGGAATGAGGCAGCGATGGCGGGCGAGGGCAGGTTCACCGGGAAGGTGGCCGTCGTGACCGGCGGCGCGGGCGGCATCGGGCACGCGGTCTGCGAGGGCTTCGCCGCCGAGGGGGCGTCGGTCGCGGTGCTCGACGTGCGCGGCGTCGACGAGGCCGCGGCCGCCCTCTCGGACAGGTATGGAGTCGCCTCCCGGGGCTGGGAGGTCGACGTCAGCGACCGGGACGCCGTGGCGGCGGTCATGGACGCGGTGGTCGCCGAGCTCGGCGGGCTGGACGTGCTCGTGACGCTGGCCGGCGGGTCGCTCGGCACGCCGAAGGGGCTGGACGAGATCGAGCCGGAGCACGTCGACCTCGTCGTCGACGTCAACGTCAAGGGCACCTTCTACTGCGCGCAGGCGGCGCTGGCGCGGATGCCCGACGACGGCGCGGTCGTCACCGTGTCCTCGATCGGCGGCCGACAGCCCTCGCCGGTGACCGGCGTGCCCTACGCCGCGTCCAAGGCCGCGGTGCTCGGCCTGACCCGGCGGCTGGCGCGCGAGGTCGGGGGGCGTGGCCAGCGGGTCAACGCCGTCGCGCCCGGGCTCTTCCTCACCGGGCGGCTGCAGCAGATGTACGACGAGATGCCGGCGAGCGAGCGCGACGAGGTGCTCGACGCCATACCCCTGGGCCGTTTCCCCGAGCTGCGCGAGATCGTCGAGCCCGTGCTCTTCCTCGCCGGCCCTGGCGCGTCCTACGTCACGGGGGTCGTGCTCGACGTCAACGGCGGGCGCTTCATGCCGCTGTGAGCCGGGCGGGCCCTTCGCACGCGGTCGGTCAGCCCGGTCGGCGGGCGGTCTCGACGTCCCGGAGCAGCGAGGCGTGCGCCTCGTCCCACTCCACGGACGGGCGTCGGGGCATGCCCGGCTCGAGGACGGAGTGCCACCCGTCGCGCAGCACGCCCCGGTGGTTGAGGAGCGCGGGGACGGCGAGGGGCACCGGGAAGCCGCTGCGCCACACCGGCTTGTAGCTGGCGACGTTGCCGACGTTGGCCTGCCACACCAAGAGCTCCCAGCCGAGCGTGCCGAAGGCGTGCTCGACCGCCAGCGCCACCGCCTCGGACATGACTCCGCGACCACGGGCGCGCGGATGGGTGACGAAGCCGACGTCGCCCGAGGGGCGC
>CAZONQ010000135.1:0-5058 GCA_964581125.1 uncultured Ornithinimicrobium sp.
AGCTGCTTGCGCCACCAGGGCCAGTCGTGGGCGCTGTCGTGGCCCCAGACGTCGAGCTCGTGCGGGATCCCCTTCTGGCTGAGCAGGTCGGCCAGCTGGTGGGCGCCGGGCAGGCTGCGCGTCGGGTGCACCTCGAAGGGGCCCTGCCCGACGACCAGCAGGATGTTGGCGTGGGCGCGCACCCAGTCGAGGTGGCCGCCCTCCATGCCGGGGACGTAGGCGCAGGGGTTGGCGAAGTAGGTGGCCTCGCCCAGGTCGCCCCAGCCGTGCCAGGACGTCGGGTCGTAGTTGCCGGAGAGGCCGATCGCGACCGGGAAGAGGTCGGGACGCTTCAGGCCCATGTGGACCGCGTGGTAGGCACCCATGCTGCAGCCGGTCGTCACCACGCCGGCGTGGCCTGGCGAGTCCTGGTCGATGAGTGGCAGGACCGTGCCGAGGATCCACCGCTCGTAGACCGCGTGGCGCCGCGCGCGCTCCTCGGTCGGCAGGCTGTTGTCCGACCAGGTGAGGTGGTCGAAGCTGTCGACGCAGTAGATCTTGACGCGACCGGCCTCGACGAGCGGGGCGACCGCGTCGACGACCCCGTTGTTCTCGAAGTCCCAGGCGCGGCCGGCCTCGGAGGGGAAGACGAGCAGCGGCCGGCCCCAGTGGCCGTAGCGGATGACGGCGCCCCGGCCCGCCCCCTCCGTGTCGAGCTCGACCTGCACCCGCTCCATCGGCTCCTCCTCGCGGCTCGGTCCCCCGCCCGGCCAGCGGAGGACGTGGCGCCCAGACTGCCACATGCACAGCCGCAGGACCCGACAAATCAGTCCACAGGATGACGTGCGGCACCCAGTCGGCACCCAGAATTGTGGTGTGCACCGGCGCCAGGCCCGCACCAGGCCGGGCTGGCGGTGACGGATGCGCGACCGGCTCCCTCCCCTGCCGGCCTCGCTCGCCGTCCGGCCGGGCCGTGACGCGGTGGTCGAAGGGCGACCGCGGCGTCGACGCCACGCACGCGCGCTCGTCCCTGCCGCAGCAGGGGGCGGCAGGGACGAGCGCACCCGTCCCGACCTGCGCAGAAGGTACCCTTCCGCGGCCCTGCTCTGCTAGGAATGGACTTCGGGGCCACTCGTCAGGGAAGGAGCAGGGTATGCCGCACCGAGGCGCCCACGCGTCCGCCCCGGCGGTGCGGCGGGCGGGCTTCGTCGTGGTGACGGTCATGGCCTTCGCCCTCGACCTCTTCATGGCCGTCCCCCGGGCCGAGCGCCGCGACGGCCACCACTGGCTCATGTTCGGGACCTGGGACGTCTCGATCAGCCAGTTCGCCGTCCTCCTGGCCGTCGTCTACAGCGTGCTCCTGCTGCGCAACCGCTTCCCGATGGCCGTCCTCGTCTGGATGTCCGCGCTCACCGTGACGCTGGCGGTCGCCGCGCACTTCAGCCTCTGCATGATCGGCACGCTCGTCGCGCTCTACACCGCGGCGAGCACGGCGACGCGCGGGTGGGCCACCCGGCTGGCGCTGGTCCTGGGGGCCGGCTCGCTGGCGGCGATGATGGGCATCACGCTGGGCTACAGCCCGCCCGACGCCGTCTTCGGGTCGCTCGTCATGGCCGGCGTGGCCGTGACCGTGTGGCTCGTGGGGCGGCGCGAGCACGTCGCCCACCTCACCGCGGCCGGGCTGCGGGACCAGCTCGAGGAGAGCGGCCAGCAGGCCGCCGACCAGGAGCGGCAGCGGATCGCCCGGGAGCTGCACGACATCCTCGCCCACTCGGTGAGCGCGATGATGCTGCAGGCCGCCGGGGCCCGGGCCATCGCCCACGGCGTGGGCCGGGACCTGCCCGACGAGCCGCGGCTGGAGACGGTCGAGCGCGCGCTGACGACGATCGAGAGCACCGGGTCGCAGAGCATGCGCGAGCTGCACCGCCTGCTCGGCGCCCTGCGCGACGACGGCAGCGAGGGCGACGAGGGCAGCGAGAGCAGCTCCCAGCCGGGGCTGGCCGACGTCGAGCGCCTCGCCGACCTCACCCGGCAGAGCGGCCTCGTCGTCGAGATCCACCGCGGCGGCGCGGCCGTCGCGCTCGACGCCTCGGTCGGGCTGGCGGGCTACCGCGTGGTCCAGGAGTCCCTGGCCAACGCGATGAAGCACGCCGGCCGCGGCGCGGTCGTCGACGTCTTCGAGAGCTGGCAGCCGGGCAGGCTGCAGATCCAGGTCCGCACGCGCAACGGGCACGAGGGCGCCCTCCCCGGCGCGCACGGGTCGGGCACCGGCCTCTACGGCCTGCGCGAGCGGGTCGCGCTCATGGGCGGCACCTTCGAGTCCGGCTGGGTCGGGGACGAGTTCGTCACCACCGCCACCCTGCCGCTGTCGCCGCCGCTGCACGCCCCGGGGGCGGTCGACGGCCGACCCGTCCACGGGCGCCCGCGCACCGAGGACGCCCCGCGCGGCGCCGACCGGCACGAGGACGAGCAGGTGGGCCGGCCGTGAGGCTCGACGTGGTGGTCGCCGACGACCAGCGGGAGGTGCGCGACGGGCTGGCGATGATGCTGTCCGCCGAGCCGGACCTCCGCGTGGTGGGCCTGGCCGAGGACGGCGTGCAGGCGGTGGCCCTGGCCCAGCGCGAGCGGCCGGACGTCGTCGTCATGGACGTGCGGATGCCGGGCATCGACGGCATCGAGGCCACCCGCCGGATCACCGCCGACCGGGACGACCCCGACGCGGTCACCGCCGTGCTCGTCATCACCACCTTCGACCACGACGACTCGCTCTACGCCGCGCTGCGGGCGGGCGCGTCGGGCTACATGCTCAAGCACGCGGCGCCGGCGGTGCTCGCCGAGGCCGTCCGCGCCGTCGGCGACGGGGGCGCCTGGATCGACAGCAGCGTGGCCGCCAAGGTCATCGACACCCTGCGTGCCTCCGCGCCCGTCGACGCGATGGGCCGCCCCACCCTGGAGAACCTCTCCCCTCGCGAGATCGAGGTGCTGCGGCACATGGGCACGGCCCCGACCAACACCGAGCTCGCCTCGATGCTCTTCGTCTCCGAGTCGACGGTGAAGACGCACATCTCGCGGCTGCTCATGAAGACCGGCTCCCACGACCGCGCGCAGCTCGTCGCCCTCGCCTACCGCACCGGGCTCGTGCGTCCCTGACCCGCGCGGCCCCGACGGGGCCTTACCGACTTTTCCCCGCTTCGCCGCACGCCCCCGCCCGCTCGGGGCCGTCCCGCGGCACGATCGTCCCGCGTCGGGGCCCTTTGCCCGTAAACCCTCTCTGACCTGCGAAGACGTGGTCCTCAGAGGCCCCCGGGACACGTCATACTCGACGTCATGCCCACCACGATCGGACTCCTCGGCACCGGCCGCCTCGGCGCGGCCGTGCGGGCCGCCGCCGACGCCTCGGACGACCTGCGGGTCGCCTGGGCGGTCGGCCGCGGCCCCGTGCCGCAGGAGCCGGTCGACGTCGCGGTGGACGTCAGCGCGGCGGCCGCGGTCGCCGACCACCTGGCGTGGGCCGACCGCACCGGCACGCCGCTCGTCCTCGGCACCACCGGCTGGGACCGGGAGCTGCTCGGGGGCCTGTCCCCCTCCGCCCGGGTCCTCGTCGCCCCCAACTTCTCGGTCGGCGTCGCCCTGGTGAGCCGGCTGGCCCGCGTGCTCGGGGGGTATGCCGCGCACGCCCCCGTGCCCGTCGACCTCGCCGTCACCGACGTCCACCACCGCGGCAAGGCGGACGCGCCGAGCGGCACGGCGATCGCGCTGCGCGAGTCGCTCGCGGCGGGCGCCGGCCGCCCGGCCGAGGACGTGCAGACGACCAGCCTGCGCGTCGGCGCTGTCGTCGGCGAGCACGAGGTCGTCGCGGGCTCCGCGCTGGAGACCATCACGCTGCGGCACGCCGCCCACGGCCGGGAGCTCTTCGCCGAGGGCGCCCTCACCGCCGCCCGCTGGCTGCTGGGCCGCGGCCCCGGCGTCCACACCCTCGACGACCTCGCCGAGGACCACCTCCAGGCCCTGCTCGCCCCCGCGGGCGCGTAGGTCGCACCACCCCCACCACGAAGAGGAAGCCATGCCCACCACCTCGAGCGTCCCCCCGTTCACCGGCCTGACCGTCGCGCTGGCGACGCCGTTCCTGGCCGGCACCGGCGCGTCGGGGGACGCGCGAAAGCCCCGGGTGGACCACGCGGCGTTCGCACGGCTCGTCGACCACGTGCTCGCCGACGGGCACGGCGTCGACCACCTGCTCGTCCTCGGCTCGACGGGCGAGGCGGCGACCGTCGACGACGTCGAGCGGCACGCGCTGGTGCGCCAGGCCGTGGAGCTGGCCCGCGCCGCCGACCCGCGCGTGCGGGTGCTCGTCGGCACCGGCCACAACGACACCGACCGGGCGTGCGAGCTGTCCGCCCAGGCCGCCGCCGCGGGCGCCGACGGGCTGCTCGTCGTCACCCCCTACTACAACAAGCCGCAGGTCGGCGGGCTGGTCGCGCACTACCGCGCGGTCGCGCAGGCGGCCCCCGGGCTGCCCGTCGTGGCCTACAACGTGCCCGGCCGCACCGGCCTCAACCTCACGCCCGCGGCCGTTCGCGCGCTGTGGTCGGTCGACCAGGTCGTCGGGCTCAAGGAGTCCTCCGGCGACCTGCGGCAGATGGCCCGCCTCTGCCAGGAGGCCCCGGCGGGCCGCACGGTCCTCGCCGGCGACGACGACCTCGCGCTCGCGTCGGTCGCGGTCGGCGCGCAGGGCCTGGTGTCGGTCGTCGCCAACGTCGCCCCGGTCGAGACGGCCGAGCTCGTGCACGCCGCGCTGGCCGGAGACCTCGCCGGCGCGCGCGACCGGGCCGCGCTGCTCGGTCCGCTCATGGAGGCGATGTTCGTCGAGACCAACCCGGTGCCGGTCAAGGCCGCGCTGGCCTGCCTCGGGATCAGCGGCGCCGGCGTCCGGCTGCCGCTGGTCCCCGCCGAGCCGGCCACGTGGACCCGCGTCCAGCAGGCCCTCGCCGGCCTGCAGGCCCACCGCCGCACCGCCCGCATCGGTGCGCAGCTCGTCGGGGCGGCCTCGTGAGCGCCGGCGCGACCGCCGCCGCGACC